>JARIFA010000016.1 GCA_031127075.1 Gemmatimonadota bacterium | reverse complement strand
CGCTCGTCGGGCGGCACCGCGTCCGGCGTGTGATGGAAGCGGTCGATCTCGTGGCGCAGTTCCGCCGCGGTGGGCGCGAGCCATCGGCGATCCGCGTCATCGTCCGTCCACGCGCCGGCGACGATGGTCGGCGCGGCACCGACCGCCTCGGTCGCCGAGGGGAGCTCCCCGATCGCGCGTACCGCATGCTCGACACCCGCGTGCCGGACGTAGAGGAGCACCCCATCCGTCTGCGGCGCCACGGCCGCCACCTGCGACGCGAGGCGCGGCGACGCCAACAACTGCCGATGGACGAACCGCGCATTGGTGATGGAGACGAACATCCCACCGACCCCACCCGTCTTCATCACCTCGAGGTCGAGCCCCTCGGGGAGCACCGTCACGTCGCCGCCGCCGACGAGCTTCTCGTCGAGCGACTGCGCGACCATCGCCTCGCCGATAGCGAGCAGGGTGATCATGACGCCGACCCCGAGCCCGAAGCCGCCAAGCAGGAAGGCAGAGCGCCACGGGCGATCGAGTAGGCCCCGGAGAGCGAGACGCCAGATCACGCGCGCGCGTCCAGTGGGCGTCGCAGGACATCGTCCACGATGACGCCATCCTTCATGTGCACGACGCGACGCGCCGCCTGCGCGAGCTCCTCGTCGTGGGTGACGGTGACGATGGTCGTCCCATCGCGGTTAAGGCGGTCGAACAGGGCGATCATCTCGGCCCCGGTTCGGGCGTCGAGCTCGCCAGTGGGCTCATCGGCGAGGAGGAGCGCCGGACGATTGGCGAGCGCGCGCGCGATCGCGACACGCTGCTGCTCCCCGCCGGAGAGCTGGAACGGCCGATGGTCGGCACGCCCGTCGAGTCCCACGTACGCGAGGAGCTCGCGCGCCCGCGCTTCGCGCTGGGCTCGTGGCACGCGCGCCTCCGCCATCGGCAACTCGACGTTCTCGGCGGCCGTGAGCGTCGGCATCAGGTAGAATCGCTGGAAGACGAACCCGACGCCGGTGAGCCGGAACCGCGTGGCCTCGGCGTCGCCGAGCGCGGAGACATCGCGCCCCGCGATCACGATGCGACCGGTGGTCGGGCGGTCGATCGCACCGAGGAGGTTCAGCAGCGTCGACTTGCCACAGCCGCTCGTCCCGACGACGGCGACCCACTCACCGGCCATCACCTCGAGGGAGAGCCCACGCACGGCCTCCACCGAGCGGCCGGCGAGGGGATACGCGCGGCGGATCGCCTGCGCGCTGAGGACGGGAGCGGCGGACGTCACGCGACGGCCTCCTCGCGTAGGGTGGTGGCGATCGGGAGCGTCGCAGCACGCCAGGCGGGCCAGATCCCGGCGGCGATGCCGCAGCAGACAAGGAGTCCGAGCGCGCGGAACGCCGCGGCGGGCTCGAAGCGGAAGAAGTCGAACGCCGCCGGGAGGCCGGGGAAGGTGGCGAGAATGCCGTTGAGCCAGCGCGCGGTGACGAGGCCGAGGCCGAGGCCGAGGGTCGCACCGGCGACGGACAGCGCGACGCCCTCGAGCACGATCTGCGAGACGATGCGTGCGCGAGCCACACCGATGGCGCGCATCACGGCGATCTCGCCGATGCGCTCGTTCACGGAGACGGTCACGAGGGTGGTGACGAGGAGGAAGCCGACGGCGAGCGACACGGAGGCGAGGATGAAGGCGAGCTGCCGGAAATAGCCAAGGCGCTCGTCGACGAACTTGAGCGCGGCTTCGGTGGAGAGCGCGGTGAGGCGGGGTTCGCCGGCCTCGAGGCGCCGGGCGACCGCCTCGGCATCCGCCCCCCCGCGGGTCTCGACGAGGAGGACGGAGACCCGGTCAGCACGGTCGGCGCCGAACATCGCCTGCGCGGTGGCGAGCGGCACCGCCGCCGCGCGGTCGGAGGCGGCGAGCATCTGGAAGCGCCCGAGGCCGACGATGCGCAGGGTGCGTTCCCCCGTGGCGCGGCGGAGTTGCGGATCGTACCCGCCCGCGACGCGGATCGTATCACCGAGGGTACGGCCGGTCGCGACGAGCCACGCCGTGCTCACGACCATCTCGTCGGCGGCGGCGAGGTCGCGACCCGCCTCGAGGCGGTAATCGCCCTGCGCCGTGGGATCGAGGCCGAGCAGGAAGCCCGCGACCACGCCGGTATCGACCGCGACGAAGTGCTTGCCGCCGAGCACCGGACCGACGCGCGCGATGTCCGGATCGGCGCGGAGCGCGGTGACGAGCGCGGCAGCGCCACCGACCGTGGCCTCGGAGTCGAAGGGCATCGTGCCGCGCGGGGTGAGCCGCAGTTGGAAGCCCTGCTGGTCGATGAAGCCCCGGAAACTCTCCCGCATCCCGGAGCCGAGCATCACCATATCGAGGAGCATCGCGGCGGCGACGGCGACGCCGGCGATGGTGAGGGCGGTGCGGGCGCGACGGCGCGTGAGCGCGGCGAGGGCGAGCCGGGCGATCATCGACCGACGAGTTCGAGCGGCGCGGTGCGCACGAGCCGGCGACCGGCGAGGAGCCCGCTCACGACGCCCAGTCCGAGCGAAAGCACGACCGCGAAGCCGACGATGCCGGGTGTCACGAGAGTGAAGCGCAGCGGCGTCTGGTAGAGGCCCTGGTAGTACCAGTTGACGATCGCCGAGGCGGCCCAGCCGAGGGCGGCGCCGAGGAGGCTGCCGATGAGCGCGACGAGGGTCGCCTCGAGGACGATCGCGCGGAGCACCGTCGCGCGCGAGCAGCCGATGAGGCGGAGCGCCCCGACGTCGCGCCGACGTTCATCGACCTTGAGGAGCGTGATGCAGAGGAGGAAGATCGCGCTCGCGACGATGGTGATGACGCCGATCGCGCGGTGGAAGCGATTGACCACGCGGAAGGTGGAGGAGGTCTCGACGGCCACCGCCGACGCCGGGTACGCGCGGAAGCCGAAGGCGGCCTGATTGATGGCGGCCGCGACCCGGTCGGGGGCGGCGTTCGGCTCATCCGACGCATCGGCGCTCGATCGGACAGCGAAGCGTCCGACGCGGTCACCGCTCCCGGTCACGGCCTGCAGGTGATCGAGGTGGAGCCGGACCTTGAACTCGTTACGCGCGACTTCGCTGGGATCGGCGCCGCGGCGGGTGATCGCGACGATGCGCACGAGGTCGCCGAGCGATCCGGCGGTCGGGGCGAGGCGGACGGTGTCGCCGATCGCGAGCCCTGCGGCAGCCGCGAGCCGCTCGTCGACCGCGATCGTGCGACGCGCGGCGACCGGTACGCGGATCGGTGCTTGGGTCTGCGCACGGAGCGGCACCGGCCGGAGGCTCGGCAGGAGCAGGACGCCGGCGAGGAGGCCGGCGAGCAGCGGTCGGGGGGCGGGGGGCATCGTCAGAGGTGCGACTGCGGGACGTATGCCGCGGCGGGGCCGGAAGTTCCCGTCGCGACGACGATCTGCGCGAGCCGCAGTGCTACCGGGCGGCTGTGCGGGCGGACGTGCGGGCGGCTTTGTGGGCGGCCGTCCGTGCCGCCGGAATCGGCGCGCCGTGCGGGTCGAGCGTCGGGTGCCCGAGGGCATCGGCCATTCGCGCGATGAGGGCGTCGCTGGCGGCATGCTCGAGGCGTTCCGCCTCCTCGTGCACCTCGTCGCCGACGAACCCGAGGCGTTCCACCAGGTAGGTCTCGATGACGCGATGGCGACGGATGAGGAGGAGTGCCTCCGCCCGGCCCGTTGGTGTGAGCCGTGCGCCCTTGTAGCGCTCGACGCTCACCAGGCCGAGCCGTGCGAGCCGACGGAGCATCCCACTCACGCTGGCGGCGGCGATCCCAAGCCGGGCGGCGATATCACTGGTCCCAGCGGCCGCGCCCACGCGCTCGAGCGCGTGGATCGCCTTGAGGTAGTCCTCGGCCTGGCGGGTGAGGGGAGCGGCAGCGCGTGGCACGGAGGAAAGCTAGCGCGCAGATTCGAGCATCGCGTTTCCCCTTCCGAGGCCCCCTATGCCGCTCGTGCCGTCGCTCCTCCGCCGTTCGTTCCCCGCCCTCAGGGGGCTCGGCGCCACCGTGCTGATGACCCTGCCGGCCGCCGTCTCGGCGCAGCCGACGGTGCCGACCGCCGCACGCGGCGCGGCGACGGCCGCCCAGGCGACGACCGCGCCGAAGCGGCCGCTTACGATGGAAGACCTCCTCTCCTGGCGCGGCATCCGCACCCCAGCGCTCTCGAATGACGGGCGCTGGATGGCCTACGTGCTCGCCCCGAACGAGGGGGACGCCGAGTTCGTGGTGCGCGGCACCGCGGCAGGCGCGACGGAGACCCGCGTGGCGATCGGGGAGCCTGCCGCGGGATTCGGGGGCGCGAGCGGCGTGGCCATCTCGGGGAACAACCGGTGGGTGGCCTACACCGTGTATCCGACCGCCGAGGAGGCACGGAAGGCGCGGCGGGACCGCAAGACGCCCGTGACGAAGGTCGGCGTCATCGACCTCACGACGGGTGCGAAGCGGGAGTTCGAGCGCGCGCGGAGCTTCCGCTTCGCGGGCGACCGCTCCGACGTACTCGCGGTGCAGCTGATGCCTCCTGACGCGCCGGCCGGCGGCAACGGCGCACCGGCGGTGAGCGGGTCGACGGTGCTGCTCGTGGACCTCACGGGAGGCGCGCCCGTGACGCTCGTCGGCGTGGGTGAGTTCGCCTTCGACGCGGCGGGCCGCTATCTGGCGTGGACCGTGGACCAGCGCGACCAGCTCGGCAATGGCGTCCAGCTGCGCGAGCTATCGACGGGTGTGGTGCGTGCGCTCGACGGCGCGAAGGCGCAGTACCGTCGGCTCGCCTGGGCCGACACGGGGGATGCGCTCGCCGTGATCCGTTCCGTCGCCGACTCCGCCGCGCGCGACACCGCGTCGACGATCCTCGGCTGGGCGCGCCTCACCTCACGCACGCCGGTGACGCTCAGCATCGACGACCAGAGTGCGGGGATGCCGGCCGGCCTGATGGTGAGCGCCGACCGCATGCCCAAGTGGAGCGACGCGCAGGGGACGATCTACTTCGGGCTGCGGGAGCCGCGGCCCGCACCGCCGGCCTCGACGGCGCCACCGGTGGGGGGCGGGGCGAGCGCACCAGCCCCGGGCGCCGGCGCGGGCGGCCAGATCGCGCCGGCCCGACAGGACGAGGACACGCCGTCGCTGATCCTCTGGCACTGGAAGGACCCGCGGCTCCAGAGCGCGCAGCAGGTGACCGAAGCGCAGGACCGCAGCTTCAGCTACCTCGCGGCGTGGCACATCGCCACGCCGAAGGTGGTACGCCTCTCCGATGCCACCGTGCGCGATGTCGTCATCGCCGACGGCGACCGGTGGGCGCTCGGCGCCGACTTCACGCCCTACGAGCGGCAGGCGAGCGTCGACGGCCGTGCGCTGCGCGATCTCTACGCGATCGACGCGACCACGGGCGAGCGGACGCTGATCGCGAAGGGGCTGCAGAACCCCGGCGGCCCATATCGCTCGCTCCTCGCGCCGGATGGCCAACGGGCCGCGTGGTACGACGACGGCCACTGGCACGTCCACGAGTTCGCCACGCGCCAGTCGCGTCGCGTGACCGAGGGCGTGGCCGCCACCTTCTGGGACGACGAGGACGACCACAACGTCGTGAAGCCGCCGGTGGCGCCGCCGTTCGGGTGGTCGCGAGACTCGCGCCAGCTCTTCGTGCGCGACAACTGGGACCTCTGGCGCGTCGGCGTCGCGGGCGGTCCGGCGCTCAACGTGACGGGGAATGGCAAGGCGCAGGGGATCCGCTACCAGATGCGGGTGGGGGCAGACCCGAAGGAGAAGGGGATCGACCTCACGAAGCCGCTCTTCGTCGAGACGTATGGCGAGCGCACCAAGCGCGAGGGGCTCATGCAGGTGGATGCCCAGCGTGGTGGGACGCGCGTGCTCGCGTGGGAGGACGCCAAGGTCGACTTCCGCCGTGCGCGTGACGCCGAGATCTGGGCGTTCACGCGGCAGACCTTCGTGCGATTCCCCGACTGGTACGTCGCCGACGCCGGGCTCGCGAACGAGCGGCGCCTCACGGACGCCAATCCGCAACAGGCGGAGGTGGCGTGGAGCGCCGGGGCGCGGCTCATCGACTACACGTGCGAGAATAGCGACACCCCGATGCAGGGCGCGCTCTTCCTCCCGGCGGGCTACGAGGAGGGCAAGCGCTACCCCACCCTGACGTACATCTATGAGTTGCTGAGCCAGGGGCTCCACGCCTACGCGCAGCCCAACGCGACGCGCTACGCGAATCCGAGCGTGTACACGTCGCGCGGCTACGCGTACTTCATGCCCGACATCCGGTATCAGCTCGATGAGCCGGGCCGGTCGGCGGTGTGGTGCGTGGTGCCGGCGGTGAAGGCCGCGATCGCCGCGGGGATCGTGGACTCCACGAACGTCGCGCTGCAGGGGCACAGCTGGGGTGGATACCAGACGAGCTTCATCACCACGCAGACCAACCTCTTCAAGACCGCAATCGCCGGCGCGCCGCTCACGGATATGGTCTCGATGTTCAGCTCCGTGTACTGGAACAGCGGCAACACGAACCAGGGAATCTTCATCTCGAGCCAGGGACGTTTCCGCTCCAGCTATGCGCGGAACCCCGATGCGTACCTGCGCAACTCGCCGAACCGGTTCGCGCAGAACGTGAACATCCCCTTCATGATCCTCCACAACGACCGTGACGGCGCGGTGGACTTCAACCAGGGGATCACGCACTACAACACGCTGCGCGAGCTCGGGAAGGAGGTCGTGCTGCTGGAGTACGTCGGGGAGAACCACGGGCTCGCCCGCCCCGCCAACCAGAAGGATTACGCGATGCGGATGCAGGAGTGGTTCGACCACTTCCTGCAGGGGAAGCCGGCGCCCCAGTGGATGCAGGAGGGGGTGCCGCGGCTCAGGATGGAGGAGCACCTGCGCGAGCGGCGGCCGCTGGTCGATCCGAAGGTGGCGCCGAAGAAGCCGATCGCGATGTGAATCGCCGTGCTATCCCCCACGCCACCATCCACCCCAGCCCCGCCGCCAGCACCACATCGCTCAGAAAGTGTGCGCGCGCCATCACCCGCGTGAGCGCGCACCCGGTGGCGAGGACGTACCCGACCCACCGCGCCCGCGGGTAGAGCCGCGCGAGCATCGCCGCGCCCGCGAACGCCACCAGCGTATGCGAGCTCGGCATCGCCAACCCGGCGGAGCTCCACGTGCGCTCCCCCCAGTCGCGAAACGCATGCACCCCATCGTTCGGCTCCGGGCGTTCACGCCGGATCGTGAGCTTTCCCACCTCCGCGACGATCCCACCAAGCGCGGCTGACCAAAAGAGCAGGGAGGCGCGACGTTGCGCGCGCGCGCGCCGCGCGGGCTCGGCGCCCTCCTGCAGCGCGATCGCCACCGCGAGCGCGAGCCAGGTACCGAGGAACCCCATCACGCGGAGGAGGCGTCCCCAATCGCGGTCGTAGACCCGTGGGTCATTCCATCGAGCATAGACCCAGCCATCGGCCATCCAGGCGAGCCCGGTGAGCACGGCGGTGATGGCGAGTGCGCGCACGAGCGGGCGCCACGACTGCGTGTCGTCGTGGACCAGAACGTGCGGCAGGTGACTGCGCGAATCCCGCACCGAATCGCTCATCGGATGATCCCCTCGAAGCCCGTGAGGATGCGTTCGGTCATCCCCCAGATGGTGAAATCCCCGTGCTGCACGGCCTCGACCTCGAAGGTGAACCCGCGCGCGCGCACCGTGGTGCGCGCACGCGCTTCGGGCCGCCGGAGCGCGGACAGCGGCACCCAGCGCGCCTCCGCGACCTCGTCGCTGATGGTGACGGCAGGATCCCCCGTGTACACCGTCACGAAGGGCCGCACGATGATCGATGGCAGGTGCGGCGTCCGCGGCCGCAGGTCATCGAGCACCCCGAGGACACGGCCGTGCACGTCGAGGTCGAGTCCGACCTCCTCACGTGTCTCGCGGATCGCGGTCTGCTCGAGCGAGCGATCGGTGGCATCAACGCCGCCCCCAGGCAGCCCGATCTGTCCGCTCCACGGATCGTCGGCGCGCTCGGCGCGACGGATGAGCAGCAGCTCGGCATCGTCGTCCTCGATCGGACGGAGGACGAGCGCGACCGCGGCCTCGCGGAACGTCCCGTCCCGCCCGGCGGGGACGCCGGGGCGCGCCGCGAGGGCGCGCGTGACGCGGGCGACGAAGGGATGCGCGCCCGCGTCCACGGCCGTCAGGACTCGACCGGCCCGCCCGCCGCGGCCCAGCCGCCGAAGCCGCCCGCCATCGACGCCACGCGCGTGTACCCCATCTGCTGCATCGTGTCCGCGGCGAGGGCCGAGCGATTCCCGCTCGCGCAGTAGAGGATGATGTCGGCGTCGCGCGGGGCGACGGCTTCGATCTTCGTCTCCAGGACCCCGCGCGGGATGACCAGCGCGCCCGGGATGCGGCCGAGGTTCGTCTCCTGCGGCTCGCGGCAGTCGATCACGAGCGGCGGCGCGGCGGCGGTCAGCGCCTGCTGCACCTCGGCGACGGTGACCTGGCGGATGCGGCTCTTAGCGTCGGCGATGAGGTCGGAAGCGGTCTTCATCAGGAGGGCTCAGGGGTCGGAGGTCAGGGATCAGGGATTAGGGGTCAGGCGGTCGTGTGTGCGCATCCCACGCATCAGGCTCGGCGACGCGGCACCTCACATCTGGACCCTGGCACCTGACACCTGGCACCTGACACCTGGCACCTGACACCTGGCACCTGGCACCTGGCACCTAACACCCGCCTCATATGTACCCACCCCGCCCCCGGGACGCCATCTTTCCTCCTATGTCGCTCACCTCGCAGGTCCTCCTCGCGCTGGTCGCCGGCTTCGCCGTCGGGCTCCCGCTCGCCGGGGCCGACGCCCCCGCGGCGCTCGGGCTCCTCGGCGCGCTCGAGCCCCTCGGGCTCCTCTTCGTGAACGCGATCCGGATGACCGTCATCCCGCTCGTCGTCTCGAGCCTCGTCGTCGGCGTCGCCTCGGCCCCAGACCAGCGGACGGTCGGTCGGCTCGGCGCCCGCGCCCTGCTCCTCTTCATCGTCGCCGTCGGCGTCGCGGCCGCGCTCGGCGTGACGCTCGGCCCACCCCTCCTCGCGCGGATCCCGATCGACCCCGCGGCGATCGCGGCGTTGCAGGCGAGCGCCCCCGACGCGGCGAGCGGGGCGGCGGCACTCCCGAGCGCCGGCGAGTGGCTCGTCAGCCTCGTGCCCGCGAACCCGTTCAAGGCGATGGCCGACGGCGCGATGCTCCCGCTCATCGTCGCCACGCTCGCCTTCGCCGCCGCGCTGATGGGCGTCGCGCCCGAGAAGCGTGGCCCCGTCATCGCGTTCTTCGACGGTCTGATGGACGCGTCGCTCCGGCTCGTGCGCGCGATCCTCCGTTTCGCGCCGATCGGCGTCTTCGCCCTCACCGTCGGCGTCGCGGCGAAGCTCGGCCTCGCCGCGCTCGCCGCGCTCGGCGGCTACATCGTGATCGTCTCGGGCCTCTGCGTGCTGTATGTGGCGGGGGTGCTCTATCCCGCCGCCGCGACCCTCGGCCGCATCCCGCTCGCCACGTTCGTGCGCGCGGCGCTCCCCGCGCAGTCGATCGCCTTCAGCTCCCGATCGTCGCTCGCCGCGCTCCCCGCGATGCTCGAGAGCGTGCGCGAGACCCTGCGGCTCCCGCCCGCGATCGGCAGCGTGCTCGTCCCACTCGCCTCGACGCTCTTCCGCGCCGGCGCCGGCGTCGGCCAGACCGTCGGGGTCTGCTTCATCGCGCGTCTCTACGGGGTCGACCTCGGCGCGGCGCAGCTCCTCACCATCGCGCTCACGGCGGTCGTCACGTCGTTCTCCGTCCCGGGGATCCCCGGCGGGTCGATCGTCGTGATGGTGCCGATCCTCACGGCTGCCGGCATCCCCGTCGAGGGGATCGGCATCCTGCTCGGTGCCGACACGATCCCCGACATGTTCCGCACGACGACGAACGTCACGGGCCATCTCACCGCCTCGGTGATCCTCGCGCGCGGCGAGCGGGCGTGACCCCGTTCGCCGTCCTCTTCGACCTCGACGGGACCCTCGTCGACTCGATCGAGCTCCTGGTGCAGTCGATGGAGTTCGCGTTCGACGACCGCACGCGCCGCCCACCGCGCGATGAATGGGTCGCCGCCATCGGGACGCCGCTCGACGCGATGCTCGCCCGCTGGGCCGACGGTGACGGCGACGTGGTGCACCTGAAGGCGCGGTATCGCGAGTACCAGTTGGCGCACCACGATGCGATGACGCATGAGTATCCCGGTGCCGTCGCGACGGTCCGCGCGCTCCACGCGGCGGGCCATCCCATCGGGCTCGTCACGTCGAAGCTCGAGGTCGGCGCCCGTCGGGCGCTCCGACTCCTCGACATCGAGCCGTGCTTCCACGCCGTCGTCGGAATGGATGCGACGACGCGCCACAAACCTGAACCCGAGCCTGTCTGGCACGCACTCGAGGCGCTTGGCGGGATCCCGCCGCAACGCGCACTCTTCGTCGGGGACTCGACGCATGACATGCGTGCGGGGCGCGCGGCAGGCGTGCAGACGGCGGCCGCCCTCTGGGGGCCCTTCTCGCGCGAGCAGCTCGCGCCGACCGCGCCCGATCATTGGCTGACCGGGTTCGCGGAGCTCCGCGGTCTCGTGACGCGGCTCGCGATGGCGTGATGCCGGGGCGTGCGACGGGGGGCGTCACCCTCCGCGCATGCTCACCGCCCACGCCGCGGCCGCGCTCCTCGCCGGAGTCGCTGGGAACGCCCCGCTCTCGACCCTTCTCCCCCCGCTGGGATTCCCGGCGGCACGCCGCCTCGACCGGGTGGCATGCGACCGCCTCGGGCTGACTGACGGCGCGTGGGAGGCCGCCGTCGCGATACAGGGTGCCCGGCGCGCCCTCCTGCTCGAGACGGCGGAGGGTCCCGCGCTCCGCGAGCGGCTCCCCACCCTCGCGCGTGCGCTCGCGCGTCGACAGGCGGCGAGCGAGTGGCTCGTCGTGGCACGGCACGCGGGCACGCGGGAATGTGCGATCGCCGCGCCGGACGCCTCGGGTCGTGGGCCGCTTCCCGCGCTCCTCGTCTCGCTCGACACGCGGCGCCCCTCGGATGCGGAGACGCTCACCGCGCTCGCCGCGGCGGCGGCCGGCGGCGACGCGCTCACCCATCACCGGTGGCGCGCGTGCCTTGGGCGGGATGCGCTCACGGCGCGGTTCTACCGCGACCTCGAGGGACTCGTCGTGCGACTCGGCGACGGTGCCGTCGGGCGCGCGGACGCCGAGTCGCGCCGCATCGCCGCCCTGCTGACCACGTCGCGGCTGCTCTTCCTCGCCTTCCTCGAGGCGAAGGGGTGGCTCGACCACGACCGCGCCTTCCTGCGGCATCAGGTGGAGCGGATCGGTGGCGCGCTGCACGCGCGACTGCTCGACCCGCTGATGTTCGGCACGCTCAACACCCCGGTGCGGCGGCGTGCGGCGGCGGCGCGTGCCTTCGGCGCGGTCCCCTTCCTCAACGGCGGACTCTTCGCGCGGAGCCCCCTCGAAGGGCCCGCGGGTGCATTGCGCCTCCCGGACGGCGCCATCGCCGCCTTCGTCTGCGACCTGCTCCCGCGGTATCGGCTCACGATGCGCGAACAGGCGACGACATGGAGCGAGGCGGCCGTGGACCCCGAGATGCTCGGACGCGCGTTCGAATCGCTGATGGGGAGCGCACGCCGACGTGCACACGGCGCCTTCTATACGCCCCCCGCGATCCTCGTGCGTGTCGCCGAGCGTGGGCTGGCGGCGTTGTCGGACGATCCGCTCGGCTTCCCGCGCGTCCTCGATCCCGCCTGCGGCTCCGGCGCCTTCCTCGTGCACACGCTCGACTCGCTGAGCCGACGTCGGATAGCGGCGGGCGACGATCGTCCTCCCGCGACGGTTCGTCGGGAGATCCTCTGCCGCTCGCTCTTCGGCATCGACCGCGATCCAATCGCCGTCTGGCTCTGTCAGCTCCGGCTCTGGCTCGCGCTCGTCGTCGAGGACGAGCGTACCGATCTCGCCGCGCTTCCGCCGCTCCCGAACCTCGACCGTAACGTGCGACAGGGGGATGCGCTCGCAGGGCCGGCGTTCGGCGTGATTCGACCCGATGGTGGCGAGGCGGCGGGCGGCGCCCGTGCGCCCCGCGGGGCGGCACTCACGGGACTGCGACTCCAGTACGCACGCGCCTCGGGGGCACGGAAACGCACCTTGGCGCGGCTCCTCGACCGGGCGGAGCGGGAGGCGGCGATCACGGTGGCTCAGGTGCGGCTCGACGCTGCGATGCACGCGCGTCGGGAACGACTCCTCGCGGCACGCGGTCCCGATCTCTTTCGTCGACGCCACGGCGTCGATGCCACGGGACGCGCCGCACTCGCCACGCTGCGCGACGCCGTCCGCACCGCCCGAGCGACGCTGCGAGCGCTCCGCGCGGGGGCTGCGACCCCCTTCGCCTTCGCGACGCACTTCCCCGAGGCGGCGCGGGCGGGCGGCTTCGATCTCGTCATCGGGAATCCTCCCTGGGTGCGGCCGCACGCCGTGCCTCCGGCGGAGCGCGAGTCGTTGCGGTCACGGTTCGAGACGGCACGCGCGGCGGCGTGGGAGGCGGGCGCGGCCGCGTCGGGCGCCGGCCGCGGCTTCGCATCGCAGGTGGATCTCGCGAGCCTCTTCGTGGAGCGGAGCGTCCGCCTCGCGCGGCCAGACGGGCACGTGGCGCTCCTCCTCCCCGCAAAGCTCTGGCGATCGCTCGCCGGCGGTGGGGTGCGTGCCTTCCTCGCGCGCGAAGCGCCGCCGCTCGCCATTGATGTCTGGGAGGATGACGCCGGCGGTTTCGATGCCGCGGTCTATCCCGCCGCACTCCTCGCCCGACGCACCGGCGACCCACCGCCACGCATCACCTGCACGCGACGACATGGCGCCCAGGAGACCACCTGGTCGTTCGCACGTCATGCCCTCGCGCTCGACGAGACCACCGGGGCCCCTTGGCTCACGCTCCCGCCCGATGTGCGTACCGCCTTCGATCGCCTCCGGGCGGCCGGCATCCCGCTCGCCACCTCCGCGCTCGGTCGCCCGACACTCGGTGTGAAGACGGGATGCAACGCCGCCTTCATCGTCACACCGGGCGCGCTGACGGCACCGGACCTGGTGACAGTCCGCAGCGGCGAGGCGCACGGCGCGGTCGAGCGCGCGACGCTGCGGCCGGTGCTCCGCGGCGAGACGCTGCAGGCGCGGGACTTGGCGGCGGGGGAATCGGTCGTCTGGACCCACGATGTCGCCGGGCGACCCCTCTCGACGCTCCCACCGCGTACGCGCCGCTGGCTCGAGCGCTGGCGCGCGCCGCTCGAACGCCGGAGCGACCGCGCGAGCGCGTGGTGGGCGCTCTTCCGCACGGACGGCGCCGCCACCGACCGGCCGCGCGTGGTCTGGGCCGACATCGGACGGACCCCGCGAGCGCGCGTTCTTCCCGCCGGAGATCCGCACGTCCCTCTCAACAGCTGCTACGTCGTCCGCACCCGCGACGAGACCGATGCGCACGCGCTCGCCGCACTGCTCAACGCCCCCGTGATGATCGGCTGGCTCGCCTGCCTCGCCGAGCCCGCGCGCGGCGGCTATCACCGGTTCCTCGGCTGGACCTGCGCACTGCTGCCCGTCCCACGGGAGTGGTCGCGCGCGCGCACGCTCCTCGCGCCGATCGGGCGCGCCGCGGCGATGGGTCGCCCGATCGATCCGACGAGTCACGATGCGCTGGTGGCCGACGCGTTCGGGGTGCCGCTGGCCTCGCTCGCGGCGCTGCGCCCCGCCGGGTGAGTCGGTGACGTGGCCCATCGCGCCACATCCATCGCATCCGTCGCCTCCGTGACGCCCCGGGTGGGCGGCTTCACCCTGCGACCCGACCAGGTCGCGACGGTCCAGCGTCTCCTCGCCTCCTGCCGCGCCGTCGGGGGCGCGCTCCTCGCGGATCCACCGGGAACCGGGAAGACGGTCGTCGCGCTTGCGGTCGCCGCGACGTATCCGAGTGCCGTCGTCTGCGCACCAGCCGCGGTCCGCACGCACTGGGCCACGCTCGCTGCGCGCGCCGGCCTCGGCATCGCCTTCGTGAGTCTCGAGGCGGTCAGTCGCGGCGCCGTATGTCCACCGGCGGCACTTCTCATCGTCGACGAGGCGCACCAGCTACGCGCCCGACACACGCGACGATACCGCACGCTCGCCGCCGCGTGCATCGGTCGGACCGTGCTCCTCCTCTCCGCGACGCCGGTGGTGAACCGCCTCGCAGACCGCACCACACTGCTCGCCCTCTTCCTCGGTCCCCGCGCGGCGCACCTCTCCAGCGCGGCGCTCGGCGCCTGCGTGATTTGCGGTGGTGCATCGGCGGCGCGACCCACCGTCATACGCGGCGGGACGCTCGAGGGCGCGGTGGACGTGCCCGGGCTCGCGACCGCGCTCGCCGCCCTGCCACCCCCACTCCCGCTGACGGCCGGCACGGCGGCGCTGCCCCTCGTCCTCACCACCCTGGCGATGGCGTGGCAGTCGAGCCTCGCCGCGCTCGACGCGGCACTCCGGCGGCGGGTGCAGCGTGGCGAGGCGATCCGCGACCTGCTCGCGGCGGGCCGACGCCCGACGGAAGCGGCGCTCCGGGCGTGGGTGATTGACGGTTCGGTGACCCAGCTCGCGTTCGCCACCTTGCTCGGTGCACCCGACGCACCGGCGGCGGTCATCGCGAGGGGCACCCCAGGGACACGCGTCACGCGCGCGGATGACCGCGATGGCACCGGCGATGCCGACTGGTGCGCCGCGGCGTACGCGGTCGTCCGTCGACATCTCGATGCGGTGCTGGCGCTGCGCGACCGCATCGGCCCGTGGATTGCGGGGGAATCGTCGCTCCGCGCACTGGTGCTGTGGCAGCGACTGACAGCGGAACCCACCGAGCGGGGCATCGTCTTCGCCCACCACCGCGCGACGATCGAGGCGCTGCACGCGGCGCTGCGGACGGAACCCGGTGTCGTCTGCCTCACCGGTGCGCGGGTGCGTGCGGCCGCGGGCCGATGGTCGCGCGCCGAGGTCGTCGCGGCGCTGCAGCGCGACGCGGGTCCGTGGCGCCCCGACGACCCGCGGGGGATCCGCCTCGTCCTCGCGAGCGACGTGCTCTCGGAGGGGATCGAGCTCCCCGCGATCCGCTGGCTTGTACACGCCGACCTGCCGTGGACGCCAGCGCGCCTCGAACAGCGCCTCGGCCGCATCCGGCGCGCGGGTTCTGGTGGGGTGATCCACTGCTATCGATTCGCCGCGCCCACCGGATGCGCACGACTCCTCCGCCTCGCCCAGCGGCTCACCACGAAAGCACGGCTGCGTCGGGACGCGGTGGCTGATGCCGGGGACGCCAGTCTGCTGCGCGTGCGACTCCTCGCGCTCACCGATCGCTCCACGCGGACGGCGGTGCGGACGGGGAGGGATCTGCGGGGAATCGCGCTCACGCGGACCGTGGACGGCGAGCGATTCATCGGAGTCCGCCGTGGCGCGGACGGACGGTGGAAGGCGACGGATGATCCGCGCCGGCTCCGACGGTGGATCGGCGCGGTGCGATCGACCGGCGCGCCAGCGATCGCGCCGCCGACCGGATCCGTTTCGCGCGCTGACATCGAGACGCCCGCCTCTGCCGCCCCGATGCCAACGATGACACACACCGCCGTCGCCGAGGTACGCCGTGCGCTCGTGCGGTACCTCGCGCAGTCGACGTGGCGTTCCACAGCGGTCGCACCCGATGTTCCGCCCCCCGAGCTCGTGCGACTGCGACAGCGGCTCGATGCGATGGTGGCGCGGATGCCCGCACTCGAGCGGCACGCGGCAGCATCCCAGCATGCGCGCTGGCTCGCACGCGCCGCCGGACGTCTGGAGACCGGCCGCACGGGCCGGCTCCGCGCCGCCCTCCTGGTCCGGGAGGACGCCCTCTTCTTACGGGCGATCTCTGATGTCTTCGAGGATGAGGCCCCACCCCCGGCAGCATCCTCGAGAGCCGGCACCGCTCGGCTCATCGCCACCCTCGTGCTGGTGCCAACCGAACCCGTGTGATGCGCACCCGCGAAACCCGGGACGCCGCCCCGTCGTATGACGAGTATCACCGCGTGCCCTACCGTCCCCGGAGTCCCGATGCGCCGCCCCGCCCCGTTCCGCCCCGCCCTCTGCCTCGCCGCCGCGCTCCTCGTCGTGACCCAGCTGCACGCCCAGACGACGAGCTGGCGATGGAGCGGCAGCGTCGCCGCGGGGCGAGCGGTCCACATCCACAACGTGAATGGTGCTGTGGAGGTGGAACCCGGGACGGGGACGACCGTCGAGGTCGTCGCCGAGAAGAAGTGGCGCCGCGGCGACCCTGAGGCCGTGCGGATCGAGGCGCGCCAGGCCGGCAACGGCGGCGACCTCACCATCTGCGCGCTCTGGGGGCCGACGGCGCGCTGTGAGCCGGAGGGGATCGTCTCAGGTCGGAGCCGCGTCCGCAACAACGACGTCTCGGTCAAGCTGACGATCAAGGTCCCCGTCGGGACGCGCGTCGATGCGCACACCGTCAACGGCGGGGTCACCATCACCGGCCTCGCCGGCGACGTCGACGTCTCGACTGTCAACGGCAGCATCACGGCGCGGAATACGACGGGTGCCGTCTCCGCATCGACGGTGAACGGGAGCATCACCGCGCGCACCACGCCGAGTGCCACGACCGACGTGGAGTTCTCGACGGTGAACGGGTCGATCACGCTGGAGCTTCCCCCCACGGCGAACGCCGACGTCGACCTCAGCGTCGTCAACGGCAAGATCACCTCGGCGCTCCCCGTGCTCCTCGACGGCGAACTGAGCCGGCGGAAGGTGAAGGCGCGGATCGGCACGGGCGGCCCCGACTTGCGCGCCTCCACGGTGAACGGCAGCATCACCATCAGGACCTTCTGAGCTGATGCGCTGCCCCCCACCCCCGAGGTGCCCGTGACCACTGCCGACGTCGTCGCCCTCCTCCGGCGCGGGATGCTCGCCCTCCTCCTCCTCGGCGCGGCGGGATTGATCGGCGAGTTGGTCCTCCTCGAGCACTACGAGGATCCGCCGCAGTTCGTCCCCTTCGCCCTACTCGGCGCGACACTGGCGGTCGGCGGCTGGCACGCATGGGATGGCGGTCGCCACAGCCTCCGTGCGCTCCGGGTGGTGATGGGGTTGCTCCTCCTCGCGGCACCGGCCGGGATCTACTTCCACCTCACCGGCAACTACACGACGGAGCACGATTTCGACCCGTCGCTGCTCGGACTCGACCTCTGGCTGACGGTGATCCGCGGCGAGGCGCCCTCACTCGCCCCGGGGACGCTCGCCCAGTTCGGGCTCCTCGGCCTGCTCTACAGCTGGCGGCACCCCGCGCTCGGCGAGTGACGGCAGCGCGCCGTCACCGGCGCTGCGCACAGAGGTAGTCCAACGCCACGCCGGAGAAGTTGCTTCGGAAGACGGGCCCGTAGCCGGGGTTCTGCGGCACGCGCCGCTCGTAGATCGTCCCCTTCTTCTCATCGAGATAGATCGTCGTCTCGCGGACCAGCACCGCCTTGCGGGTGCAGTCGAAGGTCGCATCCGCGCGCGACGCGGTGATGAGCCCCTTCGGCGTCATCGACGGCGTGCCGTAGGTGCTCCGCACCTTGGCGGAGACGCGATCCCCCTCACGGACGATCGTGCGCGGATCGACGAAGACGGCGTTGCCGGTCACCGTGCGCCCGATCTCCTGCCAACGTGCCGTGCCCTGGGCGGGGAGCGGCAGCGCGGTGAGGGCGATCAGCGCCAACGCGGCGCGGAGGAGTCGGGGTGAGAGCACAGCGGTCGGCATGGGTGGAAGCACTCCGGTCAGGCGGAAACGGTCGGTCGCGAGGCGCGCCACGCGGTGAGTCCCGCAGCTGCGAAAAGGGCCGCGGCGATGAGGAACGGGATCCCGGGAAGATGCACCGCGCCGCCGGGGGCGATCGCCGACGAGAACGCGGCGGTGAAGAGCGCCGGGCCGATCATCCCGGCAATCCCGGTGAGGCTGCTGTTCGCGCCCTGGACCTGTCCCTGCTCCGACGGGCCGACGCGACGCGAGATGAGGCCGAGGAGCGAGGGATTGAAGAGCCCCGCGGGGCAGTAGACGAGTGCCCCCAGCCAGAAGGCGAGCTCGCTCGTCGCGATGCCATACCAGAAGAACCCCGCCGCCCCTGCGGTGGCGCCGATGGCGATGGCGCGTCGTTCGCCAAGGCGCTGCACGAGGGGGCGGACGATGCCGCCCTGTACCACCACGTTGAGCACGCCGACCATCGCGAGGGCGTAGCCGACCTGTCGCGCGTCCCAGTCGAGCTGGTAGCCGGCCCAGAGCACGAAGACGCTCGAGAACACCGTATGCCCGATCGCGTAGAACAGGCTCGCAGAGGCGAGACCGATGAGCTCGCGGTGCGCGCGGAGCAGGGTGAGCGCACCGAAGGGGTTGGCGCGGCTCCAGCGGAAGGGCGCGCGCCGCTCCGGCGGGAGCGACTCCGGCAGCACGAAGAGCCCGTAGAGCGCGTTGAGCAGCGCGATCCCGCCGGCGACGAAGAAGGGGAGCCGCGGGTTCGACGCGCCCAGGATGCCGCCGAGCGCGGGGCCGATGATGAAGCCGAAGCCCCACGCGGCGCCGACGAGACCGAAGGAGGCAGCGCGGCGCTCCGGCGGCGTGACGTCGGCGATGTAGGCCGTCGCGGTGGCGAAGCCCGCCGCCGTCATCCCCGAGAGGACGCGCCCGATGAAGAGCCAGGTGAGCGAGGGCGCGAGCGCCATCAACAGGTAGTCGAGTCCGAGGCCGGTGATCGAGAGGAGCAGCACCGGGCGACGGCCGAAGCGGTCGGAGAGCGCACCGAGCAGAGGCGAGCAGAGGAACTGCATCGCGGCCCACGTGGTACCGAAGATCCCGTACCAGTGCGCGGCCCGCTGCGTGTCGCCGCCGACGAATCCTTTGATCAGCTGCGGCAACACCGGGATCACGATGCCGAAGGCGACGATGTCGAGGATCAGCGAGACGAAGATGAACGCCAGCGCCGCCCGCCGCGGCGCGCCCGCGGGCGAGGCCTCGAGCGCGGGGCCGGTCGAGCCGGGCGACGGAGTGGGCGGGACGACGTCAGCGGTCACGCCCGCAAGTGTAACACGCCCTGCGATGGCCCGTCGGGGAACCTCGAGCTTGTGCCGGGGAATGAATGGCGGAAGGTTATGCCCGCGCATCACTCGCACCCTGGAGCACCGCGATGTCCGAGTTCCCTGCCGCCGAGCCCATCGACCCCTGTGGCGGCACCTGCGCCGACCCCGATCGGCGGAGCTTCCTTCGTGACGGGCTCCTCGCCGTCGCCGCCATCACCGCCATCGCCGGCGACGCGGCACCGCTGCACGCGATGGCCCGCACCGTCGCCACCGGGCTCGTCTCGGGCGCGACGGTGACCTACGACATCCCCGCGGCGGACGGCGCGACGATCGATCGCACCAACCGGGTCATCCTGATCCGCCACCAGGGGATGGTCTACGCCGCGGACCTCGAGTGCCCGCACAAGGGCACGATGGTGCAGTGGCAGCCGGCGCAGCAGCGGTTCTTCTGTCCGAAGCACAAGAGCACCTTCCGCGCCGAGGGGACGCGCATCCAAGGCAAGTCGCCGCGGAGCCTGGATCGATACGCGGTGCGCCTCGAGGGCGGGAAGATCGTCGTCGACACCGCGCAGCCGGTGGACGGCGACGCCGAGGGGTGGGCGGCGCGCGGCGTGCGAGTCGGCTGACCGGCCCCACGGGTCGCCGCCGAGCGCGGCGCCGACCCGTCCCGCGTCACGCCACGACCTCCCGCTCCACCGCCGCGCGCAGGATGCTCATGAAGTCCTGCGCGTTCGTCACGACCCCCACCGCCTGGTGGGTCCCGCGATCTTTGAGTTTCCCCACGAGGAACTCGCTCGCGTCGACACAGATGGTCGGGAGCTCGCAGAGCCCGCGCTGCGGATCCTCGTAGTACGCCGGGAGCATGTTCCCCACGGCGATCGAGTGCAGCGCGGTCGCGATCATCACCGCCATCGTCGCCTGCACCGTGTGCGCCCGCGTCGCCGCCTGCGCCTCCACCACATCGGTGAACACATCGGGGAGCGGCCCATCATCGCGGATGGAGCCTCCCAGCACGAACGGCACCTCCTCCACGACGCAGGCGTGCATGATGCCGCTGGTGATGCGCCCCGCACGGACCGCGCCCGCGATCGATCCCGCACGACGCACGGCATTGATGGCCCGCATGTGGGCGGCGTGCCCGCCCGGTGTCGGCTCCCCCTGACTCGTCATCCCAAGGGTCGTGCCGACGATCGCCGCCTCGATGTCGTGCACGGCGACAGCGTTCCCGGCGAGCAGCGCCTGCACATAGCCGTTCCGGATGAACCAGACGAGGTTGTCGCGCGCGCGCGAATGCACGAGGGCGGGTCCCGCGACCCAGAGCACGTAGCCGCCGCGCCGCTTCTCCTCGACGAGCATCCGCGCGATCGCCGTGTAGTCGATCGGCTTCTCGCGGGAGACCTGACTCGACATGAAGTGGAAGTCGCCACCCGGGCCGGCCTCCGCCACGAAGCCGTGCGCGTGGACAAGCACCCCCTCGCGCCCGTCCTCCGCCGTCCCGACGACGACGGCGTCCCCGGCGCGCACGCGGCGCCCCTCGCGCACCCACCACGCGCCGTCGGCACCGCGCACCAGCACCCCGTCCATCCGTGGCTCGCGCGGGAGGGTCCAGCGCCCGTCCTCACCCTTCACATACGTCGGGAGGTTCGTCGTCGCGAAGAAGCCATCCGGGAGCACGCCGTCCTGCGTGACGGGCGCGGTGCGCGCGGGGGGCGCCGCCACGAGATGGGGCGCCGTGAAGTCCGGCGGCTGATAGCGAGTGGTCGGCATCATCGGTCCTCAGAGGATCCGTTTGCCGAGCGCGCTGAGGATCAGCTCCGCCGCGATCTCGGCCGTGCGATTGTGTTCGTCGAGTACGGGGTTCACTTCGACGATGTCGAGGCCCACGAGCTTCCCCGTGTCCGCCAGCATCTCCATCGCGAGATGCGCCTCGCGATACGTCATCCCGCCGGGGACCGCGGTGCCGACCCCCGGCGCCTCGGCGGGATCGATCACGTCCATATCGAACGAGACCCAGAGGCCATCGGTCTCGCGCGTGACTGTGGCGATGGCATCTTCGAGCACGGTCCGCACCCCGCGCTCATCGAGCGCGCGCATCGTGTACGTGGCGAGGCCCCACGTCGTGATATGGTGCCGCTCGGCGCTGTCGAGGTCGCGCTGCCCGATGAGCGCCACGTCACGGGCGCGCACCGCCGGCGTCGCCCCCGCGATCCCGGCGAGCGCGCGGTCGCCGTGCCCGAGGATCGCCGCGAGCGGCATCCCGTGGACGTTCCCCGACCGCGAGGTCCCCGGCGTGTTGAGGTCCCCGTGCGCGTCGATCCAGAGGAGCCCGAGACGTCGGCCATCCGATGCGAGGTGCGCGGCCGCCCCCGCCACCGAACCGGCCGCGAGCGCGTGGTCCCCACCGAGCACCACCGGCGTGCGTCCCACGGCGAGCGCGTCGCGCGTGGCGGCGGCGACAGCGGTGCAGACCTCGGTGATGGCCCCGAGGTAGCGGGCGCCGCGTTGTGCGCCCTTCGCGGCATCCTCGCGGAAGGGGACCGGGACGTTCCCCGCGTCCTCGACGTCGTGCCCGAGGGCGACGAGCCGATCGCGGAGGTCAGTGTAGCGGACGGCGGAGGGCCCCATGTCGACGCCGCGGCGTGAGGCGCCGAGATCCATGGGGACGCCGATGAGTCGGATGGCGGTCATGGACGCATCCTACCCCTCGGGGCGCGATCTCATCCCCGTCTCGCATAGGCTTGCACCGTTTGCGCCGGATATGCGTTCGCCGCCGCATATTCTTCGGGCGGCCCGCCCTTCAGGCGTGGGTCTCCGTCCCGCATCTCCAGATCGCGATGCGCACCCGCCGCATCGCCAGATGCATCAGCGCGGCGCCGGATGCTCCGGCGCACCGACGCTGAGCAGCAGGCCGACCGCCACGACGGCCACCGCACCGATCACGTTGTGCCAGAGGAAGGCGATCTCGGGGCGGAGCACGCTCACCACCCCGACCGTCAGCATCCCCGCGATCAGGCCGACGAACGCCCCGCGCGCCCGCGCGCGCGGCAGCATCGCGAGCAGGAAGACGCCAAGGATGGAGCCGTAGAAGAACGAGCCGAAGCGGTTTACGACCTCGATGAGCGAACCGAGGGTCGCGGCGTAGAGCGCGATGACGCAGGCGAAGACGCCCCAGAGCGCCGTGGCCCACTTGGAGGCGCGTAGGTAATGCGCCTCATCCGCGACCGTCACGAACCGCCGGCGGTAGAAGTCGACGATCGTGGCGGTCGAGAGCGAATTGAGTTCCGCGGCGATGCTCGACATCGCGGCGGCGAGCACCGCCGCGAGGAAGAGCCCGACCAGCCCCACGGGAAGGACGTCGAGGACGAAGCGCGGAATCACGTAGTTCACGTCACGCGTCGGGCCGGTCACGACCTTCCCGGCCTCCGCGAGCGCCTCGGCGCGGAGCGCATCCGCGGCACGCTCCTGCGCCTGATACGCGGCGGTCGCGTCGGCGAGCGCGGCGGGATCATCGGCTGCACGGGCCCCCACCATCGTGCGGGCCGCGGCGGCGCGCGCCGCCGAGACGTCGGCATAGCGACCCGTGAGCGAGTCGAGCGTCGCCGGCGCGGCGGCACGCATCGCGCGCTCGTGGGCCGGGTTGTGATAGAGCGGCCCCGTCTGGAACACGTGGTACAGGAAGACGAGCACCCCGAGCAGGAGGATCAGCGCCTGGAGCGGGATCTTCCAGTAGGCGCTCATCAGGAGCGAGCTCCGCGCCTCGTCGACCGACCGCGCGGCGAGGTAGCGCTGCACCTGGCTCTGGTCGGTCCCGAAGTACGAGAGCATCAGGAAGGTGCCGCCGATGAGTCCCGACCAGAGGGTGTAGGGATTCTCGAGCGAGAACGAGAGGTCGAAGACGCGGAGACGACCGGCGGCCCCCGCGACGGCGAGGGCATCGTCGAGCGGGACAGGGATTCGGGTGATCAGCACGACGGCCATCGCGCCCACGGCACCGACGATGACGACCATCTGCTTCACGTCCGCCCACGTCACGGCCTGCACGCCGCCCACCACGGTGTACAACACCGTCGGGACGCCGATCATCGCGACGCACCACGCGAGGGGCCAGCCGAGGACCGCCGAGAGGACGACCGCCGGCGCGGAGATGATCGCACCGCACGAGAGGCCGCGCGACAGCAGGAAGAGGAGACTGGTGAGGGTCCGCGTGCGCCCGTCGAAGCGGCGCTCGAGATACTCGTACGCGGTGTAGACCTTCGCGCGATGCAGGAACGGCACGAGGGTGACGCCGAGGAGCACCATCGCGAGCGGGAGCCCGAAGTAGAACTGGACGAAACGGAGGCCATCGGTGGCGCCCTGCCCCGTCGTCCCGACGAGGGTGATCGCCGAGAGCTGCGTCGCCATCACCGAGAGGCCGACGGCCCACCACGGCAAGCTACGGTTCGCGAGGAAGTATCCCTCGATGTCGGTCGTGCCGCGGGCACGCCGGAGCCCGTCCCAGACGATGTAGCCGAGATACCCGACAACGACCACCCAATCGAGCGTCTGCATCGTCAGAGCCCGTACCGGCGCTGGAGCCACCAGAGGACGAGGAGCGTGACGACCTGGACGGTCATCACCCGGACCAATGTCTCGCGGAAAGGGCGGGCCATTCCCTAAGATACTCGGATGCTCCCGGTCCTCCTTCTCGCGCTCGGTGCGCTCGTCTCCCTCCCGCTGACCGCCCTCGGTCTCCCGGGGACCTGGCTCTTCCTCGCCGGTGCGGCGCTCTACAAGGGGCTCGCCCCCGCCGCCGGACTCACCTGGGTGGCGCTCGGTGTGGCCACCTCGCTCGCCGCGGTGGCGGAGATGCTCGAGTTCGCCGTCTCGATGCGAGCGACGACGCGGACGGGCGGCTCATCGCGGGCGGCCTGGGGGGCGCTGGCCGGCGGGCTCGTCGGCGCGATCGTCGGCGTCCCGGTCCCGTTGCTCGGCTCCCTCGTCGGCTCCTTCCTCGGCGCCTTCGCCGGCGCGCTCGCGGCCGAGTACTCGGTGCACGGCGATGAGGTCCGCGCCGGACGCGTGGCGTGGGGCGCCCTCGTCGGACGTGTCGTCGCGGCGGCGGTGAAGGTCGCCTTCGGGGTGCTCGTCGCGGTGATCGTCTGCTGGTCGGCCGCGGCCTGACCCACGACCGCACGCCGCCGACCGGCGGCAGCGCTACAGATAGGGTGAGAAGAGCCGCGCGATCCCGTCGCGCACCTTGAGCAGGACCGGACGCCCGTCGAGCTCCGCGAGGGAGGTCTGGCGCGCGCGCGCGATGCGGTCGGCGACGAGGTCGTCGAGCGCCGCCGCGCAGCGGGGGCAGTAGAGCTCGACATCGAGCTCGAAGTTCAGGCGCAGGCTCCGCGGATCCCAGTTGGTGGAGCCGATCAGCGCCCATCGGCGATCGACGACCATCACCTTGCTGTGGTCGAACGGCGGCGGGGTGAAGAAGACGCGACAGCCGGGGCGGAGCACCTGCCAGAGCTGGGCCGCAGCGGCCCACTGCACCGGCGGGATGTTCCCGCGCGACGGGAGGACGATGTCCACCTGCACGCCGCGACGGGCCGCGACGCCGAGGGCGGCGATGAGGCTCTGATCGGGGAGGAAGTAGGGGGTGACGATCCGCACCGACTCACGGGCCATCGCGAGGGCGCCGAGGAGGATGGTGTGCAGCACCTCGAGGTCGCCGTCGGGGCCGTCGGTGATGACGCGCGCGACCGTGTCTCCTCCCTCCTCGAGCCGGGGATACCACCCCGTGCCCTCGAGGAATTCATCGGTCGTGAACGCCCAGTCCTCGGCGAACGCGTCCTGCACCTGCGCGACGATGGGGCCATCGAGCCGGAAATGCAGGTCTTGGATGGCCCGCGTCGGGTGGGCGGCGTGCACGTTCCGCGCCTGGATGTTGATCCCGCCGGTGAAGGCGACGCGGCCATCCACCGTGAGGATCTTGCGATGCGTGCGGAGGTTGAAGAAGCCGAGCCCCGCGTCGCGGAGGCCGGCGAGGAAGAGCGCGGTGGGGACGCCGGCGGCGCGGAGGGCGCGGTGCGCCGGCGGCCAGCTGTAGCGCGCCCCGACGCCGTCGACGAGGACGCGGACCTCGACGCCGCGGCGGACCGCGGCGGCGAGCGCCTCGATGAACGGCTGGCCCGCGGCATCGTCGCCGAAGATGTAGGTCGAGAGCCCGATCGTGTGCCGTGCGCCGGCGATCGCCTCGAGCATCGCCGGATAGGCCTCATCCCCGTTCCGGAGGAGCGCCACCCCGTTCCCGCTCAGCGCCGGTCGATCGGCGACGGCCTCGGCGAGGGTGGCGAGGCCGTGGAGCTGGGGGTCGGCGAGGGCCTGCCCGCGTGCCCGCGCGATGCGGAGCTGCCCCGTGGTGGTGAGCGGGGCGCGGCGACGGGCCCGGTGCATCAGGCTCGCGCGGCGCTTGATGCGGTTCAGCCCGAGGGTGGTGTAGAGGAGGACGCCGATCCCGGGCACGAGCCAGATGAGGCCGGTCCACCCCGTCGCGGCCCGCACGTCGCGCTTCCGGAGGATCGCGTGCAGGCTCGCGACGAGATTCACGACGACGAGCGCCGCCGTGAGGGCGGCACCCCAGGGGCGCGGCAGGAGGGGGACGTCGAGCGCGGGAACAGGCATACGCGGCGAGCGTAATGTAGGAGCCGGCTCTGCCAATCGCGCCCCGAGTTTGCCCGACGTCCGTGTCAGGGTGAGATTCGAGGGTGATCTGCACGGCGACCTGCGCCGCCGCCCGTCCCTCGCCCGCTCCGCCATGGCTTCGACCCGCCGCTCCCTCGCGCTCCTGCTCTGCGCCGCCGGCCTCGCCTGCACCGGGGAGCAGGTGCTCCTGCCCTCGACCCCCCCGACCGTCGCCGGGGCGACCTGGTATCTCCACGCGGTGAACGACACAACGCTCCCCGCGACCGTCTCCGCGCGCGGGATCGGCGTCGTGCTCGAACAGATCATCCTCGACTCCGCCGCCATCACGATCGATACCACGGGACGCTGGGAGCAGCGCGCCTGGATGCGCGTCTTCCTCAGCGGTGTGCTCGACCGCACCGAGACCCTCGTCGACCGCGGCACGTGGATCGCCGCGGCTGACACCTACACGCTGACGTCGACGCTCCGCGCCCCGCGTGCGATCGCGCTGCTCGCGCTCGATTCGACGACCGTCCGCACCGCCGAACGCTTCCCCAGCCACCTCACCGCCCCGCTCACCACCGGGACCTATCGGAGGACCCGCCCATGAAGGTCACCTTCACCGTCAACGGCAGCGCGCGCACCGTCGACGTGCCCGCCGACATGCCGCTCCTCTGGATCCTGCGCGACGTGCTCGACCTCAAAGGGACGAAGTACGGCTGCGGCGCGGCGCTCTGTGGTGCCTGCACCGTCCATGTGAACGGCTCGGCGACCCGCTCCTGCCAGGTGCCGGCGAGCGCGGTGCAGGGCCGGCGCGTGACGACGATCGAGGGCCTCTCCCCCGACGGGAATCACCCCCTGCAGCAGGCGTGGCAGGAGCTCGACGTCCCGCAGTGCGGCTACTGCCAGGCCGGCCAGCTGATGCAGGCGGCGGAGCTGCTCGCGAACACGCCGAACCCCACCGATGCCGACATCGACGCGGCGATGTACGGCAACCTCTGCCGCTGCGCCACCTATCACCGCATCCGCGACGGCATCAAGCGCGCCGCCGCGATGCGCGCCGGACGGGAGTGAGCCGATGACCACCGATCGTCGCGACTTCCTCCGCGTCTCCGCCCTCGCGGGCGGCGGGCTCCTGCTCTCCACGATGGTCGACCTCGACGGCGTCGCCGCGCTCGGCGCGATGCAGCCGGCCACCGCCTTCGCCCCGAACGCGTTCATCCGCATCACCCCCACGGGGGCGATCACGATCCTCGCCAAGAACCCGGAGGTCGGACAGGGGGTGCGCACGATGCTCCCGATGCTCGTGGCCGAGGAGCTCGATGTCGCCTGGGCGAGCGTGACCGTCGAGCAGGCGATGGCGGATGAGGCGCGCTACGGCCGGCAGTTCGCCGGCGGGAGCACGGCGACCCCGATGAACTGGGAACCGCTGCGCCGGGCCGGCGCCGTGGGACGCCAGATGCTGATCGCCGCGGCGGCGCAGGCGTTGAACGTGCCGGCGGCGGAGCTCACGACGGCCGATGGCGCCGTCCACCATCGGGCGTCGCGCCGGACGCTCCCCTACGGGGAACTCGCCACGCGTGCGGCCGCCCTCCCGGTTCCCGACCCGGCGACGGTGCCGCTCAAGGCCGCGAAGGACTTCGCGATCATCGGAACGTCGATTCCCGGCGTCGACAACACGAAGATCGTCACCGGGCAGCCGCTCTTCTCGATCGACGTCACCGTCCCGGGGATGAAGCACGCGATCTACGAGAAGGCGCCCGTCTTCGGCGCGAAGGTCGCGAGCGCGAATCTCGACGAGATCCTCGCGCTCCCCGGCGTCACCCACGCCTTCGTGGTCGAGGGGACGACGAACCTGCAGGGCCTCGTCCCCGGCGTCGCGATCGTCGCCGACACCTGGTGGCACGCGCGCTCGGCGCGGAAGCGACTCCGCGTGACCTGGGCCGACCATCCGACGGCGACACAGTCCTCGACGGGCTACGCCGCGCGGGCGGAGACGCTCCTCGCCGGCGCCCCGCAGCGCGTGCTGCGCACCGACGGCGACGTGGCGGCCGCCTTCGCCGGCGCCGCGAAGGTCGTCGAGGCGCGCTATGCCTATCCGTTCCTCGCGCACGCCCCGCTCGAACCGCAGGGGTGCACCGCGCACTGGGCCGACGGCCGAATGACCCTCTGGACCTCGTCGCAGAACCCGCAGCCGGGACGCCAGCTCGTCGCCACGACCCTCGGCATCGCCCCGACGGCGATCGACATCCACATGGTGCGCGGCGGCGGCGGCTTCGGACGGCGCCTCACGAACGACTACATGGTCGAGGCGGCGGCGATCGCCAAGCTCGCGAACGTCCCGGTGAAACTCACCTGGACCCGCGAAGACGATATGCAGCACGACTTCTATCGCCCCGCCGGCTGGCATGGCCTGAAGGCGGGCGTCGATGCGCAGGGGAAGATCGTCGCCTGGCAGAACCACTTCGTGACGTTCGGCGAGGGCGAGAGCTTCGCGAACTCCGCCTCGCTCTCGCCCTCGGAGTTCCCCGCCGCCTTCGTCCCGAACTACTCGCTCGGCGTCTCGACGATGCCGCTCGGCGTCCCCACCGGGCCGCTGCGTGCGCCGACGAGCAACGCCATCGCCTTCGTCTTCCACTCCTTCCTCGACGAGCTCGCGCTCGCCGCGGGGAAGGATCCCATCGCGTTCCGGATGGACCTGCTCGCGCAGGCGGCCTCCGCGCCCACCACCGGCCCGCAGGCGCCAGCGCTGGTCGCCGAGCGGATGCGCGGCGTCCTCGCACTGGTCGCGGAGAAGTCGGGGTGGGGCACGCGCCGCCTCCCGCGCGGCACCGGGATGGGCGTCGGCTTCCACTACAGCCATCGTGGCTACTTCGCCGAAGTGGTCGAGGCCTCGGTGAGCCCGTCGGGTGAGCTGAAGATCGGAAAGGTCTGGGTCGCCGGCGACGTCGGGAGCCAGATCATCAACCCAAGCGGCGCGATGGCGCAGGTGCAGGGCGCCGTGCTCGATGGCATCAGCGAGGCGCTGCGGCAGGAGATCACCGTGGACGGGGGTCGCGTCGTACAGTCGAACTTCGACGAGTTCGAGCTGCTGCGCATCACCGAGGTCCCGCCGGTCGAGGTGCACTTCCGCATCACGGACTACCCGCCCACCGGGATGGGGGAGCCCGCGCTCCCGCCGGTGATCCCGGCCCTCTGCAACGCGATCTTCGCCGCCACGGGCAAGCGAGTGCGTTCGCTCCCGCTCTCGCGGCACGACCTGCGCTGGAGCTGACCGCGTGAAGGGATGGCTCGAGACGCGGCAGGTCTATGCCGCGCTCGCGACCGCGTGCGCGCCGGGCCGGCGCGCCGCGCTCGCCACGGTGATCCGCGTGCGGGGCTCGGCGTACCGTCATCCGGGCGCCAAGCTCGTCGTGTTCGAGGACGACACGCACGTGGGGAATGTGAGCGGCGGGTGTCTCGAGGGGGATGTGCGCGAGGTCGCGCGACAGGTCCTCGCCACCGGGGTCTCGGAGCGGCGGTCCTACTGCGGCGGTGCTGACGAGATCGCCGCGTGGGACCTGGGCGTGGGCTGCGAGGGCGAGGTCGAGCTCCTCATCGAGCCGCTCGCGGAGGCGCGCGTCACGATGCAGGCCGCGCTCGCCGCCGAAGCGCCGTTCGTGACGATGACCACGATGGCGGCGCACCGCGTCACCGGGTTCGCGGTCGTCACCGGGACGGCCGCCGAGGCGCTGCGTGCCAGCGGCACGCGGCTCGAGGATGACGGCGCGATCGCACGCTTCATCGAGGTGCACGAGCCGGCACCGCGGCTCGTCATCGTCAGTGCGGGGGACGACGCGATCCCCCTCGCCCGCCTCGGGGAACTCGTGGGGTTCCGCGTGACCGTCGTCGACCGCCGCCCGGGGCTCCTCACCGCGGCGCGGTTCCCCGACCCGATCCGTCGCCTCGAGGCGACGGCGGACGCGCTCGGCGCGCGCCTTGCCCTCGACGCCGACGACGCAGCGGTCGTGATGACGCACCACTTCGGCGACGACACCGACTATCTCGACGCGCTCCGGGCGAGTCCGGCGCGCTACCTCGGTCTCCTGGGCCCGCGGCAGCGGACGGACCGCATCGTCGCGCGACTCGAGGCGACCGGACCGTTCGACCGCACGCGGCTCTTCGGCCCCGTGGGACTCGACATCGGGACGGATGGGGCCGAACAGGTGGCGCTCGCCGTCATCGCCGAGATCCTCGCCGTGCGCAGCGGGCGGGCCCCGCGCTCGTTGCGGGACCGCGTCGCCCCGATCCACGCCGATGTCGGCTGAGCCGACCGACGCGCCCCGCGTCGTCGCGGGGATCCTCCTCGCCGCGGGCGCCGCGACGCGGATGGGCCGCACGAAGCAGCTGCTCCCCGTGGATGGGGTGCCGATGGTGCGTCGCGCCGCGGAGGTGATGCGCGCGTCGGGCTGTGCGCCGCTCGTGGTCGTCACCGGGCACGACGCTGACGCGGTCGAAGCGGCGCTCGACGGACTCGACGTGCACTGCGTGCGTGTCACGGACCCGACGGCCCCGACGAGCGCCTCGTTGCACGCCGGACTCCGGGCACTGGGAGCGGAGGTCGCGTCCACCGTGGTGCTGCTGGCGGATATGGTCCACGTCACCGCGCCGATGGTCGCCGCGCTCGTGTGCGCCGATGCGACGGGCACAGCGCCGTTGCAGGTCTCGCGCTATGGTGACGTGCCGGCGCCGCCGCTCCTCTTCCGGCGGGCGCTCTGGCCCGAACTGCTCGCTTGGACCGGCGAAGGGTGCGGGAAGGCCGTCGTTCGTGCGCACTTCAGCGAGGCCGACGTGCACGACTGGCCTGCCGACGCGCTGCGCGACATCGACACCCCCGAAGACTACGCAGCGCTGTCGAACTGAGGGCGCCCCCCGTCGCGCCGTCGATCGTCACGCGACAGGTGGTGCCCGGCGCGCTTCACGCGCACCCGACGCCTCAGTCGAGGGTCCGGGCGCGTTCCTCAGGCGTGAAGACGACGCAGGCCGCTGCCCCACCGCCGAGACGATGGCGGTTCCGTGCGATGAACCGATACACGGCATCGCGCACCGGGCGCGGCACGACCCCGCCGAACGCGGCGAGCACCGCCCAGATCCCACCGAGGTAGCGTGCCACGGCGAGGGCGGCATCGGCGTGCGTCCGAACGAGCTCCCCCGCTCCGCGCGCCTCCACCCAGAGCAACGAATCGACGGACGCCAACGCCGGATGGCGTGTGCGCACCGCCCTGCCGTGCCCCCCGTCACGCGCGGCGAAGCGGACGGTGCGGCGACGGTCGAAGCGCAGGATGAACTGCACCGACCGTGCGCAGAACGCGCAATCCCCGTCGTAGACGAGGATCGGGGCGTCGATCGGGGCGTCGATCGGGGCGTCGATCGGGGTCGAGTTCGTGGCGGGAGCTTCCGTCGCGGTCATATGTTTCTCGGAGAGTGTCGGAAGTTCTGACCCTCGCCCGCCGCCCGCCACCCCCCGCGCATGTCGACGACCCCCGAGAAGATCTCCACGCGCGACGGCACCACCCTGATGGTGCGGTGGTGGAAGCGTACGGGCCGCCCGCGGGGCACGGTGCTGGTGGTGCACGGACTCGGCGAACACGCGGGGCGATACGTGAAGCTCGCGATGCACCTGACAAAGCAGGGCTTCGACTGTGTCACGTATGACCTCCGGGGGCACGGGAAGTCCGAGGGGCGCCGTGGCGCGGTCCGTCGGGCCGACGACCACCTCGACGACCTCACGCTCGTGATGGACGTCGTCCGTCGCGCGCATCCGCAGAACCGGTTCTTCCTGCTCGGCCACAGCATGGGGGGACAGATCGCAGCGCAGGTGGTGGCGCGCCGGTATCGGCCCGTGGACGGACTGATCCTCTCCTCGCCCGCGCTCGCGGTGAAGACGAATCTCGTGCAGCGGCTCCAGCTGGTCATCGGGTCCGCGCTCTTCCCCGGCCTTGCCGTGCACAACGGCGTGCAGCCCGACAAAATCTCCAAAAGCGCCGCGGTGGTGGCCGCCTACAAAGCGGACCCGCTGGTGCACGACCGGATCACGCCGCGGCTCGCGCGCGCGGTGCTGGCGGGCGGCGGCGAGGTGATCGCTCAGGCGCGGCAGTGGCCGGTCCCGACGCTCCTGATGTGGGCGCTGGAGGATCACCTCGTCGACCCGGCCGGGAGCGCGAAGTTCGCGATGCAGGCGCCGCCACACGTCGTCCGCGCGAAGAGTTTCGGCGGCCTCTACCACGAGATATTCAACGCCGTCGATCCCGCGCCCGTCTTCGCGTACCTCGACGAGTGGCTCGAGGAGCGCGCGCCCAGCTGAGTCAGCGCGGGACGCGGGCGAGCGTCGGTTCGGAGAGACTGCCCAGATAGAGCCAGCGATCCGTCGCGAGCACGTCGGTGATCGGCGCGTAGCCGCCGACGGGGTCCTGTCGGTCATCGAGGACGCGCCCCGTCTCGTCGATCGCGATGAGATGCGCGTACCGCGCGGGCTTCGGCTGCAGCGCCGCCGGGATGCGCACGATCACCTTCCGGAGCGCGGGGTATCGCGCGAGCCGGTCGACGATCGCCTTCCGCGGGGCGAAGAGTGCGATCCAAAAGCGCCCCTCGGCGTCGCGCGAGATGTTGTCGGGGAAGCCGGGGAGGTTCTCGAGGATCGGCGTGACGGTGCCACGCCCGGGGCCCTGGACCTCCACGTGCAGGATGCGATACGCCCCCGTCTCCGTGAGCAGCACCGCCCGGCCATCGGCGGTGAGTGCCACGCCGTTGGCGAACTGGAGCCCCGCCGCGACGACCCGTACCTGCCGCGTGACCGGGTCCCACTCGAGGAGCCGACCGTGGCCGCCGTGCTCGAGGACATCAAGCGTACTGGCGGCGGCGTCCGCACGCGCCGCCACGGTGAACTTGCTCGAGGCGTCACTGAAGTAGACGCGGCCGTCGGGCGCGACGTCGAGGTCATCGGCGAAGCCGAAGGGGCGCCCCTCCGCCTCGGTCGCGAGAACCGTCACCTGCCCCGTCGTGTCGATGGCGAGCAGTCCGCGGATCCCGTCAGCGACGTAGAGCAGGCCATCGGTGCCGAAGGCGAGCCCGAGCGGTCGCCCGTCGGTGCGCGCCCAGACGACCGGGTTCTGCCCCTCGGCGTCGAGTCGGACGATGGCGCCGTCGCGGGTCGCCGCGTAGATCCGTCCCGCGGCGTCACGCGCCACGCTCTCGGGCCCCGAGTGATCGCCCAGCGGCACCGGCTCCGCGCCCACGAGTGCGCTATCCGCCGCGAACGCGCCGACGTAGCCGGCATCCACCGGCGCCTCCCACGCCACCGGATCGATCGGCACCGGCCAGAACGCGAGGTAGGCGACCACGACAAGGTCGAAGGCGAGGAAGAGCCGGACGAGGGGACGGCGCGGAAAGGGAGTCATCCCGGGAATGTCGGGCTCGGGGGCTCGTGCCGCGAGAGCGCCGCTTGCGGGTCAGGGTCCCACGTCGTAGGTCAGTAGATATGCGCCTCCTCCCCCGCGTGCGGCACGCCGCCCTCCCCCTCGTCGCGCTCCTCCTCACGAGCGCCTGTGGTCCGGACCTCCCGCCGCCGGACCGGATCCTCCTCAACGGCCTCGTCTGGACCGGCGACTCCGCCCGCCCCGCCGCAACGGCGCTCGCGATCCGCGGCGACACGATCATCGCGGTCGGATACGACGCGGAGATCGAGGCGCTGGCTGGCGAGACGACCCGCGTCGAGAACCTCGGGGGACGACGCGTCGTCCCGGGCTTCCACGACGCGCACTGGCATCTGCCGGCACGTCGCGACGCCGACCTCACCGGCGCGCCGACCGTCGATTCAATCGTCGCGCGCCTGCAGGCCTTCGCCGCGACGCTGCCACCGGACGCCTGGGTCACCGGGCGCGGATGGACCCCGGACATGTTCGAGGCGAACACGGCGACGAGCGCGGCGATCGACGCCGCCTTCCCTGACCGTCCCGTGTTGCTCGTCGACCGCGACGGGCATCAGGCGATCGCGAACCGTGTCGCGCTCCGGCTGGCGGGCATCGACCGAACGACCGTCGCGCCCGCTGGCGGCGCGATCGACCGCACCCGTGACGGGACGCCGACGGGACTCCTGCGCGAGACGGCCGCGTGGCCGGTGAAAGAACGGATTCCGGCCCCGAACGCGGACGAGGTCTACGCCGCGCTGCAGGCGACGATGGCTGCGGCGGCCCGCGACGGGCTCACCGCCCTGCAGGTGGCCAACGGCCTCAACGAGGCGGAGGAGGAGGCGTTCGCGCGGGCGCTCGCCGAGGGCACGCTGCTGACGCGGTTCCGTATCGCGGTCCCCTTCGTCCCGCTCCCGAGCGACTCCGCCCTCGCCGAATGGACCGCGCGTCGCGATCGCGATCGGGGGCCACTGCTCCGGCACGGCATCGCGAAGGGGATGCTCGACGGGACCGTCGACGCCCGCTCCGCCGCGATGCTCGCCCCCTACGCCGTCGGCGGCGGGACGGGACTCCCCCGCTGGTCGCTCGACACCCTCGTCGCGACCATCGCGCGCTACGACAGCGCCGGTATGCAGGTGGAGCTCCACGCGATCGGCGATGCGGCGATCCGGCAGGCGCTGGATGCGTACGAGGCGGTGGCGCGCCGCAACGGGCCGCGGGACCGCCGCCCTCGCATCGAGCACCTCGAGGTCCCCGACCCCTCGGACCTCCCGCGCTTCCGAGCGCTCGGCGTGATCGCGTCGACGCAGGCGGTCTTCGCCACGCCGGACCCGACCGCGTTGCAGAACTATGTGCCGCTCCTCGGTCCCGAGCGCGCCGCGCGCGCGATGCCATTCAAGGCGCTCGACGACGCGGGCGCGGTGCAGGCCTTCGGCAGCGACTATCCCGTCTTCCCGATGAGCCCGATCCTCGGGATGCAGATGGCGGTCTTCCGGCAGCTCGCCGACGGCACCCCGGCGGGCGGGTGGGAGCCGCAGCACCGCATCGGCGTGGAGGCCGCGCTCCGGCACTACACCCGCGACGCCGCCTACGCCGCCTTCCGCGAACGGGAGATCGGGACGCTCGCCCCGGGGATGCTGGCGGACCTCGTGGTGCTCTCCGACGACATCCTCGACGCGACGCTCGCGACGTTCACGCGCGCCCGGCCGGTGCTGACCGTGATGGGCGGGCGCGACACCTACCGAGATCCGACGCTGCGCTGACCGGGCGGCGTGGGCCTCACCACGCCATCATCGGGGCCACGCACCGCCCCGCCCGCGTCGCGAGGTCAGCCGTCGTGGAGGTCGACGTCCTTCGTCTCGCGAACGAAGAGCCAGCCGATGACGAAGGTCGCCGAGGCGATGATCACCGGATACCAGAGCCCGGAGTAGATGTCGCCCGTCGACGCGACGATGGCGAAGGCGGTCGTCGGCAGGAAGCCGCCGAACCAGCCGTTTCCGAGGTGGTATGGGAGCGACATCGACGTATAGCGGATCCGCGTCGGGAACATCTCGACGAGCATCGCCGCGATCGGGCCATAGACGAGCGTCACGTAGAGCACGAGCACCCAGAGCACCAGCACGACCATCGGACGGTTGATGCCGGCCGGATCGGCGGCCTTCGGGTACGCCGCGGCATCGAGGGCGGCGGCGAGCTCCTCGTCGAACCCCGTCTTCTGCCGGGCGTCGGCAGCGGTCGCGTCGTACGACGGGATCTCGACCGTCCCCACGCGGATCGTCGCAGCCCCGGTCGCGGCCTCGTTGGTGTACGGGACGCCGCGCTTCACGAGCGCCGCCTTCGCGACGTCGCAGCTCGAGGTGAAGGTGCTCGTCCCCACGGGATTGAACTGCACCGAACACTCGGTCGGATCGGCGGCCACCACGACCGGCGCGCGTTCCTGCGCTGCCTCCAGCGCGGGATTGGCGAAGTGCGTCAGCGCGCGGAAGAGCGGGAAGTACGTGAGCGCGGCGAGCAGGCAGCCGGCGAGGATGATCGGCTTCCGGCCGATGCGGTCCGAGAGCCGACCGAAGACCACGAAGAAGGGCGTCGCGAGGAGGAGGGAGATGGCGACGAGCACGTTCGACGTCTGGAGGTCGACCTTCAGCGTCTGCGTGAGGAAGAAGAGCGTGTAGAACTGCCCCGTGTACCAGACCACCGCCTGCCCGGCGGTGAGCCCGAAGAGCGCGATCAGCACGACGCGGAGGTTCCGCCACTCGCCGAACGATTCGCGGAGCGGCGCCTTCGAGTGCGTCCCTTCGGCCTTCATCGCCTTGAAGACGGGTGACTCCTCGAGCGCGAGCCGGATCCAGACCGAGATGCCGAGGAGCACCAGCGAGACGAGGAAGGGGATGCGCCAGCCCCACGCCGCGAAGGTCGCCTCGCCGAGCGTCACGCGGCAGAGCGTGATGACGAGGAGCGAGAGGAAGAGTCCCATCGTGGCCGTCGTCTGGATCCACGACGTATAGCTCCCCCGCTCACCCGGCGGGGCATGCTCCGCGACATAGGTGGCGGCTCCACCGTATTCACCGCCGAGCGCCAGGCCCTGGAGCAGGCGCAGGAGGATCAGGATCACGGGTGCCGCGATCCCGATCTGCGCGTACGAGGGCAGCACCCCGACGACGAAGGTCGAGGCCCCCATGATGAGGATGGTGACGAGGAAGGTGTGCTTCCGCCCGACGAGGTCACCGAGCCGACCGAAGACGAGGGCGCCGAAGGGACGCACCGCGAACCCGGCGGCGAAGGCGAGGAGGGCGAAGATGAACCCCGCAGTCGGGTTCACCCCGGAGAAGAACTGGGTGCTGATGATGCCGGCGAGCGACCCGTAAAGATAGAAATCGTACCACTCGAAGACGGTGCCGAGGGACGACGCGAGGATCACGCGGCGGGCGTCACGCGTGGTGTCGGGGAGAGGAGCCATGCGCGGGAAGATGCGCTTCGCCGGGAGGGCGCGCGAGGGCTCAGGGCGTCATCCAGTAGGAGAACTTCACCAGCACCGTGTTGTCCGGGTGCGTCGCGAAGAGGCGGCGGAGGTCGCGCGTGACCTCGAAGGTGCCGGGGTCTCGCCCATCAGCACGCCCCTGTTGCCAGACGAGGAAGAGCGTCGAACCGAGGCGATACTCCCAGCGGAGCACCATCGTCGAGTTGAACTGCTTCGCGTTGTAGCCCTGCAGCGACGACCCCGCCCGGGCGAACGGACGGAAGCGATCGGCGTAGACGGGGGCCGTCGGATCCGCGAGCTCGCGCCAATCGGCGAAGGCGCCGCTCGCCACGAAGGGCTGCGCGTACAGCTGCAGGCTCAACGTCGGCGTGACCGTCACGTTCGCCCGCGCCACCATCGCCAACGTGGTCTGATCGAGACGGGCGAAGGTGAAGTGCGTCGTATCGCTCAGCGCCGCGCCATAGTTGGCGTAGGGCTGCGTGTCGTTCCGCCGCCGCTCGTACTGCACGCCGAACTCGAGCGAGGTCCGGGTCCCGATGCGACCGTTCACGCCGCCCTCGATGGTGGCTTGCCACGACCGCCCCTCATCGCCGCCGGAGACGGTGAGCCCCACCTCGGGGCGCAGCGCCTTCCGGATGTCGCCGCCGACGCCGACGGTCATCAGTGCGCTCGGCGACACGCGAAGCGCGGGCCCACCGCGTGCACAGCTGATGCAATAGGTCTCGCCGAGGTTCCACGCCGTCGCGTACGACTCGATGCCCCAGAAGTTCGTCAGCTCCCCGTTCCCCCGCACCGCCACCGACGCCCCCGACGGGAGCCCACCCGTCGTCCAATGCTGCTCGGTGCTGAAGGTGAGCTGCCCGCGACGATACCAGGACGACGGCCGCACGGAGACCAACGAGAGCTGGTTCCGCAGCATCGCGTCGTTGACCAGGACCACCAAGCCGAGGTCGTTCAGTTCGGTCCCGGGTTCGGCGTAGCGGGTCGTCGTCTCCCAGCGGACGCGCCCGGCGTAGCGGCGGATCGAGGCCGAGGTCGACCCGCCGGTGAGCGAGGTGCGGGTCGGATCGAAGGCGAGCTCGCCACCCGGGCGTTGGGCGTAGTGCACGCTGCTGAGCTGGGTCCGCGCCATCGCGGTCTCGCTCCCGTGCGTCAGGACGCGCCCGGCATACCCCGAGACCTCCCAGCGCTCCGCGAACCGGTGATAGCCCTGGAACAGCGCCGTATACGCATCACGGCGGAGGAGCGGTCGCGTCACGTCGTCGAGGTCGCGGACGAGTCCCGTGAGCATCGTCCCGATCTGCGATCGCCCCTCGCGGAAGTCCTGGATCACGCGCGCCACGACGGCACGGGTGCGCGGTTCGATCGTCGTCCCGCTGGCCCCCACCTCGCGCGCCGAGGAGACGCCGACGAGGCCGAACTGGAGCCCGTTCGGTAGCCGCCCGGTGAGCTTCGCCGCGGCGTCGATTGTGCTCGCGACTGGATCGGTCACGGCTCCGCGCAGCTGCGGCGCGCGACCGAGGCGCCGGGTGTAGAAGATCCCCTCGCACGGCCCGCCGCAGCGGAAGAGATTCCCGCCCTCCTGAAAGAAGGGACGCCGCTCCTCGAACCGGATCTCGAAAGCGCTCAGGTTCAACACCGCGGGATCGGCCTCCACCTGCCCGAAATCAGGGTTCAGGGTGGCATCGAGGGTGATGTTCGGCCCGAGCCCCGCCTTGAAGTCGAGCCCCGCGGCCTGCTGTTGCGGATGCCGCCAGCCGCCCCCCGCGATCGGCTGCGTCACGTTCTTGGTGACGACATACGGCATCACCTCGAGGCGGCGCTGTCCGCCAATCCCCTCGATACCGACGAGATCGCCCAGCTGGGAGGCGAAGGTCTGGCGCGACGGGCGATACACGGGCCAGCTGTCGCGCTCCCCGTGCCGGACGTCATCACGCCAGACGCCGAAGCCGAAGACGAGCGCCTCCCCCGGCTGGAAGCGGAGCTGACTGAAGGGGATCGCGTACTCCGCCGTCCACCCGAGCGAATCGATGCGGGTGGCGGCGTCCCAGACCGCGTCCCACGCGCCGTCCTCGACCACGTCGTTGGTGATGTTCGCGTCACGCTTCACGCCGACGGGATTCACCATGAACTGCATGCCGCTGCGCCGATCGTGATAGCCGTCGATCACGACCTTGATCCACTCCGACGGGGTGCGGACGTCGCGCCGGCTCAGGAGGGCGACGAGCGAATCGGGGTGCGGGTCGTACATCCGCACGAACACGTAGAGCATCCGGTCGTCGTACGCGACCTGGAATGCGGTGCGGAAGCGCGCCGGAGCCGCCTCAGCCGGTGCGAACTGATGGAAGTCGTCGGTGACGGGGGCGACACGCCACACCGCGTCGTCATCGCGCCCGTCGAGGAGGATCGGGCCCTCGGTGCGGACGGCGCGCGTGGCGGGCGTCTCGGGACTCGCGGCCTGCGCACGGCCGGTGGAAGGCCCCGCGAGGAGGAGGACCCCGAGTGCCGTGGCGACGAAGGATCGGGACGAGGTCACGAACTGCCGTACGAGGACCGGAGACGAAACGTTCACTCGAGGCCGCTCACCACCCGCGATGGTTCACCCATCGATCGACGACCCGCGTGCCGTCACAGACCTCGTAGTGCGGAAACTGCGCCGCCGTGAGGCAGGAATGGTTGGCGAGCACCCGGACCCGGGCCCCGACCGGCAGTCGGTCCAAGAGGGCGGGGTCCGCCACCTGGACCCACCCATGCTCCTGCGAGAGCCCCGTCACCCGCAATCCGAAATCCTCTCCCTCGAACGTCACGAGACGCCCGAAGTGGGTCACCCCGTCCGCATCGGCGATCCCGGCATCCTTGCTCAGGGCAATCGCCCCCGCATCAAGGATCACCTTCCCGCGGGCCCGATCACGATGCACCACCGCCGCGAGGACGGTGAGCGCCACGTCCTCCGGACCACAGGACCCGATGGCCACCTGCATGCCATCGTAGAACACATAGTTCCCCGTGCGCACCTCGTGCACTCCGGCGAGATCGTCGACGTGGGAGGCCGTCGGGGTCGAGCCGATGCTGACGATGGGGACAGAGATCCCCGCGGCGGCGGGCCCGCGCGCCCCCCC
>JARIFA010000015.1 GCA_031127075.1 Gemmatimonadota bacterium | reverse complement strand
GCCGAGGACCTCGTGCAGGAGGCTTTCATTCGGGTGCACCGCCATCTCGCGCGGTTCGACCGGACGAAGAAGTTCTCGACCTGGATCTACACGATCGCGTCGAACCTCGCGAAGAACGAGCTCCGGAACCGTGGGCGGAACCCCATCGTGCTCTATCAGGCGCTGAGCGCGGATCAGGACGACGAGGACCGTCCACTCGAGTTCGAGGACACCACCTCGCGACCTGACGACCTCTTCCGGAAGCGGCACGTGCGCGAGTTGGTCGAGGCGACCGTCGCACAGCTCCCGGTGCACCACCGGCAGGTGTTCGTGATGCGGGAGTTGGAAGGCCGGTCGTACGAGGAGATCGCCGACCTCACCCAGTGCAACCTCGGCACCGTGAAGTCGCGGCTGAACCGGGCGCGCGGGGCGTTTGCGGAGATCATCGAGCCTGCGCTTCGCTAGGTGAAGGGGGGTCCGGCCTCGAAAGGGGTCGCGACGATCACCGACGGAGCGTGGGACGCGCCCCTCCGGGCAACCGGAGGGGCGTCGTCGTTCCGGCGCTATATTCCGGGTGATGCCGACCCTGTCGATGACCGCGTTCAAGGGGGCCGTCGCGAAGGGGCCACTCGCTCCGGTCTACGTCTTCCACGGCGCCGACGACCACCTCAAAGATCTCTGGGTGCGTCGCGTCATCGAGGCGGCGACGGACGCGGGCACGCGAGACTTCAATCTCGAGGTGCTGCGCGGCGGGGAGTGTGACGCCGGCCGACTCGCCGGGGCGCTCGATGCGTTGCCGATGCTCGCCGAGCGCCGCGTGGTGGTGTTGCGGGATCCCGGCGCCCTGAAGAAGGCGGTGCAGCCACGGCTCCTCACGTATCTCACGCAGCCCGCCGCGGAGACGGTGCTCCTGCTCGTCCTGCCCGCGGGGGACGCCCCGGCGGCGCCCTGGACCGCGGCGGCCAATGTCGTGGAGTTCCGTGCGCTCGAGGGCGAGGACCTCGTGAAGTGGATCGTGCACCAGACGACGACCGTCTGTGGCGGGACGATCCTCCCCGAGGCGGCGACGCTCCTCGCCGCCTACGGCGGGAGCGACCTCTCGCTCCTCGACGGCGAACTGCGCAAGCTCGTGGCGTATACCGCCGGCGCGCCGATCGACACCGCGGCGGTGGAGGCGGTGACCGGGGTGCGGCCGGGCCACACGGTGGGCGATTTCCTCGACGCCGTCGCGCGGCGTGACACGGCGACCGCGCTCACCCTCGTGGAGGATGCGCTCGCGCAACCGAAGTCGAGTGGCGTGACGCTCGTGATGGCGCTCGCGACACAGACCCTCGCCATCGGATGGGGGCTCGCGGCGCGCGCGCGCGGCCTGCCGGCGCAGCGACTCGAAAGCGAGTTCTTCGCGTTCCTCAAAGGATCCGGTGGTGCCTACACCGGACAATCCTGGGGCGACGCGGTGAAGTGCTGGGCCCGACACCTCAGCCGGTGGTCCGCTGCCGATATCGATCGCGGCCTCGAGCAACTGCGGCAGGCCGATCGCGCGATGAAAGACACCAAGGTCTCGAGCGAGGCGCAGTTGTTGCGGTCGCTCGTCCTGGGCCTCGCCGCGGTGCCGAAGGCCGCGCGGCCGGCGCGGGGCGCGGCGTGAGGGTGCTCGTGTCCGGCGCGACCATGAGGCCCGGTGTGCGCCCTCGGGCGTATCGAGTGGCCTGGCCGGGGATTCGCTCGTGGGCCTCGGTGGCGGCGCTGCTCGTGTCGCTGTGCCTGCCGGTCGCCGCCCCGGTGGCCGCCCAATCCGCATCGACCCCGGCGCTTGACAGCGCGGTCGCGCGCGCGCGCCGCCTCGTGAACGAGGGCGCCGGGGCGGTGGGTCGCTCGGTGGTGGACTCCGTGCTTGCGCGCGTCACCCCGGGCTCGCCCGATGAGGCGACGATCCTCTTTTGGCGCGCGACGCTCGCGGAATCGTGGGATGCGGCACAGCAGGATTACCTCCGATTGATGCTCGAGTTCGACGGGAGCGCGCTCGCCGGTGAGGCGATGCTGCGGCTCGCGCAGGGGGAGCTCGCGCGCGGGGATCGGGCGGCGGCGGAACAGTATCTCGAACGGCTCGCGCGCGAGACGCCCGAGGCACCGGCGCGCGCCGAAGCGGCGCTCTGGCATGGGCGGCTCCTCCTGGAACGTGGCGAGGCCGTGACGGCCTGCCCGATTCTGCGTGACGGGCGCGCGCGGCTCGGTCGTGCGGCGCGCGATCCGCGCGCGCCGCGCGAGGCGACGGACCTCCTCACCCGCTATGAGGTCCTGCTGATCAGCTGCGCGAATCTCGAGGCGACGCCCGCGGACACCACGAGCGCGGCGACTGCACCGGTGACCGAACCTCGCCCCGCATCGGCGCCTGTCCCCGCGGCGCCTGTCCCCACGACGCCTCGAGGCACGGCGCCCGCCGTGGAGTGGACGGTCCAGCTCGGTGCCTATGCGACGCGCGATCAGGCCACCGCCGTCGTACGGCGGCTCGGTCCGAGCCTCACGGGCGTGCGCGTCGATGAGGTGCTCGGTGGCTCATACCCTTTCAAAGTGCGCTTCGGCCGGTTCACGTCGCGCGTGGAGGCGGAGACCGCCGCCAGTGCGCACACCCGCCGCACCGGCGCCTCGACCTTTGTGACCGAGGCACCCACACGATGAGCGGCGCCGCGACCCCGCTGATGGCGCAGTACCGCGAGATCAAGGCGCGGCACCCCAACGCCATCCTGTTTTTCCGGATGGGCGACTTCTACGAGATGTTCTACGAGGACGCCGAGGTCGCCGCGCGTGCGCTCGACCTCACCCTGACCTCACGGAACAACGGCGGTGCGGCCGAAGTGCCGCTCGCAGGAGTGCCGGTGAAGGCGGCGCCCGAATATCTGCGCCGCCTCGTCCAGCAGGGGCATCGCGTCGCGATCTGCGAGCAGATGGAGGATCCCAAGCTCGCGAAGGGGATCGTGAAGCGCGCGGTGATCGAGACGGTGACGCCGGGGGCCGCCTTCGCCGACGATCTCCTCGACGCGGCGCGCAACACCTGGCTCTGCGCCGTCAGCGCGAGCGCGGCGACTCCGGGGGCGGTGAGCGAGGTCGGTATCGCCGCAGTGGATCTCTCGACCGGTGAGCTCCGGCTCGTGCGCTGCCGCCGAGCGGATGCGGAGGCGGCGCTCGCGCGCCTCGCGCCACGCGAGCTCGTCGTCCCGACGGGTGCGCTCGGGGAGACGCTCCGACCGCTCGTCGATGGGAGTGAGGCGCTCGTCACCCCGCGCGAGGGGTGGGAGTTCGAGCCCGCGTTGGCGATGGACGGCCTGGCGCAGCACTTCGGCGTGCGCTCGCTTGAGGGGTTCGGCATCGGTCCCGAGGATGACCTGGCGGTCGGCGCCGCCGGCGCGTTGCTCCGCTACCTGAAGGAACTCCAGCCCGGCGGCGTCCCGCATCTCGCACGGCCGGTGGTGGAACGCCCCGGCGGCACGATGCCGCTCGACGAGATGACGCGCCGCAACCTTGAACTCGTGGAGTCGCTCCGCGCGAGCGGCGATACCACCGGCACCCTCCTGGGCGTCCTCGACCGCACGCAGACGCCGATGGGCGCGCGGCTGTTGCGGCAATGGATCCTCGCGCCGTTGACCGAGGTCGCGGCGATCACCGCGCGGCTGGACGCCGTGACGGCCCTCGTCGAGGACGGCCTCGCGCGCGCGGCACTCTGTGAGGCGTTGGATGGGGTGCGCGACATCGAGCGGCTCGCCGGACGCACCGCCGCGCTGCGCGCGACGCCGCGCGATCTCCGCGCCCTCGGCGATTCACTGGCGCGCCTGCCGGTGGTGCGGCGAGCGGTGCCGGCGGGCGGCGCCGGCGTGCTCGCCGAGGTGGTGGGGGCGTGGGACGATGCGGCGGAGCTCGCGGCCGAATTGCAGCGGACCATCGTCACGCGGCCACCCCTCGCGTACGGCGACGGCGAGACCGTCGCGCCGGGTGTGGATGCGACGCTCGACGAGCTGCGCGCCATCGCATCCGGCGGGAAGGACGCGATCGCCGCGCTGCAGGCGGAGGAGCGGGCGCGGACCGGGATCGCCTCGCTCAAGGTCGGCTACAACCGGGTGTTCGGCTATTACATCGAGATCACGAACGCGAACCGTGACCTCGTGCCGGTCGACTACCAGCGTCGGCAGACGCTGACGGGGGCCGAGCGCTACATCACGCCGGCCTTGAAGGCGTTCGAGGAGAAGGTGCTCCACGCCACCGAGCGGATGGAGACGCTCGAGCGCGAGCTGGTCGAGGGGCTGCGCGCGCGGGTGGGGGCGCAGGTGACGCGGCTGCAGGGGATCGCGCGGCGCTGTGCGCAGCTCGATGTGCTCGCGGCGCTCGCGGAGGTGGCGGCGCAGGAGGGCTATGTGCGGCCGACGGTGGATGACGTCCCGGGGCTCGAGATCGTGCGCGGGCGACATCCGGTGGTGGAGCGGATGATGCCGCGCGACCAGTTCGTGCCGAACGACGTGACCTTCTCGCCCGAGGCGCGGATGATCATCCTCACCGGGCCGAACATGGCCGGCAAGAGCACGATCCTCCGACAGATCGGGCTGCTCGTGCTGATGGCGCAGATGGGGAGCTTCGTCCCGGCGAGTGCGGCGCGTGTGGGGGTGACAGACCGCGTCTTCACGCGCGTCGGCGCGAGCGACAATCTCGTGCGCGGTCAGTCGACGTTTATGGTGGAGATGGCGGAGACCAGTGCCATCCTGCATACGGCGACAGCGCGGAGCCTGGTGCTGCTCGACGAGATCGGACGTGGCACCGCGACGTGGGACGGCCTCTCGATCGCGTGGGCGGTGACGGAGCACCTGCACGACCAGGTGGGGTGTTGCACCATGTTCGCGACGCACTATCACGAGCTCACGCAGCTCGCCGACCGGCTCTCGGGTGTGCGTAACGCGAACGTCGCGGTGCGCGAGGTCGGGGACCAGATCCTCTTCCTGCATCGGTTGCAGCCGGGCGGCGCGGACCGGTCGTACGGGATCGAGGTCGGTCGTCTGGCGGGGCTCCCGACCCCGGTGATCGCGCGGGCACGCGACCTGCTTTGGCATCTCGAGCAGGAGCAGGTCGCTCCGACCGTCGACGGGGATCCCGCCGCGGTCCCTCCTGCGCGTGCGGGCGCGTCGCGTCGCGGTGGTCGTGCGCCGGCGGAGCCGTCCGAGCGCGCGCCGGCGGACCAACTCGGGCTCTTTGTCGGGGCTCCCGATCCCATCGCCGAGCGCCTCCGTGGCCTCGACCCCGACAGCCTCACGCCGATGCAGGCGCTCACCCTACTCGCCGAGCTCGCCGCCGCCGCGCGCGCGGGACGTCACGGCTAGCTTTCGCCCTTCCTCTCCTCTCGAGATCGCCATGCCCGAGCATCCGCGACATCGCCGACCCTATGCGAACGTCCTCGAGACGATCGCCTGGACCCCGCTCATCCGGTTGACGCGGGTGGCGCAGGGGATCCGCACGCCGGTCTACGGGAAGGCGGAGTTCTTCAACCCGGGCGGGAGTGTGAAGGACCGTATCGGGCTCCCGATGATCGAGGCGTTCGAGCGGTCCGGTGAATTGAAGCCGGGGGGCACGATCGTCGAGGGGACGAGCGGCAACACCGGCGTGGGGCTCGCGATCGCGGCGGCACTGAAGGGCTACAAGTGCATCTTCACGATGCCGGACAAGATGTCGCAGGAGAAGGTGCGGCTGCTGAAGGCGTTCGGCGCCGAGGTGATCATCACGCCGACGGCGGTGCCGCCGGAGCATCCGGACAGCTACACGTCGATGGCGAAGCGGATCGCGACGGAGACGCCGAACGCGGTGCTCGCGAACCAGTTCTACAACCTGACGAACCCCGCGGCGCACTACGCCTCGACGGGCCCGGAGCTCTGGGAGCAGACGGAGGGTCGGATCACGCACTTCGTCGCGGGGGCGGGGACGGGTGGGACGATCAGTGGGACGGGGAAGTACCTGAAGGAGCAGAACCCGAATATTCAAATTGTCGGCGCTGATCCAGTTGGCTCGATTCTGGCCGAAGTGTGGCGCTCTAATGGCGCAAATAAGCCTCAGGGAGCTCCGTATAAAGTCGAGGGAATCGGACAGGACAAGGTCCCTGGCGCGCTCGATCTCAGTGTCATCGACGATTACATCACCGTCAGCGACCGCGATGCCTTCACGATGGCCCGACGCCTCACCCGTGAGGAGGGGATCTTCGTCGGCGGATCCGCCGGCCTGATCGCCCACGCCGCCCTCTCCGTGGCCCGGCGCATCAACGACCCCGATGCCTGCGTCGTCACCGTCCTCTGTGACACCGGCGAGCGCTACCTCTCCAAGGTCTTCAACGACGAGTGGATGCGCGAGAACCAGCTGCTCGAGCCCGAGAAGGCGACGCTCGGCCAGCTCCTCGGCGCCAAGACCGGTGCCGCGCCCGCGATCGTCAGCACCGCGCCCGGCGCTTCCGTGCGGCAGGCGCTCGGGCTGATGAGCCTCCACGACATCTCGCAGCTCCCGGTGATGGACGGCACCAACTGCGTCGGCTCGGTGAGCGAGCATATCCTCAGCGTGCGTGGCCTCGAGGACAGCAAGGTGCTCGAGCGCACCGTGAGCGACGTGATGGATGCGCCCTTCCCTGTCGTCGACGCGGGGATGCCGGCCGACGCGGCGGTGAAACTCCTCGGCCGCAACAACCCCGCGCTCCTCGTGCGCGACCACGGCACGGTGCAGGGGATCATCACGCGCAGCGACCTCCTGCAGTTCCTGATGGCGCGCTGACGATGCGGATCCTCGTCCTCCTCGGCGGCGCCTCCGCGGAACGCGAGGTCTCCCTCGCGAGCGGCACGCGCGTCGCCGACGCGCTCCGTCAGAAAGGGCACGATGTGACGACGGCGGATCCAGGCGCCGATCCCCTCGCGATCCTGCCCGACGCACGCGCCGCGGAGGTGGTGTGGATGGCATTGCACGGCGGGGCGGGAGAGGATGGCACCATCCAGGCGCTCTTCGACCTCGCCGGGGTGCGCTACACCGGGAGCGGCCACCTCGCGAGCGCACTCGCGATGGACAAGGACCTTTCCAAGCAGCTCTTCCGTGCGGCGGGGGTGCCGACCGCCGAGTGGCGGATGGTCCGGACCGGGGACGGCACGGACTGGACCGCACCGGCGTTCACCGAGGAGATGATCGCCGCGCTCGGACTCCCGCTCGTCGTGAAGCCCTCCAAGCAGGGCAGCACCGTCGGCCTCACCGTGGTGAAGGCGGCGGCGCAGCTCGCGCCCGCCGTCACCGAAGCATTCCACCATGACGACGAAGTGATGCTCGAGGCGTTCGTGCCCGGGCGCGAGCTCACGGTGGGGGTGCTCGCCGACGCCCCGATGCCGGTGGGGGAGATCATCCCCAAGCACGAGCTCTACGACTACGAGTGCAAGTACACCCCGGGGATGGCGGAGGAGATCTTCCCCGCCGCGATCCCGGATGACGTGCGTGATGCCGCCCAGCGTCAGGCGATGGCGGCGTATCGCGCGCTGAAGCTCGCCGGGTGTGCACGCATCGACTTCCGGCTGCATCCCACCGATGGGCTCTTCTGCCTCGAGGCGAACACGCTCCCCGGGATGACGGGGACGAGCCTCGTGCCGCAGGCCGCCGCGGCGATGGGGATGGACTTCCCGACGCTCTGCGAGCGGATCGCGCTCGCCGTGGCGCGATAACCGACGTGATGACGCTCCGGCTCCTCCTCGCCCTCGCCTTCGTTCAGATGGTGCAGTGGACGGCGGTGGTGCCGGCCGAACTGCAGGCGTGGGCCGCGTTCACGCGCGACGCGCCGGCGCTGGGACGGTGGTGGACGCTGCTCACCCATCCGTGGGTGCAGCCGGATCTCCCGCTGCTGCTCCTCAACCTGTACGTCATCGGGCTCTTCGGGCTCCGCCTCGAACGCGCCTTCACGGCGATGCGCTATGGTCGGCTCCTCGCGCTCGCGACGCTGACCGGGTGGACCGCGCACCTCCTCACCGGATCGAGCGGCGCCTGGCTCGGGGCGTCTTCCGCGGCGTACGCAGTACTCGGCGCGTACACCGCCCGCTGGGGCGATGATGCGCATCTCGTCTTCGGACGATTCCCTGTGCGCGGCCGCTGGCTGACCGCACTCGTCGCCGCGATCCTGACGCTGACCGGCCTCGAGGGTGGGCCAGGATTCCTCGCCCATCTCGGCGGCCTCGCGGCGGTCTGGTTCCTGATGCCTCGTGGCGGGCGTCGGGTCGTCACGCGGCGACCGGCCGACGTCGACGATACCGCACCGAGTGCGACCACGGCATCGCGTCCGGAGTCGGAGCCCGACGACCGGCGGACGGCACCACAGCAGGCCTCGCGTGCGGCATCGGCGAGCGTGGAGCGTCCGGTCGCGGACACACCGGCGGCTCCACCACCGCCGACCATCGACGCGATCCTCGACAAGATCTCCGCTGAGGGGATCGATCATCTCACCGACGAGGAACGCCGCGTCCTCGACGATCACTCGCGCCGACTGCGCGACCGCTGAGTCCTCACCGATGCCACAGCCCGAACTGCTCGAGACCTTCCCGAACCCGTACGCGGACCGGGACTATGAGATCTTCATGACGACGCCGGAGTTCACGTCGCTCTGCCCGCTTGGCGGGATCGAGACCGACGCGGCGGAGCTCGCCCTGCTCAAGGGCGGCGCACCGGACTTCGCCACGATCAACATCACCTACGTGCCGGACGTCGTCTGCCTCGAGCTGAAGAGCCTCAAGCTCTATCTCTGGAGCTTCCGGAACGACGGCATCTTCTACGAGCGCGTGGTGAACCGCATCCTCGACGACCTCGTGGCGACGGCACAGCCGCGCTCGATGAAGATCGTCGGCGACTTCAATGTGCGCGGCGGGCTGAAGTCGATCATCTCGGCGGAGTACAAGAAGCCGGCGTGATGACGACGGGGCGGGACCACCGCGGTGGTCCCGCCCCGTCCCGCCAGAGCCTGCGGCCAGGCGAGATCAGCGTGTGAGCGACCCCACCTCGCGCACCGTGACCGTGCCGAGTCCGAGGCGCTCGATTGGCGCCCGGATCTTCGCGAGATCCCCGACGACGATGACCCAAGCATGCTCCGCCGGGACGAAGGCGCGCGCAACGCGCTGGACGTCGGCCGCGCTCACCTGCCCCACGCGCTGTACGTACTCGGTGAGGTAGTCGATCGGGAGGTTCCAGAGCGCGAGTGTCGCGACCTCCGAGGCCACCTGGCCGACCGTCTCGAGATCACCGGGGACCGCGAGCCCGAGGTACGCCTTCGCGCGATCGAGTTCGGCGTCTGACACCGGCGTGTCGCGGATGGTGCGGAGCTCGCGGAAGATGTCGACGAGCGAACTGTCGGTGACATCGGTGCGGACCGCGGTGGAGACCGTGAAGGGCCCGGGGAGCGGACGGTACGCGAACCCCGACGAGATGCCGTAGGTGTAGCCCTTCGTCTCGCGGAGCAGCGTATTCAGGCGCGAGGAGAAGGAGCCCCCGAGGATGGTGTTCATCACCTCGATGGCGGCGTGGTCGCCGGTGGTGCGCTCGACGCCAGGCGCCACCACATTGATGACCGATTGCGCGGCGCCCGGCTTGTCGACCAGGATGAGGCGCACGCCCGACGCGCGCTGTGTGGAGACGAGGACTGGGGCCGGACGGCGCTCCTCGCCCGTGGCGCGCCAGGCGCCGAAGCGGCGTTCGAGCGCGGTGCGCGCCTCGTCGAGGGTGATGTCACCGACCACGTAGAAGGCGGCGCGTTCGGGGCGGATCGCGCCCTGGTATGCCGCGCGGACCGCAGCTGAGTCGAGACGTGTGGTGGCGGTGGAATCGCCGGAGGCGCTGCGGCGGTAGGGATGCCCCTCAGGGAAGAGGGTCTGCGCGACGGCGAGACCCGCGAGCGCGGCGGGCTGGTCCCGCTGCTGGAGGAGTGCGGCGAGCCGGAGGTCGCGCTGGCGATTCACCTCGGTCGCGGCGAAGGTCGGGCGGAGGACGACATCGGCCATCAGATCGAGGGCGGCGTCGAGATTGCGGCGGGAGACCTTGAGCGAGATGGTGGTCGCATCCCACGAGGCGCCGGTGGAGAGCGAGGCGCCGAGGAAGGCGAGTTCGCCCTGCAGGGCGTTGGCATCGCGGGCGCCGGCGCCTTCGTCGAGGAGGTTCGCGAGGAAGGAGACGAGACCGGGGTCGTCGCGGTCGAGACGGGCGCCACCGGCGACGGAGAGGATGATCTGGACGAGCGGGAGTTCGCGCTGTTCGACGAGCCGGATGACTGGGCCGTTGGCGAGCGTCCCTGACTGCACACGCGGGACGGTCAGGGTCGGAGCGGCGCCGAGCGCCGGCGGTCGCGTGCGGTCGAAGGCTTGGGTCGTCGGCTGCGCCGTGCTCGTGGTGGGCGCACTGAGGGCGGCGATCGTCGAGAGCACAGCGACCGCGAGGTGGTGGGGTGTGTGGACGCGGCTCATCGGGTGGCCCTCGCGGTGGCGGCGAGTGTGGTGCGCCCCTGCGGGACGACGCTTAGGGTGACGCGGCCGCTGCGCAGGTAGGTGCGGACGACGCGCTGCACATCGCGGGCGCGTACGGCGCGGTAGCGGTCGAGGTCCTTCTGGAAGTAGTCGGGGGAGCCGGTCGCGTAGTAGTACGCATTGAGTTGGTCCGCCTTGCCGCTGGAGAGCTCGAGACGGCTGAGGAAGCTCGCCTCGATGCTGTTGAGCGCCTGTCGGATCTCGCGCGCCGTGGGGCCCTGCGCGGCGAGGCGGGCCAGCTCGGCGTCGATCGCGCGCTGGAGGGTGTCGAGGTGGACACCGGGGCGTGCGGTGGCGACGATCTGCACGTCGCCGTCGAGCCGCTTGCTCGCATTGAATGCGTTGACGCTCGTCGCGAGGGGGCGGTCCTGCACCAGCGCCTTGGTGAGGCGGCTGTTGCGCGCGCCGGCGAGGATGTAGGCTGCGATATCGAGGGCCGCATCGTCGGGCGCGAACTCACGGACACCGTGCCAGGCGAGGTAGAGGCGTGGCAGCTGCACGCGGTCCTCGAGCGTCACGACGGTGTCGCGCAGCGTGAAGGGCGCGACGCGCGGGCGGGTGAAAGTGGGACCGCGCGGGATCTCCGCGAACATCGTGCGCACCATCGCACGGACCGAATCGGCGCGCACGTCACCAGCGACGACGATGGTGGCGTTGTTCGGGGCGTAGTAGGTGCGGAAGAAATCCTTCACGTCGTCGAGCGAGGCGGCGGAGAGGTCGGCCATCGAGCCGATGGTCGTCCACGAGTAGGGGTGGCCCGTGGGATAGATGGCGGCGGAGAGCTGTTCGAAGGCGAGACCGTAGGGTTGGTTCTCGTAGCTCTGTCGGCGCTCGTTCTTCACGACGTCGCGCTGGAGGTCGACCTTGGCGCCGTCCATCGTCTCGAGCATCCAGCCGAGTCGGTCGGCTTCGAGCCAGAGCATCAGGGGGAGGGCATTGGCCGGGCCGGACTCGTAGTAATTGGTGCGATCGGTGGTGGTGGACCCGTTGTTGCCGGCGCCGGCGGCCTCGAGGAGGCGATCGAACTGTGGATAGGGCGCGTGTTGCGAGCCCATGAACATCAGGTGCTCGAAGAGGTGCGCGAATCCGGTGCGGCCGACGCGCTCATCGCCGGAGCCGACGTGGTACCAGATGTTGGTGGTGACGACGGGAACGGATCGATCCTCGTGGACGATGAGGGTCAGTCCGTTGGGGAGGGTGTCAACTGTGACGGGGACGCGGAGGGGGGTACCCTGGGCGTCGGCGGATCCAGTGAGGCCGATGAGGATCGTAGTGGCGGCGAGTGCGCGCCTGAGGCGGAGGCGGGAGGTCATCTGTAAATAGTAGGTGCTGCAATCGGTCGGCGGCACGGGCGATGTGCCGGTGCCGGGTTCCTGGGCCTTGGTTCGCGGGTCAAGTCCAGTGTGGGGGCGGGGTTGGCTCCCGCTCGGCCCGTTGCTAGATTGGTGGGCACGGCTGGGTAGCTCAGTTGGTAGAGCAGCGGACTGAAAATCCGCGTGTCGCCAGTTCGATTCTGGCCCCAGCCATTGTCAATCAACGACTTACGTGATTTTTGGTCGTTACAATTCGTGCAATCTCTAGAGTATATCAGGGGGGACGAGCAATCGTCCCCCCTCTGTCGTTTCAATAGTTGGTCGAGGTGGTGCACCAGCGTCATGCACAATTACTTGAGCCTGTCGCCCAAGCAACATGTCACCGTCCGCTGAACCGAGATGCCGATGCATGATCCCCTCGTCGTCCGTACCCACATCGCGAACGCGGACATCGCGCACGTCTTCGCGACGTACACCACCCCGGCCGACATCTGTCGATGGAATGCCGCGTCGGATGATTGGCATACCCCCGCGGCGGTCCTCGATCTCCGGCCCGGCGGGCGGCTCTGCTACCGGATGGAGGCGCGAGACGGCTCGATGGGATTCGACTTCGAGGGGACGGTGGAGGCCGTGACGCCTCCAGATCACCTGGCGTATCGCATCGGTGACGGGCGCTCCGTCGATGTCACCTTCACAGCGGTGTCCGGTGGCGTCGATGTGGAGGTGCGATTCGAGGCCGAGCAGGTGCACTCGCGGGAGCTGCAGGCGCAGGGCTGGCAGGCCATCCTCGATCGGTTCGCCGCGGTCGCCGTAGCACGGTAGCTTCTCGGGGCATGCACATCGTCGCCGACGTGACGATCATCACCGACCCCCGCCACCCACCAGCGTGACACGAGGCACACCGCCATGGCCCAACCGGTGAAGGGACCCGCGTCCTACTTTCCGTCGATCGAGAAGACCTACGGCAAGCCGATCGATGCGTGGATGAAGGTCCTGACGGCGGCGAAGCTCGAGAAGCATATGGAGATGGTGGCGCTCCTCAAGACTGAGCACGACATCGGTCACGGACACGCGAACGCACTGGTGGCACACTTCAGAGCACAGTCCTGACGATCATGGACCTGAATCACGCCAGCCTTCATCACGCCATCATCTGCGGGTTCCTCGACCGGGAACATCCGCCGACGATTGCTGAACTGGCCATGGGATTCGGCTGCGATTCCTCCCTGGTCCGAACGAGTCTCCGAGCGCTCGCGGAACACCACGGCGTCGTGCTCCATCCGCAGTCCGACGAGGTCTGGGTCGCGCATCCCTTCTCGGCAGCGCCGACCACCTGCGTGGTCCGAGCGGGGACCAAGCGCTGGTGGGGCAACTGCATCTGGTGCTCACTGGGCGTCGCGCATCTCGCCGGGGGTACGGCGCAGATTGAGACGCGCCTCGGTGCACTGGACGACACGGTCACCATCCGACTCGAGCACGGCGAGATCCTCGACACCGATCTGGTGGTGCACTTCCCCATCCCAATGCGGAACGCTTGGGACAACGTGCTCTACACCTGCTCCGTAATGCTCCCGTTCCGGTCTGCGGCTGCGGTGGAGGCTTGGTGCGTCTCGCGCGCCATACCAATGGGCGACGTGCGCCCAATCGCACACGTTTGGCGGTTCGCGACCGAGTGGTATGGACGCCACGCGGACGCGGACTGGCGAAAGTGGTCCGTGCAAGAGGCGATGGAGATCTTCGCCCGACACGGGCTGACGGGTCCGACGTGGATGCTCACGGATGCCGGCGAGCGCTTCTGAGACTGACTCAGCGCCGTATCGGGAGAGTCAGTGACCCGCCGCCCGCTCGGCTCAGGGCACCACGAGGAACCGGCGCGCCCCGACAGACCCACTACTCAGCCGATGGTGCCGCGCGCGTCGAAAAGGATGAGCGCGCAGGCCGCGAGCAGGATCGCCGACGGCACCCGCTTGGCCATCGGGTTCGACACGCGCCAGTGCGACCACTGCGCCCCGATCATCAGGGCCGCCATCCCGAGCGTGGCCCCCGGAATGACCGCGGGCGACCAGAAACCGACGATCAACAACGTCGCGATCACCAGCTTCACGACCCCGACCGCGTTGCGGAACACGAGCGGGTAGCCGAAGCGCTCGAAGTCGCTGGTGATGGTGTCGAAACGAAAGATCCAGACGTAGAAGACCGAGATGGCGACGGCGAGCTGAGCGAGGATGGCAAGGGTGTGCATGAGCGGCTCCAAGACGAGGGTCCGGAGCATCCGGAGCCCCGTCTTTCACCAACCGCGGGCGACGAATCCCCGTTCCCGACGCCGCATCGCCATGTGGACGCTGAGGCCCCACGACAACATGACTCGCCGCCGCGAGCGCTGGGTGCGTAGGTTCTAGCGGGTCGTCCGTGAGCTGACCCCCTCCTCTTCCTGCCGACGGTCCTTCGGTTCTTATGCGTCGACTCGTTGCCACGCTGCTCGCCCTCCCGGCGTACCTCTTCGCTCAAGCCCAACCCGTCCCCGTCACTTCTGCCATCCCAGGGTGGCAATGGACGATGGACAGCATCACGAAGACGGTCGACGCGGTCCGGGCCGGCCGGGATCTCACCCCCCCGCGCTGGCCCGACGGGAAGAAGGTCGCGGTGCTGCTTTCATTCGACGTGGACAACGAGACGGTCACCATCCGCTATGGTGAGACCTCGGTCGGGGCGCTCTCGATGGGCCAGTACGGCGCGCGGGTCGGTCTCGGGCGCATCGTGGCGCTGCTCGACGCCCGCCGGATCCCCGCGAGCTTCTTCATCCCGTCGGTGAGCCTCGCGCTCCATCCGGAAATGGGACCGCTCATCGCCCGGAGCGGCCGCCACGAATTCGCGGTGCACGGCTGGGTGCACGAGATGAACGCGACGTTGCCAGACTCCGTGGAGCGCGCCCTGCTGCGCCGAGCGGTGGACGATCTGACGCGGATGACGGGACAGCGGCCCGTGGGCTACCGCGCGCCGTCGTGGAATTTCTCGCCGAATACGCTCAGCATCCTTCGTGATATGGGGTTCCGCTACGAGAGCTCTTTGATGGCGGATGAGCGTCCGTACGAATTGAACCAGCAGGGCGTTCCGACAGGCATCGTTGAGATTCCAGTCGAATGGATCCTCGACGACGCACCGCTCTTCGATCCGCGGGGCGAGCGGTATAGCCCGCCGCGCGAGGTAGCGCAGGTGTGGATGGATGAATTCGACCGAGCCTACGCAGAAGGGACGATGTTCACACTGACCCTGCACCCGCATATCTCGGGGCACCGGTCGCGTATCGTGGCGCTCGAACTGCTGCTCGACCACATCAAAGCCAAGGCCGGTGACGACGCATGGTATGCGACGCACGCTGCGGCGGCAGAGTACGTGCGGCGCGAGGCGCGCCTCGGCGAGCCGGTGCCTCGTGCGACGCGCCGGCCGTAGGTGATCTCCCCCCCTCCCAGCGAGCCCGTGATGCCCGTCCAGTCGATTGCGATCCTGCTCGTCCTCGTCGGCGGTGCCCTGCTCTCCATCCAAGCGCCGCTCAACACGACGCTCGGGCGCGCTGTGGGATCCCCGGTGAACGCGGCCCTCGTCTCGTTCCTCGTGGGCGCGGCCGCCCTTGGGGGGGTCGCGGCGATGCTGCGAGTGGCGCCGAATATGGCCGCGGTGCGCGCCCTCCCCTGGTGGGCGTGGTTCGGGGGCTTCTGCGGCGCGTTCTTCGTTGCGTCGGCCGCCTATGTGGCGCCGCGGATCGGCGTCGCCACGATGCTCACACTCGGCGTCGCGAGTCAGCTCCTCGCGGCGATCGTGATTGACCACCTGGGCGCACTGGGGGTCGCGCAGCGCGCCGTGAGTGCGGGCCGTCTGGTGGGCGTGCTGCTGGTGATCGTCGGCGCGGTGTTGGTGCGCCGGAGCTGACCGCGCCGACGCGCTACGGCTGTGCCGGCGTGGCCTGCATCTGCATCGCGAGCCGCACGAAATCGCGACGGCCCTGCAGTCCGAAGCGCAGTTTGAGCCGATGCTTGTACGTCTCGACCGTCTTCGTCGAGATGCCGAGGTGTTCGGCGATCTCGCGGTTTCCGAACCCCTTCGCGACGAGTCCCAGCACTTCCGCCTCGCGTCCACTCGGCGTCCCTGCCGGCAGCAGGGCGCTTGGCATCGCCGTCGCCTCATCGGGCCGCAGGTGTTCTGAGAGGACGTGGACGCCCGCTATCGCGGCCGTGATCGCTAACGGGAGCTCGTGATCGATGCGCGCGAGCGCGAGGATCGCGCACCCGGAGGCCACGGTCTCGCAGAGCTGTTGCGCGCCGTAACTCGCACTGCCCGCGATGACGATCCGCTTTCCGTGTGAGGAGTGCTTCCAGAAGCCGGCGCCACGGAGGTGTTCGTGCTCTTCCATCCCGATGATCATCACCTTGCAGCCGCAGGGTACCGGCCGCATCGCGAGGAGTTCATCGGGCGAGTTGAAGATCGTCCGGATCTGCACGAACTCCATCCGTCGCAGGACCTGCAGCACGAGGAATCGCAGCTCGGGGCGGGCGAGCGCGATGCAGGTCGAGATGGTGAGTTCGTTCGGGTCTCTCATTGGGCGGCTCCCTGAGCTCCGGCGTGACAGCGCGTCGCCGAGTTTGGCACGGCGACGTCAGCGGCAGCGGGGGGAGTGCACGCAATATTTTCTTCTGCACCGTGTGGGGGAAGCCACACCAATCGTAATCTGTACGGATTCCCTTACAGGAAAATATAGTAATTCCTTACAGGACTTGGATTAATAGCCACTGTCATAGGATTTTTTCCTACAATATCCCGCACGTGAAAGCGCGTATACCTACAGGTCTTTGATGTCCCTCAGCGCTTCGCGACCTCCTCCTCGCGGAGCACCTTCTTCGCGATGACGAACACCACGCCGGCGACGATGATGAAGTCCACCATCGATCCCAAGATGAGCCCGACCTGGATATTCACCGGGCCGATCGCCACGGCGAGCTGACGCCAGTCCCCGCTCGGGGTGAGGGCCCCGACGATTGGCATCAGGAGTCCATCGACGACGGACTTGAGCAGCTCATTGAACTTGCCGCCGATAATCACCGCGATGGCAAGGCCGATGACGCCGTACTGCTTCAGAAAGCCGACGAATTCCTTCATCATGGACGAGGTCTCCGGGGAGGTGGGGGTGGGCTGACGCCACGGGAGTGTAACCCGCGAGGCGCTCGCTCGCGACGCGATGCCCCTCGGCCCGTAACGATGTGACTTCCGCTGGCGCGGGGCGGTCTCATTTATATGAAAAATCGTCTATGGACGTTCATCGGCTCCCGGACGGGAGTGATTGCGGTTCGCCGATCAGGCCTCCCACTCCTCGCCCTCCTCCTTCTCGCCTGCAGCGACTCGGCGACCGACCCCACGGCGGACGACGCGGCGGATGACAAGGCGGCCATCCGGGCGGCGCTACTGATCGACCCCGACGCGCTCCCCTCATACGTCCGCGATCCGCTGCCGGCGTTCTACGACGCGAACATCTTGGCCCGCGAGGATCGTACGATCGGCGCCCCGATCACGGACGCTGGGGTGACGCTCGGTCGCGTGCTCTTCTATGAGCGACAGCTCAGCCGCACGGGAACCGTCTCCTGTGCGAGCTGCCATGCGAGTGCCACCGCCTTCGGGGATACGGCGCGGTTCAGCCGTGGCTTCGAGGGAGCCCTGACGACAGCGCACTCGATGCGCCTGGTGAACGGGCGATTCAACCAGGACGGTCGGACGTTCTGGGACAAGCGCGCTCCGACGCTCGAGGCGCAGACGACGCAGCCGATCCAGGATTCAGGGGAGATGGGGTTTGATGCGGCGCATGGCGGTCTCACGGCGGCGCTGACACGCCTCGCTGGGCTCCCGTACTATCCGCCGCTCGTCCGGCTCGCATTCGGAGATTCGATGATCACCGCCGACCGGGTGCAGCGGGCGCTCGCGCAGTACGTGCGTGCGATCATCTCGACGCGGAGCCGGTGGGATGTGGCCGCGGCGCAGGTGTTCAACCCGGCGAATCCGGCGGCGTCGATCAACGGGCCGTTCCCGGGCTTCACGGCGGAGGAGCAGCTCGGGAAGCAGGTCTTCCAGGGAAGCGGCTGTGCGGCGTGCCACACTCCGCCCTCATTCTCGCTCAGCGGGGCCTCTCGCAGCAACGGCCTTGATGAAGGGGAGACGCGGATCTTCCGGTCGCCGTCCCTGAAGCACGTGGCGCGCGGCAGCCGCTTCATGCACGATGGCCGCTTTACGAGCCTCGAGCAGGTCGTGGAGTTCTACGACAGCGGGGTGCAGGCCGGTCCGGCACTCGACCCACGTCTGATGGTCCCGCCGCTCGTGCCGGGCGGTCCGCCGAGCGGGATCCCGCGCCGTCTCAACCTCACGGGGGCGGAGAAGGCGGGGCTGGTGGCGTTCCTGCGGACGCTGAATGACGACGCCCTCGCGGCGGACGTGCGCTTCAGCGATCCGTTCCGGCGGTAGGCGGCCCGGTGGCGGCAGCACGGTCGTCGCCGGACTAGCCCCCCCCGTCCCTTGGACGAGATACTTCTGCGGTGTCGACGACCGCCGTGCCACTCATCGGACAACAGGCCCCCCCGGACGGCGGCTACCGCCTTGCGGTGTTCGACGCGCTCATCGCAACGATGGCGCGGGACCTGGCGGCGATGCAGGCGTCCGGCGACCGGCGGGCGGTCTTCCAGCTGACCTACCTCACCTTCTCGCGCGAGGTGCGAGCCGGGGTACACGCCGGGCAGTTCGAAGATTCCGCCTGGGCGATCGATATGTGCTGTCGATTCGTCGAGGTCTACCTGGAACAGTGCGCCCGGTGGGCGCGCCGCGATCCGACGCAGTGTGGCGCGTGGCAGCTGGCCTTCGCCGAGAGCGAGTCCGGCCGCGCCTCGGTCCTGCAGGCCATGCTGCTCGGGATGAATGCGCACATCAACTACGACCTCGCCTTCGTCACGCTGGGCGCCTGCCGTGCCGCGGGTGACCTCGACCAAGGCGGTGCCTTGAGCGCACTCCGTGCGAGCCAGGCTGGGGTGCCCATCGTCCGCTATCGGGACTTTCTGCGCATCAATCAGGTGGCGTGGGAGAGCCTCCCATGCATCCAGGATACCGTGCTGTCCGCGTTCCATCCGGTGTTCTACTTCGGGAACCGGCTCGCGCGACGCGTGACGATGGCGATGGGGGAGCGCATCCTCCTCCACGCGCGCGAGTCCTCGTGGCTCCAGACGGCGCTACTGCTCCACGCGCGTGATGACGCCGAGCGGCTCGCCGTCGAACACCTAATCGACGCGAATGCGACGGCGATCGGCCGCGGCATCGACCTGCTCAGCGGCCGTCCGATGCGGATGCGGCGCGCCCTGCAGGGCTGGCGCGATCGGGGCCGCACGATCACGCCGACCACGACCGCGACCATCCTCGCGATGGCGGCGCGGGACCCGGCCATCGCGGATCTCGCGATGCGTCAACTCGCGACGGCGGGGGCGGATCTCCTCCCGACGATCCGTCAGTGGTGCGAGGCGGAGGCGATCGTGCCGGCGACGGCGCTGGCGGTGCACGTCGCCCGCCACGCGCCACCACGCGGGCGCGAGGCGCTCCGCCACTTCCTCGGTGGTCGTGACGATCGCCGGGAGCGGGTGCTGGAGCAATTCGTGCTGCATCGGACGGCGCAATCGCGCCCCGAGCTCCGGCGGTGGCCGGTCGATCCGGTGCGCCGACGGTGGCGCCGGCGCGAAGCGCTCGCCCGCGCCGCGCTCGCCACCCCTGACGTCATCACCGCGCACGACCCGCTTCACGCCGCACTCGAGCAGGACCTCCGTCGGCTGGGGCCCTGGCGCGCCGCGCTCGGCGACCGGACCACGATGCGCGCGGCGCAAATCCCTTCGACCGATGTATTGGTGACCCGGCTTCGGCGGCACGATGACCGGTGGATCCGCCTGCTCGCGACCCACCGCGCCGGTGAGATCGGCCTCCTCCCTTCTCTGGATCCCTCCATGACGGTGCTCATCGATCGCGTCCTCTTCCTCAAGGAGACCCAGGTCTTCCTCGAGATCGATCCTTCGGTCCTGCTGCACGTCGCCGAGCGGATGCGGGAGGAAGTGTTCGTCGCGGGCAGCCGGGTGGTGACCGAAGGGGAGCCGAGTGACGGGATCCGGTTCATCGTGGACGGCACGGTGGAGGTGCGTCGGCGACAGGGGGATCGCTCCACGGTCGTCGCGACGCTCGGGGCGCACGATGCCATCGGTGAGCTCTCGACGCTGAACGCCACGCCCGCCACCGCGGATTGCGTCGCCTGTTCAGATGGACGCTGTCTCGTCCTGCCGGCGGAGGTCCTCCTGGACCTCCTCACACAGCATCACCGGCTCGCGCTCGGCCTGCTGCGGACCCTGAGCGAGCGACTGATCGCGACGACGCAGCGGCTGGACGCCACGGGGTGAGACAGATCACCGAGGGCGTGGCGTCTCCGCGCCGCGCCCTCGGTGCCGACCTCACTGCACGCACTGCCCCCGCGGATCGGGCTTCGGCTTGTCCACCACCGGGCGCGTCGGGAGATCCGCCACCGCCCGCGCGAGATCGTGCGCGTAGCGCGTCACCTTCGAGAGCTTCGCGAAGTCGATGAACTCGACCTCATCGGTGACTTGATGGTAGTCGGCGTGGCCGCCGGTGCTCATGAAGACGATCGGGATGCCGTAGCGCGCGTACATATAGTGATCCGACCGGCAGTAGTACTGCTCCGGATGCCCGGCCACATCGTACTGATAGTCGAACGCCCAGTTGTACCGTCGTTCGCGGCTCACCTGCTCGACGAGGTCGCCGAGCTGGGTCGAGAGGCGGCGTGAGCCGATGAGCTGCGCGTAGTTCGGGCCGCCGCCGGGCTCCTCGCCCGGTCCGCCGCGGCCGATCATATCGAAGTTCAGGTTCGCGACGATGCTGTCGCGCGGGACGGTGGGGTGATCCGTGTACCACTCCGACCCGAAGAGCCCGAGCTCCTCGCCCGCGTGCCAGACGAAGAGCAGGGAGCGCTTCGGCTTGGTCCGTGCGGTGGCGAAGGCGCGCGCGACCTCGAGGACGCCCATCGAGCCGGAGCCGTCGTCGTCGGCGCCGTTGAAGATGGAATCGAGACGTGGCGTCGGATGGAGGCGTCGGATCGAGTCCATGTTCACCTGGATCGACGCGAAGATCTCCGGAGTGATCTCCCCCTTGTTGGCGAGCTGCTTGGTGCGCAGTTCGAGATTGAAGGCGCGGAGCGAGTCGCGGTCCACCGGCTCGCCGACGCCGACGTGGTCGCTGTGCGCCCCGATGGCGACGTACTGCCCGCGACGCGCGCGGTCGCTGCCGGTGAGTTTCGCGACGACGTTCCAGCTCTCGGCCGGGACGTTCCGGAAGGTGAAGTTCCCGCGGATCGGCGCAGCCGTGAGGCCCGGCGCAGCGGTGGCGAGGTCGGTGACACCGAGGAGCTTGGCCGCGTGCGCGCGCGAGAGATGCAGGTAGGCGGGGAGTTCGGGTCCCGCCTCGGTCTCCCCCGCGTCGAGGGACATCCCGGTCGCGCTGAGCTGCGCGATCATCTGCGGGTCGAGGAGGTCGAAGTTCGCGATGACGATGCCCGCCGCGGGAAAGAACCGGCGGATCGCCTCGAGCCGGACGACCGAGCTGTTCTCCTCGGTGACGCCGATGACGACGGTCTTACCGGCGACGGCCGCGCCCCCCTCAAGGAGCGTCGGCGTCCCCCAGCGGCCGGCGTAGACGACGGCCGCTCCATCGAGGCTGCGCGGGCGCCCGCCGTTGTCGCGCGGCAGGTAGTCGGCGAAGGGTCTCAGCGCCTCCCCCGCGACGGTGATCGTGGATCGCGTGGTGTCGAGGCTGCGGGTCGCGAGTGGGACGCGCTGCAGGAAGGTCCCGTTCTCGCCGGCGGGCTCGAGCCCCATCGCGGTCAGTTCACGCACGATGTAGTCGAGCGCCGTCCGGTGCTCCGGCGTGCCGGTGAGCCGGCCGCGCATCGAGTCGGCGGTGTAGGCCTCGAGTCGCGTCCGGAGCGCGGCGGGAGTCATCGGAGCGGCGGTGGGCACGCCGGCGCGAATTTGGGCGCCGAGGGGGCCGCCGAGCGGGGTGCCGGCGGCGATGGTAAGGGCGACGAGCGCGACGACGAACGGGACGGGACGACGGAACGGTACGGGCATCACGGCCTCTGGAGGATGAACGTGCTGGCGGAAGATACCGTCGGCGCGCAGGATTCCTCCATCGTACGTCCACCACCGGCGCGAGGTTTCCTCGAGATGACGATGGCGTCTCCCTCCCTTCCGACGCGTTTGCTGGCCGAGTGTCTCGGTACCGCGGTCCTCGTCACCTTCGGCTGCGCCGCGGTGATGGTCGACGGCCTCCGCGACGGCGCGCTCGGCCTCGTCGGCATCGCCATCACCTGGGCCTCGCTGGTGGCCATCCTCATCTACGCCTTCGGGCACAGCTCCGGCACGCAGATCAACCCGGCGGTGACGCTCGCGCTCTGGTCGACGGGGCGGCTGCCGTCGCGTGAGGTAGCGCCACATCTCATCGCCCAGCTGGTGGGGGCCACCGTGGGGAGCGCGCTCACCGTCTGGCTCCTCGGCCGCGGGGCCGGGGTCGCGATGACGACGCTCTCGGTCGATCCGGTCCGCGGGTTCGTGGTCGAGTTCCTCGCCTCCTTCCTCCTGATGGCGACGGTGCTCGGGGCGGGGGTCGACGAGCGGACCCCGCGGGGATTCGCGGCGCTTGCGGTTGGGTTGACGGTTGGGCTCTGTGTGCTGGTGGCGGGGCCGCTCACCGGCGCCTCGATGAACCCCGCGCGCTCGTTTGGACCGGCGTTGATGGCCGGAGACTGGACGCATCACTGGGTCTACTGGGTGGCCCCCATCGTGGGGATGCGGGCGGCGGCGTTCGTGCTCCCGCGGCTTGGCGTGGCGTCAACCAAAGCGATCACGGACGCGTAGGTTAGGGGCCTATGCCCCTCATCCCACGCCTCCTCGCGTTCGTCCTCGCCATCGGCAGCGTCTCCCTCGCCGCCCAGACGCCGTCGTATCCCACCGCCTGGGACCCCGCGCTCCTGAACCGGCCCGATGTGAAGGCCGCTCTCGCGCATCTCGACCGGCAATTCCCGCAGCAGGTCGAGGAGTGGATTCGGATCGCGCAGATGGTCGGCAAGTCGACCCAGGAGCAGGCCCGCGGCGCCTATGTGAAGGCGCAGTTCGAGCGCGAAGGGCTCCTCGTGCGCACGGATTCGATGGGGAACGTGACGGGGGTCCGGAAGGGGACGGGCGGCGGCCCGACAATCGTCTTCGCGGCGCATATGGACATCGTGCACGCGGTCGAGACGAACCTCGCCGTCCGGCGCGACGGTGACACGCTCCGTGCGCCCGGCATCTTCGACAACAGCTCCTCCGTGGCGAACATGCTCGCCACCATCCGTGCACTCAACGCAGCGAAGGTCGCCACGAAGGGCGATCTCGTCTTCGTCGCGACGGTGCAGGAGGAGCTCGGCCTGCGCGGGATGCAGTACTGGTTCGACCACAACCCGAAGCCCGATCTCCTCGTCGCGATGGATGGCGGCCTCGGTCCGGTGAGCTATGGCGCGCTCGGCATCTATTGGACACGCTATCGCTACACCAGCGAGGGCTCCCACACCCTGCAGTCCCGCGGCAAGCCGACCCCAGTCCTCGCGATGGCGGACGCGGTGCAGCGGATCTACCAGCTGCAGCCGCCCGCGCTCCCCAACGGCGCGGTCATCAACGTGGGGCAGGTACACGGCGGTGTGATCTTCAATGGAATCCCGCAGGACCTCTACTTCACGGTCGACCTGCGCTCTTCTGATCCGACGCTGCTCGACTCGCTCGACCGGCGGATCGGCCGGATCGCGCAGGAGGCGGCGGACCGCGCGCGGGTGGGGCTGACTATCGAGATCGAGCAGAAGAACCGCGCGGGTGGGACGGAGCGGATGCTCGCCGGGGCGCGCCAGCATCCCATCGTGCAGACCGCGATCGACATCCAGCAGCAGCTTGGCGTGAGCTTCGGGATGCCCGGCGCGCAGCGGGCCCTGGCCACCGGCAGCACCGACGCGAACATCGGGGTGGTGGCGGGGGTGCCGAGCATCGCGATCGGCCGTTCCTACGGCGGTGATCAGCACACGCTGAGCGAATGGGCGCACTGGCCCAGCGCGCTCCAGGGGACGAAGCTGACGCTGCTGCTGGCGACGACCTTCGGTGATGGGATCCGCCCTGTGCGCGCGTTCGTGCCGTGAGGGGACCGACCCGCCGTCTCGGGGCCACGTCGACCGTGCGCACGCTGCGTCAGGGGTGGCTGTTGACCGCGCTGCTCGCTGGGGCGGCGCAGGGCCAGAACACCACATCCTCAGCGCCCGCCGTGCCGGCCGCTCCGTCGGCCTACGTCAATCCTGAGCTCGCGCCACGCCCGTCGATGCATCCGACGAAGGTGACGCGTCCGCCGACGATCGACGCGGTGCTCGACGAAGCGGAGTGGGCCACGGCGGAGCTGCTCACCGACTTCCGACAGCAGCTCCCGAATACGGGGATGCCGGCGACGTTCCGGACGGTGGTGCGCGTGCTCTATGACGACGATCACCTGTACGTGGCCGCCGAGAACTTCGACCCGGAGCCGTCGCGCGCGATCAGCGCGGGGCTCGAGCGGGACTTCCAAACGCCGGACAGCGACATCTTCGGGCTGGCGCTCGATACGTTCCACGATCGGCGGAACGCCTTCATGTTCGCGATCAACCCGATGGGGGGGATCCGCGACGAACAGGTGTTCAACGACTCGCGCACCGTCGTCGAAGCGTGGGAGGGCATCATCACGCTCCGCACGCGGATGACCGACTCCTCGTGGATCGCGGAGCTCTCGATCCCGATGCGGACACTGCGCTTCGACGGCGCGCTCCCGGTGCAGGATTGGGGGGTGAACTTCATCCGGCGCGTGCGCCGCGTGAACGAAACGTCGTATTGGGCGCCATTGGAGCGGCAGTATCGGCTCCACCGGATGTCGAAGGCGGGAACGATGGCGGGACTCGAGGGGATCCGACCGGGCCGGAACCTGCAGCTCAAGCCGTATGTGGTCGGGAACGATTCGCGCGGCGCGCAGGTGCCAGCGAGCGCGCTCGGTACCGCACAGGACGCCGGGCTGGATCTGAAGTACGGCCTCACGCCATCGATGACGCTCGACCTGACCTACAACACTGACTTCTCGCAGGTTGAGGTGGACCAGGAGCAGGTGAACCTGACCCGTTTCTCCCTGTTCTTCCCGGAGCGGCGCGAGTTCTTCATCGAGAACGCGGGCTCCTTCATGTTCGGAGACAGCGAAGAGCGGAACTACCGGATGGGGGCGGGGCCGCGCGACTTCACCTTCTTCAACTCGCGGCAGATCGGCCTCACGGCCGACGGCCGCCCGATTCCGATCGTCGGCGGTGGGCGGGTCTCCGGGCGTGCCGGGGCGTGGGAACTGGGGCTCCTCGACATGCAGACGCAGCGCTCCGAGGCGTTGCCGACCGAGAACTTCAGTGTGGTCCGTGTGAAGCGGCAGGTGGCGGAGGCGTCGGACGTGGGGGTGCTGGTGCAGCGCCGCGCCGCCACCGACGGATCCGGCGACGAGAACGTGAGTTATGGCTTCGACGCGAATCTGCGGCCGAGCAGTGCGCTGATCCTTAATTCGTATGTCGCCGCGAGCGATGGCCCCGGCAGTGGGTCCGACGGCTATACGGCGCGCCTCTCCGCGGCCTATCGCGATGCCTTCTGGAACACCGGCGCGATGTGGAAGCGCGTCTCTGAGGATTTCGACCCGGGGATCGGCTTCGTGCGTCGGGCGGATATGGACCAGCTCTACGCCACACTCGGCGTGCACGCCCGGCCGAAGTGGAAGGGGATCCAGGAGATCGCGCCGTACGTGGAGTTCGATCGCATCAACGACCTGCGGGGTGCGCTCGCGACACGGACGGTGCAGGCGGGGCTCGATCTGCTCTTCCAGCCCGACGGGAACATCAAGTTCGAGATGAAGGATCAGTTCGACCGTCTCGACGCGCCGTTCACGGTGGTGCCGGGGTATGCGGTGCCGATCGGCAGCTACTCGTGGCGCGAGGCCGAGGTGAGCTATACGACGGGCCGGGCGCGTCGGCTGTACGGCACGGCGTCGTACACCACTGGCGGCTTCTACGACGGGACCCGCCGCGCGGCCGGGACGACGGTGACTTGGCGGCCGCGGTACGACCTCCTCCTCGAGCTGAACTACACGCGGAATGACCTCTCGCTCGCCAGCGGCGACGTCCTCGCGGACATCGGCCGGGTGCGGGTGCGCTACGCGTGGTCCACGAAGCTCTTCGGGAGCGCGTTCGTGCAGTACAACGCGCAGTCGGCGACCTGGGTGACGAACGCGCGCCTCAACTATCGGTTCGCGCCGTTGAGCGACGTCTTCCTCGTCTACACCGACCGCCGCAACGCGGACACCGGCATCCTCGGTGAGCAGACGCTCGCGCTCAAAGTCACCCGGATGCTGGCGTTCTGACGCGCCACGCAGTGTCGGGTTCTCCCCGAGGCCAGGTCGGCTGATGCCTGTTGTGTGACTGGTTCCGGTCGCCCATCTTTCGACGTCTCATCAGCCTTCCGGAGTCCTCCATGCGCGCCCGTCTCCTTCTTCCCGTCGTCTTCGTCCTCGCCGCCTGTGAGCGCGCGACTGGCCCGACCGACTCCCTGACGGCCGAGGAGGCCAGCGCGGCCTTCGCGGCGTTGCAGCTGGTCGGGTACTCCACGATGGAGCCAGCGGTGCAGGCGGGTGACGCCGCGCTCCGGGCCCCGACGGTCCCGTTCCCGACGCTGACACAGGCCGATACGATCGCCCTCTCGCGTTCGTGTCCGGCGGGCGGCCGGTCCAGCGTCGTGGCGATTGTCGCCACGGACTCCACCCAGATGGATCTGGACATCCGACAGCGCTTCGCGGACTGCGCCGTCACGACGGACAGCGGACGGACCTGGACCTTCGATGCGGATCCCGGGCTTCGGACGCGGATGGCCTTGCAGTACGCGGCGGACAACCTCAGCTTCACCGGCTCCATCGTCGGGGCGTTCACCTTCGCCTTGGACGGCCGCTCGGGCCGCTGCACAGTGGATATCGACCTCGTGCTCGTGACGCCGGACACGGATCCGCATATCGAAGCCCGCGGCACCTTCTGTGGACGGACGATCACCGAGGCCTTCGACCCCGGTATCTGACCGCGCCGCTCAGGCGCCGCGCGTCCGCCGGAGATCGAGCGCGACGAGGACGCCGAGGACGGTGATCGAGACGGCGGAGATGGCGCACCAGGGGCAGAAGGTGCGCAGGACGATCCACTCCGCGTACTTGAGCCGGATGGTGAAGAGGATCGCCGGGTAGACGAGCGCGGCGAGCGCGAGGGCGGGGCCACGGGCGTCGAGGCGCGTCTCGCGCAGGCCCCAGAGGGCGGCGGCGAGGATAAGCATGTAGCCGATGGCGCCGATCAATGCGACATCGACCCCGAGGAACCAGCTCCAGCTGCTGAACTGCACCACCGCGCAGCCGCCGGCGCCGCCGCAGCTCAGCTCGCCGGCGAGGCCGAGCTTCCAAAGATGCAGATAGGTCGCGACGAGCGCGTTGACGAGTGCGAGGAGCGCGGTGGTCTGCCGGAGCCGCATGGCGATGGGGTTCCCGGAGCCCGCGCTAGAACCCGAAGTCCTCGAGGCGCGGGTTGACGATGGTGTTGTAGATCGACCCGAAGGTGAAGTTCAGGCCGACGCTCCCGGTCAGGCGGAACGCCGTCGCGAGCGCACGCTGCCGGGTGAGGACCTCGTCCTCGGAGGCACCGCCCCGGGGAAGATAGAGCTGGTCGTTCACCTTCGCCGCCTCGCCCCGCAATTCGATGGAGAGCCCGCGGGAGAGGCGGATGTTCGTCCGGCCGTTGAAGGCGAGGCTGTAGCGGTTATCCGCCATCAGGAAGCGGTTGTAGCGCAGGGCGGCGTCGATCGAGCCCCACGGCTGCCGGGACTCCCCTGCGAGCATGAGCCGGGCGATCGGGCGCGTCTCTTCGGTCTCGCCGTAGATCGTCTCCTCGGCGTACGTGTAGCGCCGAACCCCGAGACCCGTCGCGAACACGAGCTGCCGACTCGTCGCTTCGGCCCACGGGAAGAGGTTGTACTCCGCCGAGACGTCGGCGAGCTGGTAGAGATCGGTGTTGCGGAACTCAGAGTAGCCGCCACCAACGCCCGTTCCGACCGACCAGTGGTCGGTGATGCTCCGGACCACCCGGGCGATTGCATCGCCGTTGCGGCGGATGTACTCCCGCGAGGTAGTGTCGGTCGTCTTGAAGCGGTTGTACCGGTACTCGTTCTGGAAGTAGAAGGTGACCTTCCAGTCCTCGGTGATGCGCGAGGCGGTGACGTTCCCAGTGACCTCGTAGTTGCTCGCTCGGCTTTCCGCGCCGCCACCGCCATTGAGCCGGGTCCGGTAGACCCAGAGGTTCCAGGGGTCCTGCACGTCGGTCATCCGCGGCGCGGCGGGGGCGTTCGCCGGTGCGGTGTAGGTGACGGCGAACCGCTCCTGCCCGGGGAGGCGTGTCACATACCCGACGAGCCCCAGCTTGAAGAGACGGGCGAGTTCGCGCCGCCGCACGTCGTCGGTGGTGTTCGGCGGGAGTGTCGTGACGAGGGTATCCGCCCGGCCTTCGAAGCGACGATGCCCGTAGAGCGTCACGGTGTACTCACCGCCGCCGGAGGCGGTGCCGAGGCGCGTCACGAGCAGATGTGCGTCGGCATCGAGGCGATCCTGCGTCCAGAGGACGAAGGGGAGCTCGGTGATGAAGAAGTTCCGGTCGCAGCCGAAGGTCTGGCAGTCGAGGAAGACGCGGACGCGGGTGTCGACGACGCCCTGAGCCTCGCTCGCGCGGACGGACAGAGACGAGACGAGCAGGACCGCAGCCAGAACGGCGCGGCGCAGGAGGCGGGGCATAGTGGTCACAGAAGGGATACGCGGGGCGGTCGCCGGACGCTGACCGCTCGCGAAAGCTAAGCGGACGGGGGATGTCGCCGGTGGATCGGCGGGCCGCGCCGTCCGCCGCCGTCCGCTCGTGCCGACTCCGCGGTCCGACTCAGTGGTGCCGACGGAGCCCGAGCGCGAGGAGGCGCTGCAGCAGCTCCGGATACGGGAGCCCCGCGTGCGCCGCCGATTCGGCGAACTCCTCGCCGCGGGCGATGTCAGGGTTCGGGTTCGCCTCGAGGAACCAGGCGCGCCCCTCGGCATCCAAGCGGAAGTCGAGCCGCGCGTAGCCGCTCAACTCGAGGATTCGATAGATGCGCTTCGAGTCACGTAGGAGCCGCTCGGTGACCTCGGTCGGGAGGTCCTCGGCGGGGCGGATCGCCACCGCGTGGCGCGACTGGTAGGCGGGATCGTGCTTGAGGCGCTCCGTCGCGATGAGCGGCTCGCCCGGCGTGGTGGGGCGTGCGGTCAGCTCCCACGGGGCGAAGGTCCGGAGCCGATCGTCGCCCAGCACGCTCACGTAGAGCTCGCGCCCATCCACGAAGCGCTCGGCGATGGCGTCGGTGCGGACGCGGTCGTGGATGAACCGCACGCGCGCCGCCAGTTCGGCATCATCCGCCACGACGGAGGCCTTCGAGATGCCGAGCGAGGCGTCGGCGGTGAGCGACTTCACGATGAGCGGGAACCCGAGGTCGCGCGGCCGACGCGTCGCCCGCCCGCGCGGGAAGACGGCGAACTCCGGCACGCGGATCCGGTGGTACGTCAGCAACTTCTTCGCGAGCGCCTTCCCGCGCGCGAGCACGAGCCCGCGCGGATTACAGCCGGTGTAGGGCACCTGCAGCAGCTCGAGCAGGCTCACGACGTTGTGGTCGTACATCGTCTCCCCATGGAACTCCTCGAGGAGGTTGAAGACGATGTCGGGGGCGAAGGTCTCGACCGCCTCGCGGATGGGACCGAGGTCCCACTGCACGCCGAGGACGCGCACCTCGTGGCTGAGCGCGCGCAGGCCATCGCGCACATCAGCCTCGGTCTTGATCTCGAAGCCCGCGCGCGAGTCGCGCGCGACCGCGCCATCCGGTGGGACGAGATCGGGATGGGTGAGGAGCAGGACGCGGAGGCGCTTCATCGACGCCTCCGACGCTCGGCCATCCTCACCCCCGCACCGCGCGCACGACCGCGTTCGCCGTGATGCCGTACTCCCGGTAGAGCGTCGGGGCGGGCGCGCTCGCGCCGAAGGTGGCGATGCCGATGATCGTCCCGGTGTCGCCGACCCAGCGGTGCCAGCTCATCGGATGCGCGGCCTCGATCGCCACGCGCCGGATCCCAGCCGGCAGCACCGACGCCCGGTACGCCGCGTCCTGCGCCGCGAAGAGTTCCATCGAGCACATCGAGACGACGCGGGTCGCGATGCCGTCGCCGGCGAGCGCCGCCTGCGCCGCGAGCGCGATCTCGACCTCGGAGCCGCTCGCGAGGATCACCGCCGCCGGCGTCGTGCCCGACGGGGCGTCCTTGAGGATGTAGGCGCCCTTGGTGGCGTCGATCGCCGGCGCGTGCGTCGTCCGGTCCACGCAGGAGAGCTTCTGCCGCGTGAGGATGATCGCGCTCGGGCCGTCACGGTGCATCAGTGCGATGCGCCAGCACTCGGCGACCTCGTTCGCATCCGCGGGGCGGAGCACGAGGAGGTTCGGGATGCAGCGCAGCGAGGTGAGATGTTCGACGGGCTGGTGGGTCGGACCGTCCTCACCGAGGCCGATGGAGTCGTGCGTGAAGACGTAGATCACGCGCTGCTTCATGAGGGCCGCGAGCCGGATCGCCGGTCGCATGTAGTCGGCGAAGACGAGGAAGGTGCCGCCGTACGGGATCACGCCGCCATGCAGCGCCATCCCGTTCATGATCGCGCCCATCCCGTGCTCGCGGATGCCGTAGCGGAAGTTGCGACCGGTGCGGTCCTCCGCGGAGAAGAGGGCCCCCCCCTTCACGTCGGTGAGATTGGAGCCGGTGAGGTCGGCGGAGCCCCCGAGCAGCTCAGGGAGCGCCGGAGCGATCGCGTTGAGCACCGTGCCGCTCGCGGCGCGGCTCGCGACGTTGCCGGTCACCGCGTCGAACTTCGGCAGCGTCTTCTCCCACCCGGTGGGGAGATCGCCGTGCCACCGGCGACCGAGCTCCTTGGCGGCGACGGGCTGCGCCTTGGTGAAGGCCATGAAGCGGTCCATCCACGCCTTCTGCAACGCGACGCCGCGCGTCTTCGTCTCGCGCCAGTGCGTGAGCGCTTCTGCCGGCACGTGGAAGGGCTCGGTGCTGGGCCACCCGTACGCCTGCTTCGTGAGGAGGATCTCGTCCTTCCCGAGCGGCTCGCCGTGCGCCTTGGCCGTGTCGGCCCGATTGGGGGAACCGTAGCCGATGATCGTCTTGGTGCAGATGAGGGTCGGACGCGCGGTGTCGGCCTTCGCCTCGGCGATCACGCGGTCGATCGCATCCTGGTCGTTCACCTCGGTGAGGTGGAGCACCTGCCAGCCGTACGCCGCGAAGCGCGCGGCGACATCGTCACGCGAGGCGAGGGAGACGCGGCCATCGATGGTGATGTCGTTGTCATCCCAGAACCCGATCAGCTTCCCGAGCCGCTGGTGGCCCGCGAAGGAGGCGGCCTCGTGCGAGATCCCCTCCATCAGGCAGCCGTCGCCGGCGATGAACCAGGTGTAATGGTCGATCGGCGTGTGCCCGTCTTGATTGAAGGTCGCGGCGAGCTGCGCCTCGGCGACCGCCATCCCGACCGCGTTGCCGATCCCCTGCCCGAGGGGGCCGGTGGTCGTCTCGACGCCGGCGGTGTGCCCGACCTCGGGGTGCCCCGGCGTCTTCGAGCCCCACTGCCGGAACGCCTTGAGGTCGTCGAGCGTGAGGTCGTAGCCGCTGAGGAAAAGCGTCGAGTAGAGGAGCATCGACGCGTGGCCCGCCGAGAGGACGACGCGGTCGCGGTCCGGCCAGTGCGGGTCGGCCGGGTTGTGCTTCACGTGGCGCGTGTAGAGCGCGTACGCGAGCGGCGCGAGCGCCATCGGCGTGCCGGGATGGCCGGACTCGGCCTGTTGCACCGCGTCCATCGAGAGGGTGCGGACGGTGTCGATCGCGAGCGTGATGCTGGAGGCTGAAGGCATAAGGCGGGAAGCGGTGGAGAAGGCGCGGGGGGCGGGTGCGACGGTCAGACGATGGTCAGGCGACGGTCAGACGATGGTCAGGCGATGGTCGGGCCACGGCGGGCGAGCAACCGCTCGGCGACGAGCGTCACCACCGCCATGATGGTTTCCTGCGGGTTGACGCCCGGCGCGGTCGGGAGGAGCGAGCCGTCGGCGACGAAGACGCCTGGGGCGTCCCAGACCTCACCGTGGGGATCGACCCCGCTGGTGCGCCGGTCGGCGCCGAGGCGCGCGGTGCCGTTCACGTGGGCCGAGAAGAGGGCGAGCCGATTGGCGCCCATCGGCCGGCCGCGCAGCCGGTCGACCTCGCCGACGTGGCGGAGGGTCACCGACGGCGATTGTCCGGACTGGACCTCGCGGGCCCCGGCGGCGAAGTGGAGGCGCGCCGCGGCCACCATCCCCGTTTCGAGGTGACGCGCGTCGGCGGCGCTCAGCGCATAACGAATGGAGAGCGAGCCATCGCGGCGCACGCGCACGTCGCCATCCGACTGTCCGCGCCGCGCGCCATCGCGCGCGAGGATGACGAGCGCCGAGAGGTGGTTGAAGCCGCGCATCATCTCGCGATGCGCGGCCCCGAAGCCGGGCGCGGCCGGTGCACCGATCCCGGGATGCAGCGGTGGTGACTCGATCCAGACGCCATAGCCGTGTGCGTCGAGGCGATGGAACTCATCGCACATCGACGACATCGGGATCCCGCCCGCACCGTAGATCTCGCGGTCGTAGCTGCCGAAGACCCCCGTCGTCGGGTGGAGGCGCAGGAAGCGTCCGGTGCCGCCGCCCCCCATCCGTGACCGCTGCAGCAGGGCGGGGGTCTCGATCGCGCCCCCCGCGACCACGACGATCGGGGCCACCGCCGTGCCGGTGCGGCCCGTGGTGGTCTCGGTGAAGTGGACGCGCTTGGTCGGGAAGCGGCCGCCGCGCTCAGCGAGCTCGATGCGTGCGACGCGCGTGTGCGGGAGGAGCCGCGCGCCCGCCGCGTGCGCGCGCGGGAGGAAGGTCTGCAACCCGCCCTGCTTGGCGCCGGTGCGGCAGCCGGCGCCACAGAAGCCGGTGCGCACGCAGTCCTTGGCGTTGATCGCGACCGCACGGGCGGACCAGCCGAGCGCCGTCGCCCCGTCGAGGATGATGCGGTTCGCCGGGGAGTGCGCGTCGTCGGGGACGACACGCGCGTGCACCTCGGACTCGATCCGGTCGAAGTAGGGCGCGAGCTCGGCGGCGCCCATTCCCTCGGTGCCGTGGTCGGTGCGCCACTCGTCGAGCACCCAGTCGGGGGTGCGGAGCATCACCATCCAATTGATGTTCGTCCCGCCCCCGACGCCGACCCCTTGGACGATCGAGAGGCCGACGTCGTCGGTGGTGCGCTGTGCCCCCTCCGCGTAGAGGTCGCGGAGGGCGTCGCCATCGTGCTCGGCGAAGTCACGGCCATCGCGGAGCGCGCCGGCTTCGAGGATGAGGACGTCCAGCCCCGCCTCGGCGAGTCGTGCCGCCATCACCGCGCCGCCCGCCCCGGTGCCGATCACGATCGCGTCGGCGCGGAGGACGCTGCCATCGAGCGCGAGGGGGGCGATCGTCGTCCGGAAGGGCGGAGGATGGTGCGCGCTCGCCGGATCGGCGTGCCGGCGCACCGGCTCGGCGTCGGAGGGGATGCCGTCGAGGGCCCCTTCCCAACTCACCGCGGGCGAGCGGAGGTGATAGGGCCCGCGGTATCCGATCTCGCGCTGCGCCTCGGGGGTGAGGTACTCGGTGAGGATCACGAGGCGTCGGACCGCCTGCGCGATGCTCCGGAACGCGCCGACGGAGGACTCGAGCCACCTCGTGAGATGGTGGTCCTGGTCGGCGCCGCGCTGGTCGGCGAAGGGGTGCGGGAGGAGGCCGACCGTGAGGGCGCTCGCGCGCGCGCCGAGCAGCGTCAGGGCAACGCTGACCTCGCCGCGCTGTCGGGGCGCGAGGGCGGCGATCCGGGCGACGAGCGCGTCGACGAGCCGCTCACCCCGGCCCGCGTCCTCGAAGGCGTGTGGGACGATGCGACGCGCGGCGGCGGCGAGGGTCCGGCGCTGGGCGGTGGTCAGGGCGGCCACGGGCGTCGAGGGCACGCGGGAAAGAAAGCCCTCCCCGTCGACGGCGTCCACCACGGGGGGCATACTTCGGGGTGATGACGTCCGGGCCCTCCCACCTCCTCCCTGCGGACCTCGCCGACTGTCTGACGGCGTTCGCGCTCGGGCTGCAGAAGGCGGCGGTCCACCCCGACGGACATCCGGTGCTGGCGGGGGTCGCGGCGGAGCTCGAGGGGCGGCTCGCGGAGATCCATGCGGGTCGTCCCTCGCTCACCATCGGCGTGGCCCCGCATCAACTGCTCGTCGACGGGATCTCGACCGACCCGAACCAGCCGGTGCTGCGGGAGCTCGCGGGCCGGCTGCACGCGCACGCGCTCGGCGCCGTGATGGTGACGCGCGGCGTCACGGCGGCGGAGCTGGCGCACCTGCTGGGTCTCCTCGCGACGGAGGCCGGGACGCTCCCGATGCCGATTGGCCTCGAGGGCCCGGAGCTGCTCGCGCAGTGGCCCGCGATCCGCCTCTTCCCGCTGAGCACGACGGTCGCCGCGCTCCCCGACGACGCGGAGGCCCCCGTCACCGGGGATGCCGCGGCCCAGCGCGCGGCCACGCTCTGGCTCGGGCTCGCGCGGGCGGCGCTGCCGCGCGAGGCGTCGCGCGGGCTCGACTCCGCCGAAGACGCGGCGGCCGAACCCGCGGCCGTGGCGGCGGCCATCGAGGCGCAATCGGCCGACGCCACGTACGACCAGTCGGTGCTGGGCTACCTCGCGCAGGGAATCGATGTCCTCGCGACCGAGCGGGGCGCGGCGATCGGCGCGCTGCGGCGTCGGATTGCCGCGCTCCTCACCTCGCTGACTGACGGCGCGCTCGTGCGGATCGTCGCGGCGCAGACGGATCGGGGCGTGCGTCGCCGGCTGCTCGAGCAGGGGGTGGCGGGGGTACCTGCGGCGGCGCTGCGGCGGCTCCTCGAGGCGGTGGCGCGGGCCGGTGGCGAACCGCTCTCCCCGATGCTGGGGCGCCTGCTCGATGGTTTCGTGGCGCACGCGGAGCGGCCGGAGGTGGCGCTGCGGGCGGGGGCGGATGTCGCGTTGCGGGAGACGGTCCTCGCCGTGGTCCGTGGATGGCCCGCGGTGGAGCGCATCGACCGCGGGCACCGCGCGCGGCACGAGGGACTCCGGCGTCGGAGTCATGTCTTCCGGGTCGTCGACAGCCCATCCGCCGTCGAGGCGGAGCGGAGCTTCGCGATCGCGGTGGCGACGGGGGTCTTGAACGCCTCCACCTGGCGTCAGCTCGAGACGTTGGCGCGCGCGGAGGACCCGCAGCCGCTGGTCGACACGCTCGATGAAGCGCCGGCCGGGATGGTGCGCGACGCCCTCTGGGCGCAGGTCGCGACGCCGGATCGGGTACGCGCGTGGCTCGCGCGGACGCCGGTGCCGACCGAAGCGGTCGGTGCGCTCGTCGCACGCCTCGGGGGTGCGACGGTCCCCGTGCTGCTCGATGCGCTCGAGGAGCGTCCGGAGGCGGTCGGCCCGATCGTGGTGCCGTGGCTCACCACCCTGGGCGAACCGGCCCTCCCGGCCGTGCAAGAGCGTCTCATCGGGGCGGCGCCGTCCGTGCGCGCGCACCTGCTCGCGCTCCTGCCGGCGGCGGTCGCGTGAACGAGGTCGTGCGCTTCCTCACCGCCTTCACGCAGGCGCTGACGCAGATGATGCGGCTCGACGCGCGCGATCCGGCGCGCCGACGCGCCATCGACACCGCCTACGGGTTCCTCCTGCTGCTGCACGAGACGCGGGCGCGGGTGCGGTTCACCTTCGCCGGTCCGCACGTCCGATTCGGCGACGCCCCCGTCCGGGAGCTCCACGAGTGGGAGTGGGCGCCACGGCTCACCGACGCAGGGGTCCACTGGCTCGAGGCGGACCGCGGGGCGCGGCCGGCGGAGTTCGAGGCGCTGCTCACCGCGATCGTGATGCGGATGACTTTCCTCGCTGGCGACGTCTCGACCGAGCCCACGCGGGTCGGCGCGGCACTCCGCTTCGGAGTGCTCGAGGCGGATCCCGATGCGGCCCTCGCACCGGCGTCGGCCGCCGTGACCTATCCGCTCCGCGAGGAGGTCGCGGCGGTGCAATGGGCGTTCGATGCCGCGTCCATCGGCACCCCGCTCCCTGTCGCGGAGCTCGAGATCGTGGTCCGCTCGCTCGGGGTGGCGCTGCACGCGGACGAAACGCGGCAGATTCCGGTCCTCTCGGTGGGCGAGCTCGTCCCGGGGCAGGTGGCGCACGCACTGAACACCGCCGGCCTCACGATGGCGCTCGCCGAGTGGATGGCGCTCCCGGTGCGGGAGGCGCGCGCCCTCGGGCTCGCGGCGCTGCTGCACGACATCGGGATGGCGCTGATCCCCGCCGAACTGCTCGCGACGCCGGGGGGGCTCGACGACGAGGCGCGCGCGCGGGTGCGCCGACATCCGCACGATGGCGCGCGGTACCTCGCGGCGGTCGACCGCGACCTCGATCTCGCCGTGACGGTCGCCTATGAGCATCATCGTCAGGTCGATGGTGGGGGGTATCCCGACGCCCCGCCGGTGGGTCGGCCGCATCGTGCGAGTCAGATCGTGCAGGTCTGTTCGGTGTACGACGCGATGCGTTCGTCCCGCCCGCACCGGCCGGCGCTTGACGCACCGGCGGCGCTGACCGCCATCGAGACGGGGGCAGGCACGGTGTACGACGGCACCGTCGCCGGTGCCTTCGTCGCGATGTGGCGCACCGCCGACCTCCGCATCGTCGCGGCGGATGCCGCGCTCGAGTTGCCCCTGATGGCCGCCCTCTCCGCCACGCGATGACCGATTCCCTCCGCTCCCATCTCGACGATCCCGAGCTGCTCCGCCGCGCGGTCGCGCTGTTGCGGGTCGCCGTCTATGTGGCCTCGCCGCGCGGCGACATCCTCGACGCGAACGCCGCCTTCCTGCGCTTGCTCGGCGTCCGCAGTCTCGACGACCTCCGCACGTACGGTGTGCATGAGATGATCGTCGATCCCGAGGTGTTCGATGCGGTGCGCGAGGCGGTGGATCGCGACGGGGCGGTGACCAACCGGGAGCTCCATCTCGTTCGCCCGGACGGGGGTCTGCTGACCGTCCTCGACAGCACGCACCGGCTCGTCGGGGCCGATGGTGAGGTCCGCTACCTCGGCACGATGGTCGACATCACCGCGCGCAAGGCGGATGAGGAGGCGGTCCGCGCCGACAGCCTCCGGGATCCCCTCACCGGGTGTTTCAACCGGCGGCATCTCACGGCGATCGGCGAACGGTGCGAGGCGACCGAGACCACCTGGGGCTGCCTCTACGTCGACGTCGACCGCTTCAAGCAATACAACGACGAGCACGGCCATCAGATGGGGGACAACGTCCTCATCCGGATGAGCCGCTTCCTGATGCGTCAGGTGCGCGCCGAGGAGCCGGTCTTCCGTGTGGGTGGCGATGAGTTCGTCGTGCTGCTGCGCGGGGCCACGCGTGAACAGACCGAGCGCGTCGCGACGCGTCTGCGGGAGGTCGCGCTCCGGACCGCGCCCGTCCCCTTCTCGCTCGGGTGGGCCGCGCGTGAGGGCGCCGAGACCGTCGCGCAGACGATCCACCGCGCCGACCGCCACCTGCTCGCCGTGAAGGTGGAGTCCCGCGGTGCCGAGCGCGGGTCAGCGCCCCTGCCCGAGATGCCGTAGACTCTACCGGTCGTCCGTCCTTCCCCTCTCAGGAGATTCGTTTCGTGTCCCATCGTCTCCCCTCCGCCGTCCGCCTGCGTGGGCTCTGGTGCGCGGTGGCCCTCGGCGCCGTCGCGCTCGAGGCGCAGATCCCGTCCGCGGCCCTGACCTCCGTCCGCTGGCGTGAGCTCGGCCCCGCCCGCGGTGGCCGGTCCGTCGCCGTCGCCGGCTCCACCAATCGGCCCCTCGAGTACTGGATGGGCACCACCGGCGGCGGCGTCTGGAAGACGACCGACGGCGGCGTGAACTGGCAGCCGATGACCGACCGGTACTTCGGCGGCACGATCGGCGCGATCGGCGTCGCGGAATCGAACCCCGACGTGGTGTACGTGGGCGGCGGCGAGACCGACATCCGCGGGAACACGTCGCACGGCGACGGGCTCTGGAAGACGACGGACGGCGGCCGCACCTGGACGCTGATGGGGCTGAAGGAGACGCGGCACATCGGGCGGGTGCGGGTGCACCCGACGAATCCCGATGTCGTGTATGTCGGCGCGCTCGGCCACGCCTTCGGCAACAACCCGGAGCGCGGTGTCTTCAAGACGACCGACGGCGGGAAGACGTGGGCGAAGATCCTCTATCGCAACGATTCGACGGGCGTCTGGGACCTCATCATGGACCCGAGCGACCCGAACACGTTGTACGCCACCTTCTGGCACGCGTATCGCCGGCCCTGGATGCTGAACTCCGGCGGGCCCGGGAGCGGCATCATGAAGACGACGGACGGCGGCGTCACTTGGCGTGAGCTGACGAACAACCCCGGCCTGCCGAAGGGCGTGCTCGGGAAGATCGGGCTCGCCGTCTCGCCGGCGAACCCGCGGCGCGTCTGGGCGCAGATCGAGGCCGATTCCGGCGGCACCTATCGTTCGGATGACGGCGGTGCGACCTGGCAGTTCCTCAACGGCGACCGCAACCTGCGGCAGCGCGCCTGGTACTACTCGCGCCTCGTCGCCGACCCGAAGGACACGAATGTCGTGTATGGCCTCAACGTCTCGTTCTTCCGCTCGACCGACGGCGGCAAGACGTGGCGGCAGCAGATCAGCGTCCCGCACGGTGACAACCACGATCTGTGGATCGCGCCGAACGATCCGCTCCGGATGGTGGAGGGGAACGACGGCGGTGCGAACGTCTCCTTCAACGGCGGGCAGACCTGGAGCGAGCAGGACTTCGCGACCGCGCAGTTCTACCATGTCTCCACGACGAATCATTTCCCGTACAAGGTCTGCGGCGCACAGCAGGACAACTCGACGCTCTGCGGCCCGAGCCGGCAGGCGGGCGGCATCTCCATCGGCGACTGGGACGACGCGGGCGGCGGTGAGTCGGGGTACGTGACCGCCGATCCGACGAACCCGGACATCGTCTATGCCGGGAGCTACTCCGGCTACCTCACGCGCAAGGATATGCGCACCGGGCTCGAGCGGAACATCAATGCGTGGCCCGACAATCCGATGGGATGGTCGTCGGAGGACATCAAGTACAAGTTCCAGTGGACCTTCCCGATCGTGATCTCGATGCACGATCCCAAGGTCCTCTTCGCGGGCGGGTCGAGTCTCTTCCGCTCGACGAACCAGGGGCAGTCGTTCGACATCATCTCCCCGCCGCTCGCCCGCAACGACCCGCGCACCCTCGGTCCCTCCGGTGGCCCGATCACGCGCGACCAGACGGGCGTCGAGACGTACGGCACGATCTTCACGCTCGCCGAGTCGTTCCAGAGCAAGGACGTGCTCTGGGTCGGGTCGGACGACGGCTACGTGCAGCTCTCGCGCGACGGTGGGAAGACGTGGAAGAACGTGACGCCGCCGGGAATCGGTGATTTCACGCGCATCTCGATCATCGAGGCGTCGCATTTCGCCGAGGGGACGGCGTACCTCGCGGCCAACCGCTTCCAGCTCGATGATTTCCAGCCGTTGCTCTACAAGACGACCGATTTCGGGGCGACCTGGACGAAGATCGTGGCGGGGATCCCGGCCGATCAGTTCACGCGCGTGATCCGTGAGGATCCGGTCCGTCGTGGACTGCTCTACGCGGGGACCGAGCGCGGCGCGTATGTCTCGTTCGACGACGGCGCGTCGTGGCAGCCGCTGCAGGGGAACCTGCCGCCGGTGCCGGTGCACGACCTCGTAGTGAAGGAAGGGGACCTCGTGGCCGGCACGCACGGCCGCAGCTTCTGGATCCTCGACGATCTCTCGGCGCTCCGGCAGGTGACGGCCGAGGCGCTCGCGAAGCCGGCGCACCTCTTCGCCCCGCGCGACGCGTATCGCA
>JARIFA010000014.1 GCA_031127075.1 Gemmatimonadota bacterium | reverse complement strand
GCCCCGCCGCCCCCGCCGCCCCCGCCGCACCGGCAGCGGCCCCCGCCGCTCCCACCGCCGCCCCGGCACCGGCCGCCGAGGTCCGCGCCGCACCGAGCGCCGCACGGCTCGCCGCGGAGCAGGGCCTCTCACTCGCGGGAATCCCGGGCACCGGACGCGGCGGTGTCGTGAGCAAGCCCGATGTCATCGCCCACGCCACCGGGAGCGCGGCACCGGCGCCCGTCGCGGCGGCCCCGAGCGCCCCCGCCCGCCCGGCAGCGCCCGCACCGGCCCCCACCGCCCCGCGCGCCCCCGAGGGCGTCCGCGAGACGCGCGAGAAGATGACGACGCGCCGCAAGCGGATCGCCGACAACCTGCTGCAGGCGCAGCACGCCACCGCGCACCTCACGACGTTCAACGAGATCGACATGAGCGCCGTGACGGCGCTCCGCGAGCGGATGAAGGAGCGCGTCGAGAAGTCACACGGCGTGAAGCTCAGCTTCATGCCCTTCTTCGCGAAGGCCGCCTGCCAGGCGCTGAAGGCGTTCCCCGTCGTCAACGCGCAGATCGACGGCGAGCACGTCATCTACAAGCACTATGTGAACCTCGGCATCGCGGTCGCGAGCGACGCGGGCCTCGTCGTCCCGAACGTCAAGGACGCCGACCGGATGGGGCTCATCGCCTTCCAGCAGGCGATGGGCGCCGTCGCCAAGCGCGCCCGCGACGGCAAGCTCACGATGGACGACCTCACCGGCGGCTCGTTCACCATCACGAACGGCGGCGTCTTCGGCTCGCTCATCTCCACGCCGATCATCAACTATCCGCAGGTCGCGATCCTCGGGCTCCACAAGACCCAGGACCGCCCCGTCGCGGTCGACGGCCGCGTCGAGATCCGCCCGATGATGTACGTCGCGCTCAGCTACGACCACCGCATCATCGACGGCCAGCAGGCGGTCCTCTTCCTCGTGCGGCTCAAGGAGCTGCTGGAAGACCCCGCCGCGATGCTGCTCGACGACTGACCCTGACCTGCCCGGTGCGGCCCCCCGCGCCGGGACGACCCCCCGGACCGTGACCGACTCGCTCTCCCCCGACCTCCTCATCCTCGGTGGCGGCCCCGGTGGCTACGTCGCCGCCCTCCGTGCCGCCCAGCTCGGCCGCTCCGTCGTCTGCGTCGAGAAGGACACGACCCTCGGCGGCACCTGCGTGAACGTCGGGTGCATCCCGTCCAAGGCGCTGCTCGGCTCCTCCGAGCACTATGAGTTCGCCGCGCACCACGCCGCCGAGCACGGCATCCGGATCGACGGGGTGGCGCTCGACCTCCCGACGATGATGAAGCGAAAGGATGCGGTCGTCGCGCAGAACACCAAGGGCGTCGAGTTCCTCTTCAAGAAGAACAAGGTCACCTGGGCCAAGGGGCTCGGGACGCTCAAGACCGGCAATGTCGTCGAGGTCGCGGGGCCCGATGGCACCGTCACGACGTACCGACCGACGCACGTGATCCTCGCGACGGGCTCGGTGCCGGCCGCGCTCCCGTTCCTGCCCTTCGACGAGGAGCGCGTCCTCTCGAATGTCGGGGCGCTGAAGATCCCCGAGGTACCCAAGCACCTGATCGTCATCGGCGGCGGTGTGATCGGCCTCGAGCTCGGCTCCGTCTGGCGCCGCCTCGGCGCCAAGGTCACGGTCATCGAGTACGCCCCGACCATCCTCCCCGGCAACGACGCCGACATCACGAAGGAGGCGGCGAAGATCTTCACGAAGCAGGGGCTCGAGCTGCACGTCGGCACCAAGGTCACCGGCGGCCGCCGCGAGGGGGACCGCGTGGTCGTCGAGACCGAGACCAACGGCACCGCGCGGACCTTCGAGGCGGACTACGTCCTCGTCTCGATCGGTCGTCGTCCCTCGCTCACCGGCGTCGATGCCGCCGCGCTCGGCCTCGCGCTCGGCGCGCGCGGTGAGATCATCGTCGATGACCGGATGCGCACCAACCTCCCGAACGTCTTCGCCATCGGCGATGCCGTCGGTGGCAAGCTCCTCGCCCACAAGGCGGAGGAGGAGGGGGTGATCGCGGCGGAGGTCATCGCGGGCAAGCCCGTGCATATGCACTACCACAACATGCCGGGCGTGGTCTACACCTGGCCCGAGATCGCCACCTGCGGCCTCACCGAGGACGAGGTGAAAGCGAGCGGCCGGGCCTACAAGGTCGGGAAGTATCCCTTCTCCGCGAACGGACGCGCCCGCACGATGGGCAACACCGAGGGCTTCGTGAAGTTCGTGACCGACGCCGGGACCGATGAGATCCTCGGCTGCCACATGATCGGCCCGAACGTGAGCGACCTCCTGAGCGAGGTCGTGCTGGCGATGGAGTACCGCGGCACCGCGGACGACATCGGCGGCACGGTGCATTCGCACCCGACGCTGAGCGAGACCGTGAAGGAAGCCGCCCTCGGCGCGCTGGGACGCGCGCTGCACATCTGAGCGCGCCGCCGTGGGCGGGCGTCAGCCCCCCGCGGTAGCATTGGGGCGTATGCGCACCCTCTCCAAGTCCGACTACAAGACCGCCACCGACTGCGCGACCAAGCTCTTTTATAAAGAAGAGCGATATCCGAGCACGCTCGGCGAGGACGAGATGCTCGCGCTCCTCGCCGAGGGCGGGTTCATGGTCGAGCAACTCGCCAAGCTGCGCCATCCGGCGGCCGCCGAACTGCCGACGACCGGATCGGTCACCGCCGCAGCCACGCAGACGGCGGCCGCCCTCGCCACGACGCGGGTCACGCTCCACGAGGCGACCCTGCTGCACGGCCGGCGGATGGCGCGCGTCGACATCCTGCACCGCGAGGGGAACCGGTTCCGCCTCATCGAAGTGAAGGCCAAGGTGTACGACCGTACCAAGGCCGAGCGCGAGACGACGCACGGCGGCAATGGCCTCTTCTGGAAAGTGCGCGAACGTGAATTGATGAGTGACTGGCGCCCCTACCTCGAGGACGTCACGTATCAGGTGCTCGTTCTCGAGGCCCTCTACCCAGACGCCGACGTGGAGCCAGTGCTCTGCCTCCTCGACCCCACCGCGCAGTGCGCGACAGAAGGGCTCCCCACGCACTTCACCGTGCGTCGGGACGATACCACGGGATTCCTCGCGGTCGACTTCACCGGCGACCGCGCCCTCGCGGCGCGGGAGTCGCTGCTCATCGAGGTGTCCGTACGCGACGAGGTCGACGCCCTGCGCGCCGAGGTCGCTGAGCGGACCGAGGCCCTCCTCGCGCTGTACGAGCCCGAGATGCGCCGCGCCGCGCCGACACTCACCCACCGCTGCCGCGACTGTGAATACCGGGTGGACGGCGAACCCAGCGGGTTCCGCGAGTGTTGGGGGCCGCTGGCCGACGTCACGCCCTCCGTCCTCGAGCTCCACCAGGTGGGACGGCTCAAGGACGCCGACAAGCGCCCGCTCGTCGAAGGGATGCTCGCGGTCGGCCGTGCCTCGCTGCACGACATCCCCGACGCGGCGCTCGGCGACGGGAAGATCGGGGCGCGCCAGCGCCTGCAGCTGCGCCACACGGCGGCGGGGACCGCGCATTACGACGAGCGACTCGACGTCGCGCTCGCGCGCGCCCGCTACCCACTGCACTTCATCGACTTCGAGACGGCCCGGCTCGCCATCCCGTGGCATCGCGGGATGCGCCCGTACGGTCAGGTCGCGTTCCAGTGGAGCTGTCATACCCAGCGCGAGCCGGGTGGGCCGTTCGAACATCGCGAGTGGCTCTTCCTCGAGCCGGGCTGGCCGAACGCCGACTTCGCCCGTGCACTCCGCGCGGCCGTCGGTGACGATGGAACCATCCTCACGTGGGCGCACCACGAGGCATCGGTCCTCACCGACGTCGCCCGCGAACTCGCGACGATCGACACGGGGGACGCCGACCTCGCGGCGTGGCTCGCCGCGGCCGTTCGCCCGCTCGACGTCGACGACCCCGAGTCGTGGCGCGAGGGACGGATGCTCGACCTCTGCAAGCTGACGAAGGCCGCGTTCTATCACCCGGGGATGAAGGGGAGCAACAGCATCAAGGCGGTGCTCGCCGCGCTCTGGGCGACCGATCCCACGCTCCGGGCGCAGCACCAGGAGCTGATGGGGCGCGACGCCGCGGCCGACCGCAGTCCGTACGAGGCGTTACCGCCCGCGCCGGTGTCCGGCGAGGTCGAGGCCATCCGCGAGGGGACGGCCGCGATGCGCGCCTACGAGCGGATCCAGTTCGATGCGGCGCTCCGCGATGGGTCGGCCCGCGAGGCGTGGGGCGCACTGTTGCGCGAGTACTGCAAGCTCGACACCGCGGCGATGGTGCTCATCTGGGAGCATTGGCGACGCGCGGTGGCCGCGCGCGGCTGAGCCGAGGCCCGCGCGTCCCTCAGGGACTCAGGTACCGGTCCTGCAGGATGTCGAGATGGTGCAGGAGGTGCCCGGCGGTGATCCACGCGAGCCCGCGGACGCTCGCCGGTGACCCGTTCGCCGTCCCCGTCCGCGTCCACGCGTCGGCGGGGATCCCTTCGAAGAGCGTGACCGACGCCTCGCGCACCGTCTCGAGCTCACGCAGGAGCTGCTCGAGCGGCCGATCGTTCGCGGCGCTCTTGGGCGCGTAGGCCTGCTCGTCCCAGCCCGGGAGGGGCGTGGCGTCCCCGCGCGCGATGCGCAGGGCGCGATACGCGAAGATGCGCTCGGCGTCGGTGCAGTGCTGCACGACCTCCTTGATGCTCCACTTGCCCGGCGCATAGGCGCCCACCGCCCGCGCCTCATCGACGTCGTGGAGGAGCGCGGTGGCGATCTCCGCGCCGCCGATCAGCGCATCGAGCACGTCCCCGTCGGGGACGTGGGCGATGTAGCCGGCGTAGTACGGGTTGAACTCCCCGGCTGCCGGCCGGACCTGCCGATGCGCGGTGCTCAGCGGCGGTCGAGCCCCGCGAGGACGCGCGCCGCGAACCCGGCGGGCGCGGTCATCGTGCGCATCCGAGCGGTCTCGGCGTCGATCGCCGACCAGAGGGCGACGTGCTCGACGAAGGGCGGGACGACCTCGCGATCCCCGGTCTCGGCGGACGGCGCCTCACGAACGGCCTCCGGCGCGACGGCGGGGTCACGGGGCTCAAGGGACTCTGCATGCATCATCATGAATACCGATCCTCCAGGAGCTTCTGCAGCGCCTCGCGGGCGCGGTGGACTCGCATCTTCAGGGCACCGACCGTCGTATCGAGCAAATCGGCCATCTCCTCGTAGGAGCGGCCCTCGACGTGCTTCATGACGAAGGCTTCCCGCAGCGAGGAGGGGAGGGCGGCCAGCGCGCCGTCGAGGTCACGCCGGATCTCCCCACGATCCAGCTCCTCGTCCGGGGTCTCATACCCCGAGGGCTGGTCGTCCTCCTCGTAGCTCAGGTGCGTGCGCCGGATGTTCTTGAGCCAGTCCTTGCACCCATTCGCCACGATCCGGAACACCCACGCATCGAACCGGCCTCGGACCTCACCCAGGTGATGGAACGCCTTGATGAACGAGACCTGCAGGATGTCCTCCGCGACGTCCGCGCTCCCCGTCATCCCGTAGGCGTGGCGATACAGCGGATCGCTGTAGCGCTCGATCAGGATGCCGAAGGCATCGCGGTCTCCGGCGAGCACGCGGTCGATGACCGCCTGATCGAGATCGGCAGAGTCGCTGGGCGGGAGAGGAGACGCGGTCGAGTCCTGGGGCACGACGCTAGACTAACCCAAGCGTCGACCCCTCGACAGCCCTCCCAGCCAACACCCGGCTCTCCCACCGATGCCGGAAGAGTCGCAGGGGGAAGACGAGCGAGTCACCGGGAGGTCACGGCGGGGCTCGGCCGCCCCGATTCAGCCGCGGCCGAATCCCTTCAGACCGCCGATGCGAATGCCGCCCAGCCCGATCGCCGGACGAGTGCCCCGTGTTCGTCGAGGCGCGGCGGCGGCCGGCGCACCGTTCCCGGCGCCTGCGGCGCCACCCCCATGAGGGGGGACGCCGAGACCGCCTGCAACGCCTCGAGCACGGGCTTCACCACGCCGCAGGGCACCCCCGCCGCATCGAGGCGCGCGATCCACTCGACCGCCGGCGCGGTGCGCACCCGGTCGGCGATCGCAGAGACTACCTCGGCGCGCCGCGCGAGCCGTCCCGCATTGGTGGCGAGTTCCGGGTCCGCCGCGAGCGAGGGAAGCTCAAGGGCGCGGACACAGGCCGCGAACTGCGCATCGCTGCCGACGGCGACGACGAGTGCCCGGTCCGCGGCCTGGAAGAGTTCGTACGGGACGAGGTTGGCGTGGGCGTTGCCCCAGCGCCGGGCCTCCCGCCCGCTGACCATCGTGTTCTGCGCCACGTTGACGAGCGCCGTCGTCGCGCTTTGGAGCAGGGAGACCGCGAGGCGGCGGGCGCCGCGCCCCCCGCCGGCGCGCGCGGCGAGGATGGCGATCGCCGCATCCTTTCCCGCGAGGACGTCGGCCACCGCCACCCCGGCCTTCATCGGCGATCCGGTCGGCTCCCCGGTGATCGCCATCCACCCACTCTCGGCTTGGACGACGAAGTCGTACCCCGGGCGCGGGCTATCGAGGCCGAAGCCGGTGATGGTGCACCAGATGAGGCGTGGGTGCGCTGCCAGCATCGCGTCGGGGCCCAGGCCGTGGCGCTCGAGGGTCCCGGGTCGGAAGTTCTCGACCACGACGTCGGCCTCCGCGACGAGCTGCTGAAGGAGGGCGCGATCCTCCGGGTTTGCCAGGTCGGCTGCAACGCTGAGTTTGTTGCGGTTGATGGAGAGGTAATAGGCACTTTCCCCCCGGTCATCGAACGGGGGCCCCCATCCACGGGTGTCGTCTCCCTGCCCAGACCGTTCCACTTTGATGACGTCGGCACCGAGATCCCCGAGAATCATTGCGGCGAGCGGTCCCGCCAGGACTCGCGATAGATCGAGTATTTTGATCCCAGAGAGTGGCTGTGTCATAATAATGGCTTTATAGTGGCTTTTTGAAGCGTATTTTTTGAGATTTCTGAAAGGAATTATCCGTCATCTCAACACTCTTTATACCACTTGCGTATCCGATGAGAAATCATATACTTGCGCGCACTCCGCCCGCGAGCGGTCACCCTGCGTCCGACCCGACCCGACATGTCCGATACCCCGAAGGCCCCTGAGACCCCGCCAGTCACCCCCCCGAAGCGCAGCCCGGGCCATCGCGGCCAAGACGTGCGTGACACGATGGCGGAAATGGCGGCGAAGGCCCACGAGATCTCGCTGGAGGCCGGGAGCAAGATGGCCGCGGCGATGAAGGACGTCATCGGCGCGGCCGCCGGGCTCCGGGCCTTCTCGATCGAGAGCGCCCGCGACCTGGTGCAGTATATGGTCCGCCGGAGCCAGATGGCACAGGACGAGGCCGATAAGCTGATCGCCGAGGCGGAGGAGGCCTGGGCGAAGAAGAACAAGGGGAAGCTCCCCGCGAAGCCGGCCGTGGTGGCCGCTCCCGCCAAGGCCCTCGCGAAGCCGGCCGCCAAGCCCGCGGCGACGCCTGCCCAGAAGCCCGCCCAGAAGCCCGCCGCGAAGCCCGCGGCGAAGCCTGCCGCCAAGAAGGCTGCCAAGCCCGCGGCGAAGCCTGCCGCGAAGAAGGCTGCCAAGCCCACGGCGAAGCCCGCCGCCAAGAAGGCCGCACCCAAGAAGTGACCGGGGTCCCGCGCGGCGACGCGCTGGCCCTGACCGCGGCGCTCGTCGCGGTCGATTCCCGGAACCCGAGCCTCGCTGCCGACGGGCCGGGTGAAGCCCCAGCCGCCGAGCGCCTCGCCGACAGCCTCCGCGAGTGGGGCCTCGAGGTCGAGTGGCACGAACACGCCCAAGGGCGCATCTCGGTGGTCGCGCGCGCAGGTCGAGCTGCCGGCGGCCGTTCCATCCTCTTGAACGGTCACCTCGACACCGTCGGTGTCGACGGGATGCTGCATCCGCCGTTCACCCCCACCATCCGCGACGGCCGTCTCTATGGCCGCGGGTCGGCCGATATGAAAGCCGGGGTCGCCGCGATGGCCGCGGCGGCCGTCCGCGCCCACGACGCCGGGGCGAACGGCGAGATCATCATCGCGGCCGTCGCCGATGAAGAATGGGAAAGCCTCGGCACGCGCGCCCTCCTCGCGACTGGCCTGCGCGCCGATGCCGCCATCGTCACCGAGCCGACCCGCCTCGCGATCGCGCCGGCGCACAAGGGTTTCGCCTGGGCGGAGCTCATGGTCCGCGGCCGCGCCGCGCACGGCTCCCGCGCCGACGTGGGGATCGATGCCATCACCGGCGCGGCCCAGGTGCTCACCGCCCTCGAGGCGGCCGGGCGGGCCTCCCACGGCCATCGCACCCACCCCCTCCTCGGCCACCCCTCGTGGCACGCCGGCACGATCGCCGGCGGCATCGGCCTCTCGACCTATCCCGATCGCTGTGCGGTGAGCCTCGAGCGACGCACCCTGCCCGGCGAGGACGGTCGGTGCTTCGCTGACGAGATCGCCGCCGCGATCGCCGCGGTCCGCGCCACGACGCCCACGCTCGACGCCACGGTCACCCCAGGGCTCATCCAGCAGCCGAACGACCTTCCCGTCGACCACGCCCTCGTGCGAACCCTCGAGACCGCCTGCCGCGCCGCCGGATGGTCGGCCCCAGTGACAGGGCTCTCCTGCTGGACCGACGCCGCGCTCCTCACCGCAGCGGGGATCCCCGCGCTCTGCTTCGGCCCCGGGGACATCGCGCTCGCGCACGCCGCCGAGGAGTGGGTGCCGGTCGATGACATCCATCGCGCGACCGACATCCTCACGCGCGCCATCCACCACTGGACGACCACCGCCTGATGCCGCTCACCGTCGCACAATACGACGCGCTCGAGCGCGCGATCCTCGACGGCACCCGGATCGCGGTGCTGCGCCGGGGCACGGAGTTCATCGTCATCGCCGAGCGCCTCGTGCTCCGTGACGGGCGCGAGACCATCGTCGCGCGGCACCCGACGACGGGTGCGCCACTCGAGCTCCGCCTCGACGACTGCGAACGGATCGAGGTGATCCGGTGAGCGCACGCCTTCCGCTCGTCGCGGTCTACGCCGACGAGTCGTGCCTCGGCAACGGTCAGGTCGGGGCGAACCCCGGCGGCGCGGGCGTCCTCGTCGAGTTCCAGCATCCCGACGGCCGGCTCACGCGCCGAGACCTCTGGATCAGCGAGCCGGCCACGACGAACAACCGGATGGCGCTCTGCTCCGTCATCGAGGCCTTCACCGCGCTCGGTGCGAAGGACGGGCGCTTCAGCGTCCTCTTCACGACAGACTCCCGCTACCTCGTCGACGGCCTCGGCGGGTGGGTGTTCGGGTGGGCGCGGAACGGATGGAAGCGGAAGACCGGCGCGATCGAGAACCTCCCCCTCTGGCACGCGGCGCTGCGCGCGACGGTCGGCCACGAGTACGCCTGGCACTGGGTGAAGGGCCACGCCGGGCATCCGCAGAACGAGTATGCGAACGACCTCGCGGTCCGGGCCGCCACCGAGCAGTCGAGTTCCGGAGGGCTGATCGAATCGGGCTTCGACGCCTGGCTCGAAGCGCGTCGGGCGAAGGGCGGGGCCCGCGCCCCGGTGGCACCATTCCCGTCCGCCGCCACATTTCATCCGGCGCCCACGTTGCCCCGGCCCATCTGAGCGGAGTCCCGATGTCCTCACTCGACGCGCTGTCCGACCTCCTCACCCGCGCCGCGCAGGCGGCCGGCACCACCGCGCGTCCGATCGCCGTGAAGGAGATCCTCGACTCCCTCGCCCCGTATCGGCAAGTGCGCGCGCACGCCATCGTCGACACGAACGATGATTACCTGCTGCTGGTGATGCGCCTGCTCGCTGGCGAAGGTGGGTATGTGGAGGCGGAGCCGGCGGTGCGGACGGCGTGTGCTGCGGAACTCACCTCGCCGAACCCCGATCTCTTCGTGGTGCGGACCCACGCCCACGCGACGGTCCGACTGACTGGTGCGCAACCGAGCGCGTCGGCCGCCACGGCGCCGGCGAGTGCGCCCGCTCCGGCACCAGCGCCTGCGCCTGCGCCTGCGCCTGCGCCGAAGCCGGCGCCTGTCGAACCTCCGCCGCCCGCACCGGCACCGATCCCCGAACCCACACCGATCGCGGACGCGCCCGAGGAGATCGTGGACACTCGCGAGCAGACCCCCGCCCCGAGCGACGCCGGCCCGAGCTGCGTCGCCTGCGCCCACCCGCTCCCCGCCGATCGGGAGATCCGCTTCTGCCCCTGGTGCGGTGTCGACCAGACCATCAAGCGATGCCCCGGGTGCGGCAGCGAGGTGGAGACGTCGTGGCACTTCTGTGTGACGTGCGGCCGACAGGCGTGAACCGCCGCCAACCGGCGCTCGCCCTGCTCGTCCTCCTCGCCGCGCTCGGCTGCGCGGGGCCGCAGCGGGCGACTGATCCGCTCCGGCCGGTCGTGGCGGGACCCCGGTGGCCGGTGAAGACGCGGGAGCACGTGGACCTCTGGCTCCACGGTTTCGCGATGCTGATGGACGATACCGCGACGGTGCCGCTCTTCGACCGCGGCTACCGCGACCGGCTCACGGTGGAGCGCAACCGCCGTGGCCTCTATACCGCGCTCGACTCCGCACGCCGCGACCTCGTCGCCGGCCTCCGCGCCCGCCCCGCGCTCGAGGGCGCGCAGTTCCTCGCGCTCTATTTCGGCAGCTGGGAGGAGATCCAACGCGGGGTGACCTTCTTCCTCCGCGCCGAGGGGGATCCGCGCAACGCATCGAACCCGGAGGTCGCGGGCGTCGTCGCCTTCCTGGCGCAGCAGTTCCCGCGCAAGGAGGACCGCGAGTGGGCGCGCCGCTTCACGGCGGCCCTCGAGGGGGAACGCGCACAGTTCTTCCACACGTGGTGGGTCGAGGAGCAGCGGCGACGCACGCCGGGGCTCGCGATGGGCGACTCCCTCTGGCAGGCGCGCTGGCGGCCCGTTCTCCAGCCCTACCTCAACGCGACGCAGCAGCAGAACGGCGACCTGATCCCATCACTCGTGCTCGGCGGTGAGGGCCGCGCCGTCCCCGCGGGCAAGCTCGCGAGCCAATACGCCGTGGCCTGGCCCGCGTCCGCGGACAGCGCGGAGGCCTTGCTCTTCGCCTTCGCGCACGAGGCGGCCGGCGTCGTCGCGAACGTCGCGATCGCGGACCATCTCACGCCGGCGCAGCAGCGTGCGGGTGCGGGCACGGCGCTCGCCGCGACCGGGCTCGTGCGCGGCGGGGCGTTGCTCGTCGCGCGGATCGATCCGGCGCTCGCCGAGCGGTACGCGCGCTGGTACCTCACGCTCGCGGGCCGGCCCGTGCCGACCACCGGCGCGCTCGAGGCGCTCGCCGCCGCCTTCCCGATGCCGGAGGAGATGCTGGCCTCCCTCCGCCGGCAGATCGACCTCGCCTTCACCGGGATCTGAGCCCGCGTCCGGGGCCCGGCCGAGGTAATTTCACGACGATGACCGTGCGCGTCCGTCCCTCCGATGCCCCTGACCGCGTGCGCGAAGCGCAGCGGTTCGGACGGGCCATCCTGCCCAAGGTCTCGCGCACCTTCGCCATCAGCATCAAGGCGTTGCCGGGCGTGCTCGGGGACGCCGTCTGCACGGCGTATCTGCTCTGCCGCATCGCCGATACGATCGAGGACGACAACACCACCGCGCCCGAGCAGCGGGCGGCGTGGCTCGACGCCTTCCTCGCCGCGCTCGACGACGCGGCCGCCGCCGACGCCTTCCCCGCGCAGGTGCGCACGTTGCAAGGGGACCCCGCGCACCTGCGCCTCGTCGCGCACACGGACCTCGTCCTCGTCGCCTTCCGCACGCTGCCGCCGCGTACGCGCGACCGCGTCGCGCATTGGGTGCGCGAGATGGGCCGCGGGATGGCGAAGTTCGTGCGCACCTACCCGCGCGGCATCCGCATCCAGACCCTCCCGGAGTACCGTGAGTACTGCTACTACGTCGCGGGCACGGTGGGGTGCATGCTCACCGAACTCTGGCACGAGCACGTGCCGGCGGTCGGGCGCCGCGAGTTCGACCGCCTCTGGGCGCGCTGCCAGACGTTCGGCGAGGCGCTTCAGACGGTGAACATCTTGAAGGACATCGCGCACGACGCCGAGCACGAGAATTCGATCTACCTCCCGGCGCACGACCTCGAGGCCGCAGGGAGCGGGCACGCGACGCTCCTCTCACCGGCGCATGTGGAGCGCAATCATCGCGTGGTCGAGGGGTTCATCACGCTCGCGCGCACCGACCTCGACGCGGCCCTCGAGTACACGCTGGCGATCCCGCGCCGCGCCTTCCGGGTGCGCGCCTTCTGCGTCCTCCCGCTCCTCTTCGCCTACGCGACGCTCCGCGACCTTTCGCGTTCACGGGCGATGCTCACCGCCGGCGGGCAGGTGAAGATCTCGCGTGGCGAGGTGAAGGCCTTGATGCTCGCGGGACTCCTCGCCATCGGCAGCAACGCGGCGCTCCGGCGCCTCGTCGCGAGCGTGCAGGCACGGCCGTTCACGCTCGGCCTCGCCGGCGCCTGAGGGCGCGGCGCCCATCGTCCGAGTTGCCCCGAGCCGCCGCGTGACCTCCGCGTCGTCCGCATCGCCCGCGTCGCACGAGACGCCCGCCGCGTTCCGCGGCGTCTTCCGCCGTGACGCGCTCGCCTGCGCGGTTTACAGCGAGGCGGCTGGCGTGGCGCGCATCGTGCCGCGCGCCGTCGCCGTCCCCGCGGATGCCGATGACCTCGTCTCGCTCGTCCGCTGGGCGGCGCACGTCGGCGCGCCGCTCATCCCGCGCGGCAGCGGGAGCTCGATGGGGGGCGGCGCGATCGGCGATGGCGTCATCGTCGATCTGGGGCGCCTCGGCGGGATCGCGTCGGTCGACGTCGCCGCACGGACGGTCCGTGTCGGCGCGGCGGTCACCCGCGACGCCCTCGACGCGGCGGCGCGGACGCACGGCCTCACCTTCCCCGTGGACCCGTCGAGCGGCGCCTTCGCGACGATCGGGGGGATGTGTGCCACGCACGCGGCGGGGAGTCGGACCATCCGCCACGGGCCGCTCCGTGATTGGATCGTCGGGCTCGAGTGCGTCTTCGCGGATGGGACGCGCGCCTGGCTCCGTCGCGGCATGCCCGCGCCGGAGGTGCCGGCGCTCGCACGCCTCGCTCGGGACGTCGCGCCGACGATCCGCGCGGCCGCGCCCGACGTGTTGCGTCGGCCCGGGGTGCGGAAGGACTCCTCCGGCTATGCCCTCGGCGCCTTCGCCGCGAGCGACGACCCCATCGACCTCCTGCTCGGCAGCGACGGCACGCTCGCGTTCATCACGGCGGTCGAGGTGCGCCTCTCACCGGTGCCGGGGGCCACAGCGCTCGCCCTCGTCGGGTTCCCGTCGCTCGAGACCGCGGCCGCGGCGGCCGTCGCGATGGCCGACGGCGGCGCGAGCGCGGCCGAGCTCCTCGACCGCTCGTTCCTCGACATCGCCGCGAGTGAGGGGAGCGACCTCGGGCTCCCTGCTGCGCTCGACGCCGTGCTGCTGATCGAGGCGGAGGGTACGGACGCCGCCGATGCGAGCGCGCGGATGGATGCGCTGGTCGCGACCTGCGAGGCGCACGGCGCCACGCATCGCGAGCGGGCGGAGACACCGGCGGCGACGGGGCGCCTCTGGACGCTGCGTCACGCGGCGAGCCCCATCCTGAACCGGCTCGCGCCGCGCTGGCAGAGCCTGCAACTCGTGGAGGATGGCTGCGTGCCACCCGCGCGATTCGCCGAGTACGTGCGCGGCGTACGATCGGCCCTCGCCGATGCCGGCCTGCGCGGCGTGATCTTCGGGCACGCGGGGGACGCGCACGCGCACGTGAACGCGCTCGTCGATCTCGACGACTCCACGTGGCGCGCCCGCTGCGAGCGCCTGCTCGACGAGGTCACCACGCTCATCGCCACGCTCGGCGGGACGCTGGCAGGCGAGCACGGCGACGGCCGACTCCGCACGCCGTTGCTCGCCCGCGTCTGGCCCCCGGCCTCGCTCGCGCGTTTCGCGGCGGTGAAGCACGCGTTCGATCCCGAGGGGTTGCTGAACCCCGGGGTGAAGGTGCCGCTCCCTGGGGCCGTGGCGCTCGGGGAGATGAAGGTCGATCCGGGGCTCACCCCGCTCCCGGCTGCGGCGCGCGCCGCGCTCGACCGGGTGACGCGGGAGCGTCGCTGGGACCTGCACCGGCTCGACCTGATCACAGACGAGGCGTAGGCCGGCGCCGGGCGCACCCCTCCACGGGGGGCCGGGGACCCCAGCCCCGCGCTATCTTTCCCGCTCGACCCCAGCCTCTCCCGCGATGCCGCATTTCTACACCGAACCCACGATCACCGTCCTCGCGCGCCCGCAGTTCGCGGAGCCTGCGCATCTCCCCGTGCAGTGGATGGGCGAGGGGACTGACGGCGAGCGACTCGCGGAATTCGCGGGACGCCTCTGCTACATGAGCCAGAAGAACCCCGCGAGCCGCACAACGCGGGATTATCTGGAGAACATCAAGAAGCAGGGGCACGGCTCCGTGCTCGAGCACGCGAACTACTCGCTGCTCCTCGAAGGGGTGAGCCGATCGCTGACGCACGAGCTGGTGCGGCACCGCGCGGGGTTCGCGTACTCGCAGCTCTCGCAGCGCTATGTGGACGAATCGGACGCGGCGTTCGTCGTGCCGCCGGCGATCATCGGGGACGAGGCGCTGCGCGCCGCCTGGCAGGCGCAGGTGGAGGGAGCACAGGCCACCTATGTGGCGCTCGTCGACCGGCTGATGGAGCGGTACCAGTGGGTGGACGACAAGGTCCACCGTCGCAAGATGGCGCGCGAGGCCGCGCGCGGCGTGCTGCCGAACTCCACCGAGACGAAGATCGTCGTGACGGGGAACGCGCGCGCCTGGCGCACGATGCTCGAGTTGCGGTCGAGCGAGGCGGCGGAGTTCGAGATCCGGCGGATGGCGGTCGCGGTGCTGCGGGCGATGCAGGCGGAGGCGCCGGCGTTCTTCTCCGACTTCGAGATCTACGTCGCGGCGGATCGGGTCGAGGCCGCGCGGATCGGGTACCACAAGGTCTGATCCCGCCGTGTCGCGCGCGGCCGCGTGATGCGGCGCGCGCGGGCACGTCTCAGGCCTTCCACTTCCGCAGTGTCGTCAGCGCCGTCGTGAGCGCGGCGCGCTCCTGCTCCCCCGTCGCGGTGGCGAGCAGTACCTCGTAGGTCGCGATCGCGAGCTTCATCGCCACCGGATCGTTCTCCGCACCAGCCACCGACGCCGCGTTGTCCGCGAGCGCGGCCTGCGCGAGCTTGTCATCCGGGAAGCGGGTGGTGACCTGATGCCACCGCTGCATACGGCCGCGCGGCGAGGGCTCGGTGAGCGCCCACATATGCCAGGCGGCGCGATTCGTGCCGTCGGCCGCGAGCGCGCGCGAGGCGATCTCGCCGACGACGTCGGGGCCGCGTCCGGTCAGCCAGTAGGCATTCGCAAGCGCGACGAGCGCGGCAGCGTTCTGTGGTTCGCGTTCGACGACGCGCTCGTAGACGGGGCCGGCGACCTCGTGCAGGTCGCGATGCGGCTCGACGGCGGCGATGAGGGCGGCGGTGTCGGGTGTCTCCGCGCAGACGGCGTCGAGCCGCGCGAGGAGCTTCGGGATGTCGGCGTCGGCGTGATAATCGCGGACGATCGCGGCGACGGCCGCGCGGGGATCCGAGGGCATGCCGGAAGTTAGCCACGCCTCGGCGCGGGGCGCGGACGCCGGACGATGATGCATGCCCTCGGGAGGGTTGCGCCCGGCCAGCAGCCGGGGCATACTCACTCTGTCCGCCTGTCCCGGTGAGGCCTTCGCCCACCCCGACCTTGGCGCTGCACCGCTTCTCCGCCCCGCCCTTGTGCGCGGCGCTTCCCCGGCGATCCGCCGGGACCCGTATCACACCACCCCGAATGACCGAACGTCGTCGTCCCGCCCGTCGAGGGCGTGGTGCGCGCTCTCAGGACGAGACCGCACCGGAACAGCCCATCGAGGCCGATCCCTACCGGGACGCCTCCGAGCCGACCCCCGCGCCTGCGGCCGAAGCCCCTGCCCCGAAGCGCCGCGGTCGCCCGCGGAAGGTGAAGCCGGAGGAGGCCGCTGCATCGGCCCCCGAGTCGGCCTCTCCGCCGGCCGAGGCGCCGCGGAGCGACGCGACCTCGCATGAGGCACCGCGGACCACCACCCCAAACGACACCCCGAGCGATGCGCCGCGCCCGTCCGCCGAGGGCGGGACCGACCCATCGAGCGGTCGCCCGTGGGAGCGGGACCGTGGCGATCGCGGCGACCGGTTCGATCGGAACGACCGGAATGGTCGTGGCCGTCGCGGTCGGCGTCGGCGTGGCCGCGGGCGGGGCGGGTTCGACCGCACCGAGGGCGGTGAGGGTGGAGATCGGCCGAACCGGCCGCATCGCCTGCACGGCGGGTTCGACCGCGAGCGCGGCGGGAACGCCGACCAAGATCGGGACCAGGATCGTACGCCGGTGGTGCTCGTCGCCGACGGCAAGACGACCGGCTGGTTCGACCCGGCACGGGAGGCGGGCTTCATCCGCCGCGCGGAGCACAGCTACCTCAACGAGCCCGGCGATGCCTGGGTCCCCCCGAACCTGATCCGCCAGTTCGGCCTCCGTCGCGGCGATGCGATCGTCGCGCGCACGGGGCACGACCACCGCGGACGGCTGGTGGTCGCGGAGATCGCCGAGCTCAACGGGGCGGAGCCGCAGGGCGGCCAGCGCCGCCCCGATTTCCAGACCCTCACCGCGTCGTACCCCGAGCGGCGGCTCACGCTCGAGACGGGCCGTTCCGCGAAGGGCGGGCCCGAGCTCACGCGCCGCGCGATCGACCTCATCGCGCCGATCGGCTACGGACAGCGTGCGCTGATCGTCGCGCCGGCACGGGCCGGCAAGACGATGCTGATGCAGGCGATCACCGAGGGGATTGCCATCAACCACCCGAACGCGACGCTGCTGATCCTCCTCGTGGACGAACGCCCCGAGGAAGTGAGCGAGGCAATCTCGTGGGGCGTCGGTGAGGTCGTGGCGTCGAGCTTCGACCAGCCCGCCAAGCGGCACGTGGAAGTCGTCGAGATGGTCATCGAGCGCTCGCGCCGGCTCGTCGAGCAGGGGCAGGACGTCGTCATCGTGCTCGACTCGCTCACGCGCATGGCACGCGCCTTCAACACCGCGGAGCGCGGGACCGGCCGGACGTTGTCCGGCGGCCTCGACACGTCGGCGATGGCGAAGCCAAAGGCCTTCTTCGGCTCGGCGCGCAACATCGCGCCGCAGCACGGCGGTGGTTCGCTCACGATCATCGCGACCGCGCTCGTTGAGACGGGCTCGCGGATGGACGACGTGATCTTCGAGGAGTTCAAGGGCACGGGCAACTGCGAGATCAAGCTCGACCGCTCGCTCGCCGAGAAGCGCATCTTCCCCGCGTTCGATATCGCCACCTCCGGGACGCGTCGCGAGGAGAAGCTCTACAAGGCGGAGCAGATCGACGCGATCTACACGCTCCGTCGCGGGCTCCAGCAGATGCCGCCGCAGGCGGCGATGGAGTGGCTCATCAAGCGGATCGCGGGCACGACGAGCAACGACGCGTTGCTGGCCGGGTTGTAAGCGGCGTTTCTTAGGAAATGACGCGGGCGGCGCGACCGACGTGGTCGCGCGCGCCGCGTCGCATGCGTCACGCCGCGTTCAGCGCGCGAGCTCGTCCCAAAGCGCGGCGATTGCCCGCATCCCGCCGCGGAAATTCGCCTGACTGATCCACTCGTCGGGCGCGTGCGCGTTCTCGCCCGGGAGTCCGAAGCCGACCAGCAGCACCGGCGCGCCGAGGAGGGTCGCGAAGTCGTTCACGACGGGGATGGAGCCTCCCTCGCCGGTGATCACGGGGTCGCGACCGAACGCCGCCCGCAGCGCCCGCGCCGCCGCGTCGTAGAGCGGCCCGGCGAGATCCGCGCGCCACGGCCGTCCGCCGTGCAGGGCGCGCACTGTCACGCGGACGCCCGGCGGCGCCACGCGGTCCACATGCGCCTGCACGAGGCGCGCGATCTCCTCAGGGTCCTGGTCGGGCACGAGCCGGCAGCTGACCTTCGCCATCGCCGTGCCGGGCAGCACCGTCTTGGCCCCCTCGCCGGTATACCCGGAGAGGAGCCCGTTCACCTCGCAGGTGGGGCGATGCCAGAGCTTCTCGAGTGTCCCGTACCCTGCCTCGCCACCGAGCGCCTCCACCTCAAGGTGCCGCATGAACTCGGTGTCCGAGTGCGGGAGCGCGCTCAATCCCGAGCGCACCGCGTCGGGGAAGGGGTGCACCCGGTCGTAGAACCCGGGGATCGCGATGCGGCCCTCGGCGTCGTGGAAGGTCGCGAGGATCCGCGCGAGCGCCATCGCGGGGTTCACGACCGCACCGCCGTACATCCCCGAGTGCAGGTCGGAGTTCGGACCCGTCACGTCGATCTGCAGATACGCGAGCCCACGGAGCGACGAGAGGATGCTGGGGATCCCCGGCGCGAACATCGTGGAATCGGAGATGACGACGCCGTCGCAGGCGAGGCGCTCGCGCTGTGCGGCGATGAAGGGCGCGAGATGCTCGCTCCCTACTTCCTCCTCCCCTTCGGCGAGCACGATGATGTTCACCGGCAGTGTGCCGCGCGTGGCGAGGTGCGCCTCGAGGGCGGCGACGTGCAGCCAGAGCTGGCCTTTATCGTCGACGCTGCCGCGCGCGTAGATGTGGCCGTCACGGATCGCGGGCTCGAAGGCGGGGGAGGTCCAGAGCTCGAGCGGCTCCGGCGGCTGCACGTCGTAGTGCCCGTAGACAAGGATCGTCGGCGCGCCAGGTGGTGCCTTCCGCCACTCCGCGAGGACCACCGGATGCCCGGCGGTGGGATGCGTCTCCACCGTGAACCCGATGCGCGCGAGGTGCCCGTGCAGCCAGGCGGCTGCGGCCGTGACGTCCCCGGCGTGCTCGGAGCGCGCGCTCACGCTCGGGATGCGCAGGAAGTCGAAGAGGTCGTCGTGGAGGCGCTGGTCGTGGGCGTCGAACCAGGCGGCGAGCGTGGGATCGAGGGTCATGGGCGTGCGGGCCAGGTGCCGGTCCAGCCGGTGAGGGTCCAGAGCTGTCGCCGCGCGACGGTCCGCCCGTCGCGCGTGAGGGCGACGGTGTCGCCCGGGGTGATGCTGGGGAAGACGGCCGTCAGCGCGGCGATCGCCGGTGGCGCGCCCCCGTCCCGCGGGAGCTCGAGCACGAGCAGCATCGTCCCGCCGACAGTCAGGCGGTCCGGCGCGCCGGGCCAGAGATCGTACTGGTTCGCGCGCCCGCCGAGGTTGAGCGAGGGAATCTCGGGATGCCCGGGCAGGTGGAAGGCGAGCATCGCGGCGTCCTGATAGCGGTTCGCGGCGACGAGCGGCGCGGTGGAGGGCCCGACGACGTCCGATGGCGTCGACGCGGCGAGGGCGCTGCGCTGCGCCTCGACCGCGGCGGTGAGGTCGGACCACCCATGGGCCTGATTCACGGGGTCACGCGAGCCAGGGAGCGCGACGAGGGGCCGCACGACGTGGGCGAGGAGGAGCGCGCTGAGCGCGGCGGCGAGGAGGAGCGCGCGGCGTTCCCACACCGTGCGCGCGCCGGGCCGTGCGGCGGCCATGAGGGCGACCGCCGGCACCCAGGCGATGGCGGGCCAGTTGGCCTCGACGTTCTTGCGTGTGGCGCTGAAGACGAAGAAGGCGAGGCAGAAGAGAGCCACGCCCGCGAGGGCGCGACGGCGCGGTTCGTCCCGGACGGCGCGACCGAGCGCCCCGAGCAACAGGCCGAAGAGGAGGGGCGTGACGAGCAGCGCCTGGCCGCCGAGCAAGTTCAGTTCGCGCTGCAGGAGCGATTCCTTCGCCCCGCCGCCGAGCCCGTGCCCGAGCTGGAAGCGGAACGCGATCCAGTCGTGCGACGCATTCCAGAGGAGGACGGGGACCATCACCACTGAGGCGACGGCCACCGCGAGCCAGGGCCCGGGCTCGCGCAGCCGCGGTCGCAGCGCGGGGACGGCGAGGATCGTCAGCGTCAGGCCGATGGGGACGAGGACCGCGGTGAACTTCGAGGCCATCGCGACGCCGATGGCGAGGCCGGCGCCGACCCACCACCGCGTCGCCGACGGGCTCCGCACGGGATGTGAGAGGGCGTGGGTGACGCAGCAGAGGGTCCACGCGATCCCGAGGAGGAGCGGCGCGTCGGGCGTCGCGAGGATCATCCCGACGGCCGCCACCGGCATCGCTGCGAAGGCGAGCAGGGCGAACCGCGCCGCCCGCGGCCCGGCGAGCACGTCGGCGGTCCACGCGATCGCCGCGGTCGCGAGGGTGCTGGCCACGTTCGGCAGGAGACGGACGCCGAGAGGCGTGTCCCCGAGGAGGGCGGTCCCGCCGGCGATGAGCCAGGCGATCACCGGCGGATGATCGAAGTAGCCGCCAGCGAGCTGACGCGACCAGGTCCAGTAGTACGCCTCGTCCGGCACGAGCGGCACGGCGGCGGCGAAGGCGAGCCGCAGCAGCAGGATGCCGAGCAGCCACCCGATGAGGTGCGGCGGACGCTCCGACGGTTGGGATGCGATGGACGCCATGGTATCCTCAATCTACCGATGCCCAATCGTCTCGCCTCCGCCGCCAGCCCCTACCTCCAGCAGCACGCGGAGAACCCCGTCGACTGGTACGAGTGGGGGCCCGAGGCCCTCGCGCGGGCCGTCTCCGAGGACCGCCCGATCCTCCTGAGCATCGGCTACGCCGCCTGCCATTGGTGCCACGTGATGGCGCACGAGTCCTTCGAGGACGACGTGACGGCACGGATGATGAACGACCTCTTCGTGAACGTGAAGGTCGACCGCGAAGAGCGCCCCGACCTCGACGCGATCTACATGCAGGCGGTGCAGGCGATCACCGGCCACGGCGGCTGGCCGATGACGATGTTCCTGACGCCGGAGGGCGTGCCGTTCTATGGCGGCACGTACTATCCGCCGGAGGACCGGCACGGGATGCCGTCGTTCCGTCGCGTCCTCGTCTCCGTCTCGGAGGCGTGGCGGACACGGCGCGACGAGGTGCTCGCCGGCGCGGCATCGCTCACGAAGATCTACGCCGCGGCCGAAGGGCCGACGGCCGCGGGGGCACCACTCACGGCGGAGGAACTCGCCGAGACGATGCGCGCGATGCGGCACTGGTATGACGCGGCGGCGGGCGGGTTCGGCCGCGCCCCGAAGTTCCCGCAGCCGCAGCTTCTCGACGCCCTGCTCCGTCACTGGCGGCGCACCGGCGACGCCGACGCGCTCGCGATGGTGCGCCACACCGTGCGGCGGATGCACGACGGGGGGATCCACGACCAGCTCGGCGGCGGGTTCCATCGCTACGCCGTCGATGCCATCTGGCTCGTGCCGCACTTCGAGAAGATGCTCTACGACAACGCGCTCCTCGCGCGGCTCGGCGTGCATCTCTGGCAGGCCACCGGCGATGACGCCGTCCGTGCGGTGACCGAGCGCACGTTCGATTGGGTGCGTCGCGAGATGACCGACCCGGCGGGTGGCTGGTATGCCTCACTCGACGCGGACAGCGAGGGTCACGAGGGCCGCTTCTACGTCTGGTCGCGCGCGGAGCTCGAGCGGCTTCTCGGCGACGACGCCGCCCTCGCGATCGCGCACTGGGGCGTGACGGCGGAGGGGAACTTCGAGGGGGCGAACATCCTCCACGTGGCGCGGCCGCTCACCGAGGTGGCGGCGATGCTCGGCCTCGACGCCGCGGACGCCGCCGCGCGACTCGACCGCGGCCGGCAAAGGCTCTTCGAGGCCCGCGCACCACGCGAGCGGCCCGGGCGCGACGAGAAGGTCCTCGCCGCCTGGAACGGCCTGATGCTCCGGGCGATGGCCGAGGGCGCCTTCGCCTTCGCGGACGAGGGACTCCGCGATGCCGCACTCGCGAACGGACGCTTCCTGCGCGACCGGATGATGGTCGACGGGCGGATCCACCGGAGCTGGCGCGATGGCCGCGCGATGATTCCGGGATTCCTCGAGGATCACGCGGCGGCGGGGCTCGGATTCCTCGCGCTCCACGAGCTCACGGGCGATGGCGCCTGGTTCGACGCGGCGCAGCAGCTCGCCGATGCCACCACGCGCTGGTTCTGGGATGCGGAGGCCGGCGCCTTCTTCGATACGGCGCACGACGCCGAGCGGCTCGTCACGCGGCCGCGCGACGTCACCGACAATGCGATGCCATCAGGGACGTCGCTCGCCATCGAGCTACAACTCCTGATGGCGGAGCGCGCCGGGGACGCCGGGGCGCGGGCCCGCGCGACGCACGCCCTCGCGACGCTGCGTGAACCGATGCGCCGTTCCCCGCTGGCGTTCGGGCATCTCCTCGGCGTCGCGGACCGCGCGGTGCACGGCCCACCGCCGCCCCCCGTCTGCGGGCCCGACGGCTGCGTGCCCTTCTAGGGAACGGTCAGCGCGTCAGAGGTCGGCGCAGGACTTGTTGATCTGCGCGCACGATTCGCAGATCAGCTTGCACTTCCGCCACCACAGCGCGGTCGAGCCGCAGTAATCACAGGTCTCGCCGACGGCGGAGCCGTCACCGGTCGGGCCGGCGGCGCCGACGGGGGTCGCCATCGCGGGAAAGGGCGTGCGCGCCGATGCGTCCCCGGCGGACGGGTGCCCGGTGCTCATCGGGGCACCTTCGGCCGCGGCGGCAATGGATGCTCCGCCGTGTCCACGCGGACGAACGGCCGCGTCGTCTCCGCCTTGAAGAGGCGGAAAAGGTAGGCGAGCGAGGGAAGAAGGATGACGAGGCCGACGGCCGTCCCGATGGCGACGAGGCGAAGCGTCACTTCGGGGGCGGCCGCGCTGCCGATGGTGTGCACACCGGGCACGAGCGCCGGATACTGCGCATACCCCCATCCCCAGACGATGCCACTCACCTGCACGATCGCCGCCCCCTGGGCGAGCCGATAGCGCCGACGCCAGAGCGCGCCCAGCGTCGTCACCGCGGCGATGGCGGTGAGGGTCTGGAACAGCAGCGTGAGCGGTCGGCCGGTGAGCGCCGCCGTGACCTCGGCGAGCGTCCCACGCCCGAACCAGAGCCCCGCGAGCGCGAGCCCCGCGACGGCGACGGCCGCGCGCAGCGCCATCGACCGGAAGTCCTCCTGCAGGTCTGGCTCGGTGATCTCCACCGCGAGATAGACGGCGGCGAGGAACGCGAAGACCGCGAGCCCGAGGAGGCCGATCGTCACGGTGAAGGGGGAGAGCCACGGCGCGACATAGCGCGCGACGAAATCGCCGTCCACCGGGACGGCGAGGGCGCCCGAGGCGTTAGCGCCGACGCACATCCCGAGGAGCACCGGCGTCACCGTGCTCGAGACGGCGAAGATCCGCCCCCAGTGCCGCTGCACCGGCGAATCGGTCGAGTCGTAGGCCCGAAAGGTGAAGGCCGAGCCGCGCAGGACGACGCCGACGAGCATCAGCGTGAGCGGGATATGCAGCACGACGGACAGATGCGCGTAGACGGGCGGGAAGCAGCTGAAGAGGAGGACGACCACGAAGATCAGCCAGACGTGGTTCGCCTCCCAGATTGGCCCGATGCCGTCGGCGATGGCCGCCCGCTGCCGCTCCGCGCGCGGCCCGCGGGCGAGGAGATCCCAGACCCCGGCGCCGAAGTCGGCGCCCCCGAGCACCACGTACGCGTTCAGCGCGACCATCACGAGGGTCGCGATGCCGACGGCGGTCGGCGACGCCTCAGGCATCCGCGTGCCCCTTCACGATCTGCGTCCAAAGGAGCCAGCAGACCACGGTGCCGAGGAAGAGATACAGGAGCGTGAAGAGCGCGAAGGGCGCCGCGAGGCCCGGCATTGGCGTCACCGCATCGGCGGTCCGCATCACCCCCTGGATGATCCAGGGCTGCCGTCCCACCTCCGTCACGACCCACCCCGCCTCCACGGCGATGAACCCGGCGGGCATCAGCCAGGCGAGCAGCGTGAGGAGCCGGCGGTCCGCCACCACGTCACGGCGGCGCACCCAGCAGACCACGACCCAGAGCGAGGCGAACGCCATCAGCGTCCCGAGCCCGACCATCACTTGGAAGGCAAGGTGCGTGATGCGCACGGGCGGCCATTCGTCACGCGGCACCGCGTTGAGCCCCTGCACCTCGGCGTCCGGGTCCCCGAAGGCGAGCACCGAAAGCATCTTCGGGATCTCGATCGCATAGGGCGTGGTGCCCGCGGCTTCATCGGGGATCCCGCCGAGGCGGAGCGCGGCCCCACGTGCCGTCTCGAAGTGCCCCTCCATCGCCGCAAGCTTCACCGGTTGATGTTTGGCGAGGAACTTCGCGGAGAGGTCACCGCTCACCACCTGCAGGAGCGAGGCGGGGACCGCGACCCAGAGCGCGAGCCGGAGGGCAGCGCGATGCACCTGGATGGTCGGGTCGCGACGCAGCGCCACGGCGCTGATCCCGGCGATGGCGATCCCCGTCGCCGCGAACGCCGCGAGCGTCATATGCAGCGCCTGCGGCAGCGCCGCCGGATTCAGCATCGCGGCGATCGGGTCGATATCGACCGGTCGGCCGTCGACGAGCCGGAACCCCGTCGGGGCGTTCATCCACGCGTTAGCGAGCACGACGAAGACGCCGGAGATGGTGCCGCTCACCGTGACCGCCACGCCCGACCACCAGTGCGCACGCGGCGTGAGGCGGTTCCACCCGTACAAGTAGACGCCGAGGAAGATCGCCTCGGTGAAGAAGGCAAAGCCTTCGAGGGAGAAGGGCATCCCGATGATGGCGCCGGCGTATTCCATGAAGCCGGGCCAGAGGAGCCCGAGTTCGAAGGAGAGGACCGTGCCGCTGACCGCGCCCACCGCGAAGAGGATCGCCGTCCCCTTGGCCCACCGCTTCGCGAGGTCGAGCCAGACGGGCTCGCCGGTGCGCATCCACTCGCGCTCCGCGAGCACCATCAGGAGCGGCATACCGATTCCAAGCACCGCGAAGATGATGTGGAAGGCGAGGGACATCGCCATCTGCCCGCGAGCGGCGAGGAGATCGCTCACAGGAAATCGAGCGCGAGGTCGAGCGCCGGCGCGGAGTGGGTGAGCGCGCCGACCGAGATGCGGTCGACCCCGGTCTCCGCGATCGCGCGGATGGTGTCCAGCGTCACGCCGCCGGAGGCCTCGGACCAGCAGCGCCCACGACACAGGGTCACCGCGGCACGGAGCGTCTCGACCGACATGTTGTCGAGCAGCACCCCGTCCACCGCCGCGTCGAGCGCCGCGCGGACCTGGTCGAGCGTGTCGCATTCGAGCTGGATGATCATCCCTTCAGGCGCCACCGCGCGCGCGCGCCGCACCGCCTCGCCGACCTCGCCGTCGCAGGCGGCGAGGTGGTTGTCCTTGATCAGCACCGCGTCGGCGAGGTCGCGCCGATGGTTCGCCCCGCCACCGCAGCGCACCGCGTACTTCTCGAGGTCGCGCCACCCCGGCGTCGTCTTGCGGGTGTCGACGAGCTGTGCGGCGGTGCCGCGGATCGCGATCGCATACCGGGCCGTGAACGTCGCCACGCCGGAGAGCCGCTGGACGAAGTTGAGCGCCACACGTTCCGCGCTCAGGATGGCGCGAGCCGCTCCCTCCACCTCGAGCACGACCGCCCCGCGCACCAGCGTCGCGCCATCATGGAGGAACACCCGGACGTCGAGCGCCGCATCGAGCGCGTGGAAGGCGGCGACCGCGAGCGGCCCACCGGCGAGGATCCCCTCGTGCCGCGCGACGAGCTGCGCGCGGATGCGCCGGTCGGCGGGGACGGTCGCGCGCGTGGTGACGTCGTCGAAGGCGCGGTCCTCCTCGAGCGCGGCGCGCACCAACCGCGCGAGCGCCTCGGGCTCGAGGGGGAAGGTCACTCGCCGGGATCCACGCCGGGGCCGGCCGGTGTCGCGCCGCCGATGGCGACCATCCGCTCGATGGCCAACCGCGCCCGCTCGGCGACGTCCGGCGCCACGGTGATCCGATGCTCCATCCGCTCGAGGGCGCCGAGCACCTTCGGCAACGTCGTGACCTTCATGTACGCGCAGGAGGCGCGCTCGTTCGCCGCGTGGAACGTCTTGCCGGGGTACGCGCGCCGCAGGCGATGCAGGATCCCCACCTCGGTCGCGACGATGAAGGTATCGGCCGTCGATGCGCCGGGCCGGTTGATCATCCCCTCCGTGGAGAGGATGTGCACCCCCTCGGGGTCCACGTCGCCGGCGCTCACGGCCTCGACGACGCTCGTCGCACAGCCGCACTCCGGATGGATGAGGAACTCCGCCTCGGGATGCAGCGCGCGCTGCCGCCGGATGTTCTCCGGGTCGATCCCGGCGTGCACGTGGCACTCTCCCATCCAGACGCGAATGTTCTCACGCCTCGTCACCCGTCGTACGTGGGCGCCGAGGTACATATCGGGGAGGAAGAGGATCTCCCGGTCGGCGGGGATGGCGTTGACGACCTCGACCGCGTTCCCCGAGGTGCAGCAGTAGTCGGCCTCCCCCTTCACCTCGGCGCTCGTGTTCACGTACGCGACCACCACGGCGCCCGGGTGCTCCGCCTTCCAGGCGCGCACCTGCGCCGCATCGATGGTATCGGCCAGCGAGCAGCCGGCGGCGAGATCGGGGAGCAGGACCGTCTTGTCGGGCGAGAGGATCGCCGCGGTCTCCGCCATGAAGTGCACGCCGCAGAAGACGATCACCTGCGCATCGGTCCGGGCCGCCTCGCGGGAGAGGCCGAGGGAGTCCCCGACGAAGTCGGCGACGTCCTGGATCTCGGGGCGCTCGTAGTTGTGCGCCAGGATCACCGCGCCCCGCTCCGCGGCGAGGGCGCGGATGCGGGCGTGGAGGAGGGTCAGGTCGGCGAGGGTGGCGTCAGGGCTGGACATGGCGGTCTCAAGATAGTGGGACGCGCCGAGGGCCCTCAGACGTTCCCGCCGCGGGTCACCACTCGATGTGCCGCCCACGCCACTTGGCCTTCGGCTTGGGAAAATCGCTGCGGAAGTGCCCGCCCCGCGACTCCTTCCGGAGCAGCGCCGCCTCGACGACGAGTCGGGCGGTCTCGACGAGATTCCGCTCCTCGGTCATCCCGGGCGTCAGGCGTGTCGCAATCCCGGCAAGCTGGCGCGCCGCCGTACGCAGGCCGGCGGCCTGGCGGACGATGCCGGCGTGCGCCCACATCACCTGCCGGACCTCGTCCGCGGCGACCTGCGCCGCGCCGGCGTCGTAGCCGAGCGCCACGTCCCACGCCGTCACCTTGGGGAGCTTGGCCAGCCGCGGCTGATGCGCGGCGTCCTGGGCCACGCGCTCGGCGAAGACGAGCCCTTCGAGTAGCGAGTTCGAGGCGAGCCGGTTCGCCCCGTGGACCCCAGTGCGGGAGACCTCGCCGCAGGCGTAGAGCCGCTCGATGCTCGACCGGCCGGCGAGGTCGGTGACGACCCCGCCCATCATATAGTGCGCCGCCGGTGTGACGGGGATCGGCTCGCGTCGGGGGTCGATCCCGCGCGCGAGACAGAGCGTCAGGATCCCCGGGAAGCGCCGCGCGAAGGTCCGTGCCATCGGGCGCGCGTCGAGGAAGACGCGCCCGCCCCCCTGCTGCACCCGGAAGATCTCGCGGGCGACGACATCGCGCGGCGCGAGCTCCGCGAGGCGATGCCGCTTCGCCATGAAGCGGATCCCACGCTCGTCGACGAGGGTTGCCCCCTCGCCCCGCACCGCCTCGGAGATGAGCGCGCGCGGGTTCTCCGGCGTGTCGAGCGCGGTCGGGTGGAACTGCACGAACTCCATATCGGCGAGGCGGGCACCAGCCCGCTGTGCGATCGCGAAGCCGTCGCCCGTCGCGACGAGGGGATTCGTCGTGTAGCGGAAGATCTGCCCGCACCCTCCCGTCGCGAGCACCGTGGCATCGGCGACGATCTCCACGGCGCGGCCGGCGACGTTGGCCCGGACACCGGCGCACCGGCCCTGCACCACCACGAGGTCAAGCGCGCGGGCCATCTCGAGGACGGTGATGTTCGATCGCTCGCGCACGCGATCGATGAGCGTTCGCAGCACCTCGGCGCCGGTCTGGTCCCCCTGCGCGTGCACGATCCGCTTGCGCGAGTGCGCGGCCTCGCGCCCCAGCGCGAAGCGCCCGACATCATCCGTATCGAAGCGGGCGCCGGCGGAGGCGAGCTCCCGCACGCGCGCCGGCCCTTCTGCCACCAGCACCTCGACCGCCGCCGCGTCGCAGAGCGCCGCGCCGGCCGCCAGCGTATCGACCTTGTGGAGGGCCGGCGAATCCCCCGCCCCGAGCGCGGCCGCGATCCCGCCCTGCGCCCACGCGGTCGAGGAATCCTTCAGCGTCCGTTTGGTCAGGACGACGACGTCGCCGTGGTCGGAGAGCCGCCACGCCGCGTGCAACCCGGCGATGCCGGAGCCGATGACCAAGAATCGGGTGCGGAGGCGGTCAGACATCCCAGAAATAAAGCGGGTCGGGACCTGCCTCGAGTGGCCCAGCCGACCCGGCATCCGTACCTTCCGGCAGAATCCACCCCGCTCCGGAGCTCCTCGATGTTCCTCGTCTACGCGCAGACCGCCGCCGAGCGGCTCGCCGCCGCCCAGCAGGGGCTCGACCTCCCGCTGTCAGAGCGTCTGATCGGTGTCCTCGGGGTGGCCGTGATGGTCGGCCTCGCCTGGCTCCTCTCGCATGATCGGAAGCGGGTGAATTGGCGCCTCGTCGGATCCGCGCTCACGCTGCAGCTGATCTTCAGCCTCATCGTGCTCAAGACCGCGGTCGGCCGGAGCGTGTTCGCCTACGTCGGCGGCCTCATCGAGAAGCTGATCGGCTTCCAATCGGAGGGCGCGCGCTTCGTCTTCGGGAACCTGGTGCAGTCGAGCGTGCCGGTGACCGGCGACGGGATCTCGGCGGGCGTCGTCGCGCAGACCGGCGCGTTCTTTGCCTTCAGCGTCCTCCCCACGATCGTCTTCTTCTCCGCGCTGATGTCGGTGATGTACTACCTCGGCGTGATGCAGCTGATCGTGAAGGCGCTCGCCGTCGTGATGCAGCGGACCCTGAAGACGTCGGGGGCGGAGACGCTCTCCGCCTCGGGGAACATCTTCCTCGGCCAGAGCGAGGCCCCGCTCCTCGTGAAGCCGTTCATCGCGCGGATGACGAAGTCGGAGATCAACACCGTCATGGTCGGCGGCTTCGCGACCGTCTCAGGCGGCGTGCTCGCCGCCTATGTGGGAATGCTCGCCGGCGTCTTCCCGGGGATCGCCGCGCACCTCCTCGCCGCGAGCGTGATGAACGCGCCCGCCGGCCTCGCGCTCTCCAAGGTGATCCTCCCGGAGACTGAGGTGCCCGAGACGCAGGCGGGGATCGGGAGCGCCGCGAGCGCGATGGACGGCGCGACCCCGCGCCCCGGACGCTCACGCTTCCGTTTTGGTGGCCACAGCGGGGAGAACGGCGTGATCGAAGCGGCGGCGAACGGCGCGGCGCAGGGGGTGCAGCTCGCCATCAACGTCGCAGCGATGCTGATGGCGTTCGTCGCCCTCGTCGCGCTGCTCAATGCGATCCTCGGCTGGGCCGGCGCCCTCGTCGGCGTCGACGGGCTCAGCATCCAGATGCTCCTCGGGCTCCTCCTCCGCCCAATCGCCTGGGTGATGGGAGTACCGTGGGGCGACACCGCCTACGTCGGCAGCCTCATCGGCCTCAAGACGACGATCAACGAGTTCGTGGCCTACGCGCAGTTCGCGACCGACCTCGGCGCCGGCCAGATGCTCAGCCCGCGCAGCGCGGTGATCCTCACCTACGCGCTCCTCGGCTTCGCGAACTTCTCCTCGATCGCCATCCAGATCGCCGGCATCGGCGGGCTCGCCCCCGAGCGGCGCGGCGACATCGCCACCCTCGGCCTCCGCGCGATGATCGCCGGCAACCTTGCCGCCTTCACCTCCGCCGCCATCGCCGGGATGCTGATCTGATCCCGGCGGGGCGCGCCGGAACTTCCCGGGCGCAGCCGTCATACATTGGGGATATGCCGAAGATCCCCCGCCTCCCCTCCAGCGAGATCACCCCCGAGTCCGTCTGGGTCGACCGCCGCCGTTTCCTCGCCGCCGCCGGTGCCGCCGGGGCCGGTCTTCTCGGGGCCGGTGCGCTGAGCCGACTCGCCGCGGCGCCGCAGCCGCAACGCCCGCTCGGGACGCCCTACGGCCTCCAGCCCGGCGATGAGCCGACCTCGTACGAGGACGTCACGACGTACAACAACTTCTACGAGTTCGGGACGTCGAAGGACGATCCCGCCGTGGAGGCGCAGGGGTTCCGCACCCGGCCCTGGACCGTGCGCGTCGACGGGCTCTGCGCGAAGCCCGGGAACTATCAGCTCGAAGATTTCCTCAAGCCATCGCGCGTCGAGGACCGCATCTACCGGTTTCGCTGCGTCGAGGCGTGGTCGATGGTCATCCCGTGGCGCGGCATTCCGCTCGCCGACGTGGTCGCGCGCGCCCAACCGACGTCGCAGGCGAAGTTCGTGGAGCTGACCACGCTCCTCGATCCGCAGCGGATGCCGGGGCAGCGTTACGACGTCCTCGACTGGCCCTACGTCGAAGGCCTGCGCCTCGACGAGGCGAAGCATCCGCTCACCCTGCTCGCCACCGGCGTGTATGGCCGTGACCTGCCGCCCCAGAACGGTGCGCCGCTCCGCCTCGTCACCCCGTGGAAGTACGGCTTCAAGGGCGTGAAGAGCATCGTCCGCATCCGCTTCGTCGAGCGGATGCCGCGGACCACCTGGGCGGCGGCGATCCCGAGCGAATACGGCTTCTATGCGAACGTGAACCCGCAGGTCGATCATCCGCGCTGGAGTCAGGCGACGGAGCGGCGCATCGGGAACTTCCGCCGCATCCCGACGCTCCCGTTCAACGGATACGCCGACCAGGTGGCGTCGCTCTACGCCGGGATGGACCTCCGGCGGAATTACTGAGCACCTCGTTTCGGCCCCCCGACCATGTCCACCCCCCGCTTCGGACTCGCCACCGCCCCGCGCTGGCTCGCCCCGCTCCTGAATTTCGGCGCCGCCCTCCCCGCCATCGGCATCGTGTCGATGGTCATCGCCGACGTCTTCTTCGGTCGCTCCTTCATGGGCGCCGATCCGATCAAGGAGGCGGAGCACGCCCTCGGGGAATGGACCATCCGATTTCTCTTCGCCAGTCTCCTCGTCACCCCGCTCCGGCAGTTCACGGGATGGAACTGGCTCGCGCGGCATCGCCGAACCCTCGGTCTGTACGGCTTCGCCTACGGGTGCGTGCATTTCCTCACGTGGGCGCTCCTCGACGTCCAGATTGGGATCAGTGAGTACGTCGGCTGGGCGGACGTGCAGAAGGATCTCACCAAGCGCCCGTTCATCATCGTCGGGATGAGCGCGCTCTTGCTGATGGTGCCCCTCGCCATCACCTCGACCACATCGATGATCGCGCGACTCGGCCGCCGGTGGCGCGTCCTGCACCGTCTCGCTTATGTGATCCCCGCTCTCGGCGTCATCCACTGGGGGATGTCGGTCAAGAAGGACGTGGCGGAGCCGGCGATGGGCGCCGTCGTCCTTGCCGTGTTACTCGGCTCGCGCGTGCTGCACGCCCGTCGATCCGCGACGGCGTGAGCGCCATCCCCGCGTGACCGTACCGTCCACGGTCGACGCCTTCGCGGTCACGGCGCCCGGGCTCGCCCCGCTCGCCGCACGCGAGCTCACGGCCCTCGGTATCACACCGACGGCGACAGAGCCGGCCGGCCTCTCGTTCACGACGGACGACGCCGGCCTCGCGACGGCGCAGCTCGGACTCCGCACCGTGAGCCGGGTGCTCGTGCGCCTCGCGTCGTTCCGCGCCACCGCGTTCCACGAGCTCGAGCGCGCCGCACGACAGGTCGACTGGGGCACGATCCTGCCGGCCGGGGCGCCGTTCGCCCTGCGGGTGACCTGCCGGAAGTCGCGGCTCTATCACTCCGACGCGGTCGCCGAGCGCGTGGCGGGGGCGATCGTCCGCGCCATCCCCGGTGCGACGTGGCAGACCGGTGCCGACACGTCGGACGAGGCAGAGGATGGCGCCTCCGGATCGGATGAACCGCCACAGCTCTTCATCGTGCGGTTCGACCACGACCGCTGCACCATCAGCGCCGATGCCTCCGGTGCGTTGCTGCATCGACGTGGGTACCGGCTCGCCGTCGCGCGCGCGCCGCTGCGCGAGACGCTCGCCGCCGCGATGCTCCTCGGGGCCGATCACGATGCCACACGCCCATTGGTCGATCCGATGTGCGGGTCGGGGACGATCGCCATCGAGGCCGCGCTCCTCGCGCGGCGGATTGCACCGGGACTGCACCGCCGGTTCGCTTCGGAGCGGTGGCCGCGGACGGAGCGTGCGGCGTGGCGCGAGGCCCGCGCGGCGGCGACCGCGGCGATCCTTCCCGCAGCGCCGGCGCCGATTCTCGCCTCAGACCGCGACGCCGGTGCGATCGACGCCGCGCGCGCGAATGCCGAACGCGCAGGCGTGGCGCAGGACATCGACCTGCGCGTGGCACCGCTCTCGGCGCTTGAGCCGCCACCCGGTCCGGGGCTGCTGATCGCGAATCCGCCCTACGGCATCCGCGTGGGCGAGTCGACCGCGCTGCGCGACCTCTTCGCGCGGCTGGGCCAGGTGGCGCGCGCCCGGTGCGCCGGGTGGGACCTCGTGCTGCTGAGCGCGGATCGCGCGCTCGAGGCCCAGGTGGGGCTCCCGTTCACCCAGCGATTCGCGACCTCGAACGGGGGGATCCCCGTGCGGCTGGTGTCCGCTCGCCTCCCGCGATGAACCGACACGGCCCTCCCGCGCTCACCTGATTGGGCTCGCGTGCCGGCGCGCGCTCAGCGCAGCACGGCCCCGAGGATCCACCCGACGGCGCCGGTGATCGCCGTGGCGATGGCCCGTCGATGGCCCGCGTCGGGCGTGCGGAATCCGCCCATCGCGAGGAAGGTGACGGTCCCCGCCACCATCATCCCCGCCCCTTCGGCGGGGAAGAGATGTGTGAGCACGAAGAGTGCGGCGGCGAAGAGATAGCCGAGGAGTGGACGAATCATGTGCGGGTGCCTACCAGGCGATGGAGTCCGATCCCCAGCCCCAACGTCGCCACCGCGGAGAGCAGCACCCCGGGGCGCTGGCTGATGGTGAACCCGATCATCCAGACGCTGATCGCGGTGAAGCCAAGGGGCACGAACGGATAGAGCGGCACGCGGAAGGGGCGCGGGAGCTCCGGCGCGATCCGCCGGAGTCGCATCACGCCGAGCACCGCGAGCAGGTTCATCAGGTTCAACACCACGCCGGCATACGCGACGACCTCCTCGAACGTCGAGGTGGCGATCAGGAAGAGCGCGATGCCGACCTGGACGGCGAGCGCGCGCCGAGGCACGCCGTCCGCCGATCGCACGCCGACCCAGGCCAGCCGCCGCGTCCCCGCCGTCACCGCCTGCGCCACGCGCGAGCCCGCGAGCAGGAACCCCGAGACCGTCGCCACCAGCACCGCGGCGATCATCCCACTCATCACGCGGCCGCCCGCCGGCCCGAGGATGCGAGTGGCCGAGAGCGCGGCGACCTCCACGGTGCCGGCGAGCGCGGCGATCGGCGTGGTCCGCAGGAAGACCAGATGCAAGAGCAGGTAGAGCGAGCCGACGAGGAGCACCGCGCCGACCACCGCGCGCGGGATCACGCGCTGCGCCTCCCGGATCTCACCGGCCACATAGCCCACCGCATTCCACCCGTGATAGGCGTACACCACGTAGATGAGCGAGATGGCGAACGGTGCGGCGGCGATCTCCCGCCATGCCGCCGGCGTCGGCGCGAAGGCGATCGGCTCGACGGGTCCGATGGTAAGGCCGACGGCGACGAAGACCACAATCACGCCGATCGTCACCGTCGAGGTCGCAACCTGGAAGAGCCGCGCCCCGTGCACGTGCACCCAATGGATCGTCGCGACGACCGCGATCACGGCGAGCGTCGCCACGAGCGGCGGGACCGCGATCACCGCCGCCATATAGCGTCCGAACGCCATCGCCGCGATCGCCATCGGCGCCGCGAACCCCGCGGTGATGGAGACGAACCCGCCGGTGAAGCCGAGCGCCGGCGACCACGCGCGCGCGAGATACACGTACTCGCCGCCCGAGCGCGGGAGCATCGCCCCCAGCTCGGCGTAGCAGAGCGCCCCCATCAGCGAGAGGAGCCCACCGACGAACCAGAGCGCGAGCAGCGCGAAGCCGCTCTGCGTCCCGACCACCTGAAACCCGAGGGAGGTGAACACCCCCGTACCGATCATGTTGCCGACGATCAGCGCGACGACGCTGGGGAGACCGAAGACGGGGGGGGTGTCGGGACGCGGCGGGGTCGGCATGCTGACCGAAAAGATGCGTCCACGCGCGCCCGCCGCCCAGCGCGGATCAGGCGCCGGCGACCTCGGGCGACTCGGCGAGCTGCGCCAGGCCCTGCACCAACGCCTCGAGATGCGCCGGCCCCGTCCGCGGGTTCATCACCGTCACGCGCAGCACCCGACGCCCCTCGAGGACGGTGGTCGTGATCCACCCCTGCCCGCTCCGGTTGAACGCCTCGCGGAGCCGGAGGTTGTGCGCGTCGCTCCCGTGGACCCGGAAGCAGAGGATGTTGGACTCGGGGACGTGCAGCACCTCGAAGCGGGCCGGATCCGCCGCCAAGAGATCGTGCAGCGCGCGCGCCAGCCCGCACAGATGCTCATAGAGCGCCCCGATGCCATCCGCGCCGAGCCGCTGCAACGTGACCCAGAGCTTCACCACGTCGGCACGGCGCGAACACTGGAAGCTGCGCGTCCCGAGGTCGGGGCTCCCCTCGGCGCCGCCGCCGTGGAAGAGATACGGCGCCTGCTGTGCGAAGGCCGCGGTCAGATCGCGTGCATCGCGCACGAGGACCATCCCCGCGGAGAGGGGGAGGAGCATCATCTTGTGCGGATCCCACGCGACGGAACGGGCGAGATGGATCCCGCGCACCCGCGGCCGATGCGTCGCGGAGAGGAGCGCGCTCGCGCCGTGCGCCCCGTCCACGTGGAGCCAGACGCCGCGCGCCGCGCAGAGCGCGCCGATCGCCTCGAGGTCATCGAACGCCCCGGTCGCGGTCTGGCCGGCGGTGGCGACCACCGCGAGCACGGGACGGCCCGCGGCGGCGAGGTCGTCGAGCATCGCTGCCAGCGCCGTGGGGCTCATCCGGAACCCGTCGGAGGGCACCTTCAGACAATTCGCGGTGCCGAGTCCCATCGCACCGACGGCGCGCTGCACGGCGTAGTGCGCGTGCGTGCCGCAGAGCACCACCGGCGCGGGCCCATCGCCCCACCCCCGCTCCCACGCATCGGGCTTCCACGCTGCGCGCGCGGCGAGCAGCGCCGTGAACGTCGCCTCGGTGCCGCCCGAGGTCATCGTCCCCGCCGCCGCGGGCCCCCACCCGATCAGCTGCGTCATCCAGCCGAGGACCTGTTCCTCCAGCGGCGTCGCGGTCGGCGACATCTCCCAGACGGCCATCGAGTTGTTGAGCGCCGAGATCACCACCTCGCTCCAGACGGCGGCCGCGATGGGGGCGGACACCTGATGGCCGAGGTACATCGGGTGCGTCAGGTGGTTCGCGTCGGCGACGACGTCCCGCGCCAGGCGCGCCGCAACGTCCGCGAGCGCACGCATCCCGGTCGGCAGCGGCTCATCGAAGCGCGCGGCGATCTCGCGCCGGCCTGCCGTGGTGGAGACGGGCCCGTCCCCCGTCCGGGTCGACGCGAAGTGGTCGGCCGCCAGCCGCAGGAAGGGGCCGGCGGCGTCGAGCGTCGCGTCCGCCTCGAGGGCGGCGAGGAGCGCGTCTGGTGTCGGCGGAGCCATCGGGCGAAAAGTCCGATCCACCTACGACGCGCGTGCGGCGAGCGTCTGCACCGAGGCCGGATCCCCCATCACGATCAGCTGCATCCCCGCGGTGACCGTCACGTCAGCCGAGGGATTGAAGACGTACCCGCCCGCCGCGCTCTGCACCGCGAGGAGCAGGAGCCCCGTGCCGTATTCGTGCAACGCGAGCGAGCCGACCGTCGCCCCATCGAGCGAGCCGGCGGCGACGACGGTGACCTGTTCGATGCGCAGGTTCCGGTTGGTGTCGCGGAGCATCGTGTCAAGGAAGCCCACGACGGTCGGCCGCACCATCTCGCTCACCAGCCGCATCCCGCCGATCTGCGCGGGCGCCACGACCCCGTCCGCCCCGGCCTGCTTGAGTCGCGCGACGACCTTCTCCGTCGACGCGCGCGCCGTCACCCGGACCTGCGGATTCAGCTGCTTCGCCAGCACGGTCGTCACGAGCGACGTCTTGTCGTCGTCGGTGCAGATGACGATCCCCGCCGCGCGCATCACCCCGGCGCGCAGGAGGGTCTCATCGTCCGAACAGTCGCCCAGCAGGTACGGCACCTCGGCGAGCGCCGGGTCGAGCGCGGCGAGCTGCGCCTCGCTCGACTCGATCGCGACGCAGGGGCGCGCCGTCCGGACGAGCTCCCGGAGCACGGTCGAGCCGGTCTGGCCCGCCCCGCACACGATGATATGCCCCTGCATCGCTTCGATGGCCTTCCGCATCCGTCGCCTCCGGAACCCCTGCGTGATATCCCCCTCGACCACGAACGCCGTCAGCATCGAGAGGGTGTAGACCGCGGCCGTCGCCCCGACGACGAGGATCGCCATCGTGAAGAACTGCGAGGCGATGGTGTCGGTGGGGACGACCTCCTTCGTGCCGGTCGTCGTGAGCATGATCACCGACATGTAGAGCGCGTCGACCCAGCCGTACGCGTCGCCGCCGATGATCCGGTAGCCGACGACGGCGACGCCGAAGATCGTCGCGAGCGCGAGCAGCGCCCCGAGGATCCGGCGCTGGATGCGTTCGAGGTTCGGGTCGTCGGCGATCATCCCGGGATACTACACCGGGCCTCTCAGGGCCACCACACGAAGCCCTGGGAATCCAGCGGTTCGGGGACACGGCGCTCCGACGGCCGAAACGGTAGATTGTCCGGAGAGACGGTACCCCATCCGGGGCCGTCGCGCCGACATCCACCCTGACCCCGGAGGGACCATGGCGAACATCGACCTCGACTGCCGAGGGATGAACTGCCCGATGCCGATCGTCCGCGTCTCTCAGACGCTCAAGACGATCGCGGTCGGAGACACAATCACCGTCAACGCGGACGATCCATCGTTCCAGGCGGACCTCGAGGCGTGGGTGCGGATGACGGGGCAGACCCTTCGCGTCTTCTCGACGGCGGACACGATTCGGACAGCGGTCATCGAGCGGACCCGGTGAGCAGCCCCGCCATGCCCCCCGAGTTGGAGGCCCTCGTCGCGCGTCTGGTCGACGCGCGGGTTGAGGAACGTCTCCGGGCCGCTGGGGTGACCGACACGAACCGGGCCTCCCTGATCGTCTTCTCAGGGGATATGGATCGCCTCGTCGCCGCCTTCACCGTAGCTCTGGCCTCCGCGGCGAGCGGATTGGAGGTGTCGATGTATTTCACCTTCTGGGGGCTGACGGCGATCCGGCGGCGGCGGACCTTCGCCGGGAAGACCTTCGGTGAGAAGCTGGCCGGGCTCCTGCTCCCGTCGGGCCCCGCCACGGCCGGGACCAGCCGGCTGCACATGGCCGGGATCGGCCCCCGCTTCTTCCGTCGACTCATGCGTCGGCGCAACGTGGCCTCGCTGCCCGAGATGATCGCCATGGCCCAAGAGCTCGGGGTCAAGATGATCGCCTGCGAGATGTCGATGCAGGTCATGGGGATCCGACGAGAGGAACTCATCCCCGGCGTCGAGTACGGTGGCGCCGCCACGTACGTCGCCGACGCGGCCGGCGCGAAGGTCACCCTCTTCATCTAGCCCCTCCCCGATGCGGCTCTCCCTCTCGCTCCTCCTCGGCGCCCTGCTCCTCGCCACCCTCCCCCTCGCCGCCCAGCCCGTCACCGCCCTCAAGGCCGACCGCGTCATCGTCGGCGACGGCACCCAGATCCTCAACGCCATTGTCCTCGTGCAGGGCGACCGCATCACGGCCGTCGGCCCCGCCGCGCAGGTGCGGATCCCGGCCGGCGCCCGCGTCATCGACCTCGCCGGCCATACCCTCCTCCCGGGCTTCATCGACGCGCACACGCACCTCACGTCGATCGACAACGACGGCGGCGACCTCGCTGCCCTCCGCGAGACCCCGGCGCACGGTGCCATCTACGCCACCGTCAACGCCCGGAAGACCCTCGAAGCGGGCTTCACCACGGTGCGCGAGGCCGGCTCCCTCGGCTACGTCGACGTCGCCGTACGCGACGCCATCACCCGCGGCCTCATCCCCGGCCCGCGCATCCACGCGTCCGGCCCCGCCCTCGGCACCACCGGCGGCCACGCCGATGTGAACGGCTGGAGCCCCTTCCTCGACCTCCCCGGGACCGGGGCGATCGTCGACGGCGCCGATGCGATGCGCCGCCAGGTCCGGCTCAACGTCAAGTACGGCGCCGACCAGATCAAGATCGTCGCCACCGGCGGCATCCTCTCCGTCGGCGACGCCGTCGGCGCCCCGCAGATGACCGAGGAGGAGCTCCGCGCCGCCGTCACCGAGACCGCGCGCCTCGGCCGCAAGGTGATGGCCCACGCCCACGCCGGCGACGGCCTCCTCGCCGCCGTCCGTGCCGGTGTCGCCAGCATCGACCACGGCTCCCTCGTCTCCGACACCGCGATCGCCGAGATGAAGGCGCGCGGGACCTACCTCGTCCCGACGCTGATCATCCTCGAGGAGATCGTCCGCGACGGCGCGGCCAAGGGCGTCCCCCCGTATGCCGTCCAGAAAGCGACCGCCATCGCCGCGGAGCGCCGCGTGCGCCTCCGCGCCGCCTACCGCGCCGGTGTCCGCTTCGCCCTCGGCACCGACGCCACCAGCGACATCCACGGCCGCAACGGCGAAGAGTTCAAGTACATGGTCGACCTCCTCGGTGCCACGCCGATGGAGGCGATCACCATCGGCACCCTCAACGGCGCGCGCCTGCTCGGCGTCGACGCCGACCTCGGGACGGTCACGACCGGCAAGCTCGCCGATCTCGTCGCCGTCACCGGCAACCCCCTCGAGGACGTGACTCGGCTCCAGCGCCCGACGCTCGTGATGAAGGGTGGGGCCGTCGTCGCCGGGACCGCGCGATGAGCGGCGGCGTCCCCTTGGGCGCCGTCGAACGGGGGCACCGGCGTCGCCGGTCGATGGGACCGCGGCTCGTCGCGCTCCGGCTCGCCCGGCTGCTCGCACTGGCGCTCGCGATGTCGGGATCGTCCCTCGCCGCCCAGCACGACCCGCGTCTCCTCCCCGCCCCGCGTGAACTCGTCCGCGTCGAGGCGCCACGACGGTTCGAGACGACCATCACCTTCCCCACGCTCCGCACCGAGGCCGACCGCGAGGCCGCCCGCGAGTTCGTGGAGACGATGCGCGAACGCGGCATCCGCGCCGAGGTCGGGTCCCCCGCCCGCGGCTGGCCCGTCGCGCTCCATCGCGAGGGGAGCGCCGAGGCGCGCGACATCCTCCGCCGGCTCGGCGTCCCCTTCGACTCCGCGATGCGCGCCGAGGGCTACGTCCTCGCCGTCGGCGCGGACGGGGCGGTCGTCGTCGCGGCGAGCGACGCCGGCACCTTCTATGCGCTACAGACCCTCAAGCAGCTCTTCGTCGGCAGTGGCACGGGCACGACGGTCACCCCCGCGCTCCTCCGTGACTGGCCCGCGATGCGGTGGCGCGGCGTGCAGGACGACCTCGCGCGTGGGCCCGTGCCGACGCTCGAGTACCAGAAGCGACAGGTGCGCCGCCTCGCGCAGCTCAAGGTGAACGCGCTGATGCTGTACTTCGAGCACACACTCGAGTTCGCCGCCTTCCCGACCATCGCCCCCCCAGGCGGCGCGATGTCCCGGGCCGACGTGCGCGAGCTCGTGGAGTACGCACGGCGGTTCCACGTGGCGATCATCCCGCATCAGCAGGTCTTCGGGCACCTGCACCACGTCCTCAAGCAGGAGCTCTTCGCCCCGCTCGCCGAGACGGCGCACGGCCACGTGCTCGCGCCGGGCCAGCCCGGGTCAATCGAGTTCGTCCGCCGCGCCTTCGCGGAGATCGACTCCCTCTTCCCGAGCCCGTTCCGCCATCTCGGCGCCGACGAGACCTTCGAGCTCGGCAAGGGCCAGACGAAAGGGGCCGTCGACTCGCTCGGCATCGGCCCCGTCTACGTCGACTACCTGACCCGCATCGCCGCCGCGGTGCGCACCCCG
>JARIFA010000013.1 GCA_031127075.1 Gemmatimonadota bacterium | reverse complement strand
GGCGAAGACGTCGGCGAGCCAGACCGGAAGGAGCGCGATGAACGTGAGGAAGATCGCGCCCGGGAGGGTGATGCGGGTGACCACATCCTGGATGTGGTCGGCGGTCTTGGAGCCCGGCTTGATCCCCGGGATGAAGCCGCCCTGCTTCTTCAGGTTCTCCGCCACGTCCGCCGGATTGAAGATGATGGCGGTGTAGAAGTAGGTGAAGAAGACGATGAGGATCGCCGAGAGGAGGAAGTACGCCCACGTGCCCGGCGCGAGGTAATCCGCGACGTTGGCGAGGGCCTGATTCCCCGAGAACTGGGCGATGGCGCCCGGGACGACGATGAGCGACTGGGCGAAGATGATCGGCATCACGCCCGCCGAATTGAGGCGGAGCGGGATGAAGTTCTTCGCGGCCTCGCGCTGCCGGCCCTTCGCCATCGTGCGCTGCGGGATCTGGATCGCGATGCGGCGCGCGGCGAGGGTCATCGCGACGACGCCGGCAACGACGCCGAGCATCACCGCGGTCATCGCCAGGAGCGAGAGGAGCGAGACGGCGCCGGTGCTCAGGAAGCCGAAGGCGTCGCGGATGCCCGGGAGGAAGCGCTCGACGATCGAGAAGAAGATCAGGAGCGAAGCGCCGTTGCCGAGGCCACGCTCGGTGATCTGCTCACCGAGCCACATCACGAAGAGCGCGCCCGTCGTGAGGAAGAGCACCATCTGCAGCGTGAAGGCGGTGCCGGGACGCACGACGGCGCCCTGCACGCCCGCGGTGAAGAGCGCGTAGCCATACCCCTGCACCGCAGCGAGGCCGACGGTGGCGTAGCGCGTCCACTGATTGATGCGCTTCCGGCCCTCCTCGTCCTTCTGCATCTTGTCGAGGGTCGGGATCACCGCGGCGCCGATCTGCATGAAGATCGAGGCCGAGATGTACGGCATGATGCCGAGGGCGAAGACCGTCGACCGCGAGAGATTCCCGCCGACGAAGAGGTCGTAGAGCCCGAGGAGCCCGCCCCCCTGGTTCTGCTGGAAGAACGCGATCATCGCGTTCACGTCCACGCCCGGCACCGTCACATGCGAGCCGATGCGGTAGACGAGCAGGCAGAGGAAGGTGAAGGTGATCTTCTGCCAGAGCTCCGGGACGCTCCGGATGCCGCCGAGGGCGCCGAGCGGGTTCGCCTGTGCCATCTCAGCCCTCGACGCTGCCGCCGGCGGCGACGATCGCCTCGCGGGCGGTGCCGGAGACCTTGAGCCCCCGGACCGTGACCGCGCGGTCGATGCTGCCGTTGGCGAGGAGCTTGACCGGGCCCTTCGACGCCGACACGAGGCCGACGGCGGCGAGCGTCTCGACGGTGATCTCGGCGCCGCTCACGCGGGCGAGGTCGTCGAGGCCGACCACCTGGGAGGCCTCACGGAACGGATTGGTGAAGCCCCGCTTCGGGACACGCCGCGTGAGCGGCATCTGACCGCCCTCGAAGTGTGGCTTGTTACCGCCCGGGCCGTGGTGGCCGGCGCGGGCCTTGATGCCCTTGTGTCCCTTACCGGACGTCTTGCCGGTGCCGGAGCCCGGGCCACGCCCGAGGCGCTTCCGGTTCCGGTGCGACCCCGGCGTGCGCGCCAGGGTGTGCAGCGTGATCTTCTCGTCGCTCATACGGTCATTCCTCCACCGGCGTGACGTCCACCAGATGCCGGACGCGCTTGATCATCCCGCGCAGCGCCGGCGAATCCTGGTGCACGACGGACGCCTGGTGGTGACGCAGGCCGAGGGCCTGCAGGGTGGCGTTCATCCGCGCGGTCTGGCCGATGCCAGACCGCTTCTGCGTGATCCGCACCTTCCCCTCCGTGAGGGTGTTCGGCGCGGTGGTCTTGGGCCCCTTCCCGGGGTGCCAGACGAAGGTCCGCGGCATTTACACGGCCTCCTTCGACTTGGCCCGCGACCGGTACGGCAGCGAGGCGACCTCGACGCCGCGCTCGCGCGCGATCTGCTCGACGGTCGTGAGGTTCTTGAGGCCGTCGAGCGCCGCGAGCACCATGTTGTGCGCGTTCGTGGAGCCGAGCGACTTCGTCAGGATATCGTGGATCCCGGCGCACTCGAGGATGGCGCGCACCGCGCCACCCGCGATGACACCGGCACCCGGCGCGGCGGGCTTCATCAGCACCTCGCCCGCCCCGTGCTTGCCGACGATCTCGTGGGGGATCGTCGCGCCCGTCATCGGGATCGAGATCATCTTGCGCCGGGCGCCGTCGACGGCCTTGCGGACCGCCTCCGACACCTCGTTCGCCTTCCCCGTCGCGATGCCGACCTTCCCCTGCCCGTCGCCGACGGCGACGAGCGCGTTGAAGGAGAACCGCCGGCCGCCCTTCACGACCTTGGCGACGCGGTTGATCGCAATCACGTTCTCGACGAGATCGGAGCCTTCGCGATCCTGCATCGGGGCACCGCCGCGGCCGCCATCGCGCCCGCCACGACCACCGTCACGGCCGCCCGGTCCACCCGGGCCACCACGACCGCCGCCCGGCCCGCCACGACCGCCGCCCGGACCGCCGCGACCGCGGCCGCCGCCCGGACCACCCCGGCGCCCGCCGGGCGCCCCCATCCCACCAGTCTGTTCAGCCATGTCAGAACTCCAGCCCGCCTTCGCGGGCTCCGTCGGCCACCGCCTTCACGCGGCCGTGATACTGGTACCCGGCGCGGTCGAACACGACCGTCGTGATCCCCGCCGCCTTCGCCTGCGCTGCCACCCGCTTGCCCACCTCGGCCGACTTCTCCGACTTCTTCCCGGTCAGCCCGGCGTCGGTCACGGTCATCAGGGTGTGGTGCCGCACGTCGTCGACGAGCTGCACGGTCATATGCTTCAGCGAGCGGAACACGACCAGCCGCGGCCGCTCGGCCGTGCCGGAGACCTTCGCCCGCACGCGGACGTGCCGCCGCGCCCGGAGCGCCGCCCGTCCCTTCGGTACACGCTTCCCTGGCATTACTTGCCCCCGGCCTTGCCGGCCTTCCGGCGGATGATCTCACCCGCGTACTTGATCCCCTTCCCCTTGTACGGCTCGGGGGGACGGAGGCCGCGGATCTCCGCTGCCACCTGCCCGACCTTCTCCTTGTCCGGTCCCGCAATCACGACCTGCGTCGGCTGCGGCGCGGTCAGCGTGATCCCCGCCGGCGCCTTGTACTGGATCTGGTGCGAGAACCCGAGGGCCAGCTGCAGCCCGAACGGCTTCGGCTCCGCCTTGAAGCCGACGCCCGTGATCTCCAGCTGCTTCACGTAGCCCTTCGCGCACCCCTCGACCATGTTGGCGATGAGGGTCCGCGAAAGCCCGTGCAGCGACTTGTGCTTCGGATCATCCGAGGGACGGGTGACCGTGAGCGTGCTACCGTCGATGGTGATCGTGAGGTCCGGGTTGATCGTGCGGCGGAGTTCCCCCTTGGGGCCCTTCACCGAGACGACGTTCCCCGCCGCAACCGTCACCGTGACGCCGGCCGGGATCGTCACCGGCAGTTTTCCGATACGTGACATGGGGGCTCCTTACCAGACGAGGGCGATGAGTTCGCCGCCCGTACGAGCGGAGCGAGCCTGCCGGTCGGTCATCAGCCCCTGCGAGGTGCTGAGGATCGCGACGCCGAGGCCGTTGCGGACGCGCGGGATCTCCGACGCCCCGACATACCGCCGGAGACCGGGGGTCGAGACGCGCTGGAGCTGCCGGATGACCGGGGTCGTGCCGGCGTACTTGAGGGCGAGGCGGAGGACCGTCCGGCCCTCCTCGGTCTCGACCGTCTTGTAGTCGCTGATGAAGTTCGACTCCTTCAGCAACCGGGCGATCTCGGCCTTCATCTTGGACGCCGGGACATCCACGCGGCGATGCCGTGACGCGACGGCATTGCGGATCCGCGTGAGCATATCGGCGATCGGGTCGTTCATGCTCATAGTGGGACTCGGTCTCCTAGGGTATCCGGCGACGCCGGACCGGTAGGACGGGGAGGGAGCGGTTCCCGGCGCCTCGTGCGCGCGGGCCTACCCCCGTGGGACCTGCACCTGCACCTGCGACTGCGAACTACCAGCTCGCCTTGCGCACGCCCGGGATCAGCCCCTGCAGCGCCATCTCGCGGAACGCGATACGGCTGAGGCCGAAGGTACCGACGTAGGCGCGGCTGCGCCCCGTCATCTGGCAACGGTTGCGCACGCGCGCCGCCGCTCCATTCCGGGGGAGCTTCTGCAGCGCGACCTGCGCCGCCCGCCGCTCCTCCTCCGTCACCTTCAGGCTGCGGACGGTGTCCGCCAGGGCCTTCCGCTTGGCAGCCTGCTTGGCCACCATCTGCTTCCGGCGCTCGTTCTTCTCGATCGTGCTCTTCTTGGCCATGGTCTCCTCAGCCCTGCACGACGATCGGCTTGTCGTCGCCACGGAACGGCATCCCGAGCTCGCGCAGGAGCGCGAACGCGACATCGTCCCGGTTGGTGGTGGTCACGAACGTGATGTCCATGCCGTGGATCTGCTCCACAAGGTCATAATTGATCTCGGGGAAGATCATCTGCTCCTTGATGCCGAGGCTGTAGTTCCCGCGACCGTCGAAGGCGCGGGTGTTCAGCCCGCGGAAGTCGCGGACGCGGGGGATCGCCGTCGAGATGAAGCGGTCGAGGAACTCCCACATCCGCGCGCCGCGCAGCGTCACCGCGACGCCGATCTCCTGCCCCTCGCGCTGGCCGAAGTTCGCGATCGACTTCTTCGCCTTCGTCCGCACCGGCTTCTGGCCGGTGATCGTCGCGAGCTCGTCGACCACAGCGTCGAGGACCTTGGGCTGCTTGATCGCCTCCCCCATCCCCACGTTCAACGTGATCTTCTGGAGCGTCGGCACCTGGTGCGGGTTCGTGAACCCGAACTGCTGCATCAGACGCGCGCGGATCACGCGGTCATAGTGCCCGCGGAGCCGCGGCGCGGGCGCCGGCGTGCCGGCCCCCTTGTGCTCCTTCGGGAGCATCGAGGCGCGCTTCTCGCCCGCCCCGGCCCCGCTCTTCTTCTGGCCCTGCTGCTTGGTCGTCGCCATCGGTCAGTCCTCGGTCAACGGGTGGCGGGGATGGGCTCCCCGCTCTTCACGCTGACGCGCTCCTTGGTACCGTCGGCGTCGATCCGGGTGCGGGTCCGCACCGGCTTCCCCGACTTCGGGTCCATCAGCATCACGTTCGACACCGCGATCGGCGCCGGCATCTCGATGATGCCCGACTGCTCCTCGGCGGTCCGCGCCCGGCGATGCTTCTTGACGATGTTGATCCCCTCGACGGTCACCCGCCCCTTCTTGAGGTGCACCTTGAGGACCTTCCCTTCCTTGCCCTTGTCGTCACCGCGCACGATCCGCACGGTGTCGCCGCGGGTGATCGTCATCGGGGTGCGCTCGGCGTTCCGCGCGTGGCGGAGCGCCGGCTTGCGACCGGCCGTCTTGCGATGGGTCAGGATGCGCATGTCAGAGCACCTCGGGGGCCAGCGACACGATCTTCATATAGCGCTTCTCGCGAAGCTCGCGCGCGACCGGCCCGAAGATGCGGGTCGCCCGCGGCTCGCCCTTGTCGTCGATGATGACGACGGCGTTCTCGTCGAAGCGGATGTAGCTGCCGTCCTTGCGCCGCGTCTCCTTCACGGTGCGCACGACGACCGCCTTCGCCACGTCGGACTTCTTCACGGTGCCATTCGGCAACGCGTCCTTCACCGCCACCACGACCTTGTCGCCAAGGCCGGCATAGCGGCGGCGCGTCCCGCCGAGGACGCGGATCACGAGCGCCTTCTTGGCCCCCGAATTGTCCGCGACCTTCACCACGGATTCCTGTTGGATCATCGGTCAGTTCCTCAACGCGCGCGTTCGACGATCTCGAGCAGCCGCCACCGCTTGTCCTTCGACAGCGGGCGGGTCTCGACGATCCGGACAGTGTCGCCGACCTTCGCCGAGTTCTGCTCGTCGTGCGCCTTCAGGCGCTTGGTCTTCGTCACCATCTTCCCATAGACGGGATGCGGCACGCGACGCTCGATCGCGACCACGACGGTCTTGTCCATCTTGTCGCTCACGACCAGGCCCTGGCGCGTCTTGCGCGCGCTGCGGGCCGTCGCGGCGGGATTCACGGTCTCAGCCATTCGGTCTCCTCGCGCGCGTTAGCGCGCGACCTCCTTCTCGCGCAGGACGGTGTGCAGCCGGGCGATGTCCCGGCGGATGGTGCGCAACCGCAGCGGATTGCTCAGCGGCTCGGTCGCCCCACGGAAGGAGAGGTTGAAACGCTCCCGCTCCAGCTCGGCGACCTTCGCACGGATATCGTCCGCGCTCAACCCACGGATCTCCTCAGCCTTCATCGGACGACGCCTCCTCACGGGCCACGAACTTCGTCTTCACGCCGAGCTTCGCCGAGGCGAGCCCAAGCGCCTTCTGGGCGATCTCCCTCGAGACGCCCTCGATCTCGAACAACACGCGGCCCGGCTTCACCACCGCGACCCAAAGCTCGGGCGATCCCTTGCCCTTACCCATGCGGGTCTCGGCCGGCTTCTTCGTGACCGGCTTGTCCGGGAAGATCCGGATCCAGACCTTGCCGCCACGCTTGATGTGACGCGTCAGCGCCACGCGCGAGGCCTCGATCTGCCGCGCCGTCACCCAGCCCGGCTCCAGCGCCTGGAGGCCGAACGTGCCGAACGCCACGGTCGCGCCACGCCGGGCCAGCCCGGTCGTGCGCCCCTTGAACATCTTGCGGAACTTGACGCGCTTCGGTGCGAGCATTTCTCCGTTCCTCCCTTACGCGTCCGAGGAGTACGTCGTGCCGCGCCGCGACTCGACGATCTCCCCCTTGAAGACCCACACCTTCACGCCGATCGTCCCGAACGTCGTCTTCGCCGTGGACGTGGCGTAGTCGATGTCCGCGCGCAGCGTGTGGAGAGGCACCCGCCCCTCGTGATAGCCCTCGACGCGCGCAATCTCGGCCCCGCCAAGACGCCCCGAGCACTTCACCTTGATCCCCTCGGCGCCCATCCGCATCGCCGACTGGACCGCCTTCTTCATCGCGCGACGGAACGAGATACGCTGCGCGAGCTGCGCCGCGATGTTGTCGGCGACCAGCTGCGCCTCGATCTCCGGCCGTTTGATTTCCTCGACGTTCACGCCGACGTCCTTCCCCGTCAGCTGCTGGAGCTCCGTCTTGAGCTCCTCGACCGACTGCCCCTTCTTGCCGATGACCACGCCCGGCCGGCCGGTGTGGATGGTCACCACGACCTTCCCCGGCTTCCGCTCGATGGTCACGTCGGCGATCGCCGCCCCGCTGAGGCGCGCCTTGAGGTACTTCCGCAGGAGCGCGTCCTCCTTCAGGAGCGCCGGGAAGTCCTTGCCGGCGAACCAGGTGGAGCGCCACGCCTTGGAGACCCCGAGGCGGAAGCCGATCGGATGTGTCTTCTGTCCCATTATCGCCCTTCCTTCTCGGCCACGACGATCTCGACGTGGCTGGTTCGCTTGATCATCGGCGTCGCCCGGCCCATCGCCGCCGGCGTCCACCGCTTGAGCTTCGGCCCCTCGTTCACGATCGCGTGCTTCACGTAGAGCGCGTCCACGTCGAGCGCGGCGTTCGACGACCGCGCCGCCTGCTCCGCGTTCGCCACCGCCGACGACAGCACCTTCGAGATCTGCGTCGCCGCGTGCTTCTTCGAGAACTTCAGGAGCGCCAGCGCGTCGTTCACCCCGAGCCCACGGATCTGGTCGATGACCAGCCGCATCTTGTAGGGCGACTGTCGCGTGGTCCGCTGGATGGCACGAGCTTCAGTCATGCTCACTTGCCTCCCTTGGCCGGGGCCGCCGCCGGAGCGGGCGACGCCTTCTTGTCGGTCTTGTTGTTCCCGCTGTGGCCGCGGAAGAGCCGCGTCGGCGAGAACTCGCCGAGCTTGTGCCCGACCATGTTCTCCGTGACGTACACCGGGATGAACTTGTTCCCGTTGTGCACGGCGAACGTGTGCCCCACGAACTCGGGGATCACCGTGCTCGCGCGCGACCAGGTCTTCACGACCTTCTTCTCGTTCTTCGCGTTCATCGTCTGCACTCGCTGGAGCAGCGCGTCCTGGATGAACGGACCCTTCTTGATGCTACGTGACATTGGTCGATTCTCCGGTTAGCTCTGCGTGGCCTTGCCGCGCTTCCGGCCACGGACGATCAGACGCTGCGACGCCTTCTTGGTGTTGCGCGTCTTGACGCCCTCCTTCTTGCCCCAGGGGCTCACCACGTTCCGGCCGCCGCGCGTGCGGCCACCGTGCGGATGGTCCACCGGGTTCATGACTTCACCGCGGACCTTCGGACGGCGCCCCATCCAACGGGTCTTGCCGGCCTTGCCCCACGAGATCAGTTCGTGCTCCGCGTTCCCAACCTCGCCGATCGTGCCGAGGCAGTCGCCGTGGATCATGCGCATCTCCGTCGAGGCCATGCGCACGGTCACGTAGTCGCCTTCCTTCGCGACGACCTGGACGCTCGTCCCGGCCGACCGGGCCATCTGCCCGCCCTTCCCGGGCTTCAGCTCGACGTTGTGCACCGCGGTGCCCAGCGGCACCTCGCGGAGCGGGAGCGCGTTCCCCGTGCGCACGTCCGACCCCTTGCCGCTCACGACGGTGTCACCCACCGAGAGCCCCTTCGGGTGCAGGATGTAGCGCTTCTCACCGTCCGCGTACTGCACGAGCGCGATGCGCGCCGAGCGGTTCGGATCGTACTCGATGTGCTCGACCGTCGCCGGCTGGCCGTGCTTGTTCCGCTTGAAGTCGATGATGCGGTACTTCCGCTTGTGCCCGCCGCCGAGGCGACGCATCGAGATGTGGCCGTGATTGTCGCGCCCACCGCTCTTCTTAAGCGGCGCGGTCAGCGACTTCTCCGGCGTGCTGCGGGTGATGACGTCGTTGTCCGACACGGAACGGAACCGCGTCGCGGCGCTCACCGGCTTGAATTGACGGATACCCATGTGATCAGCCCTCGAAGATCTCGATCGTGTCGCCCGCCTTGAGCGTCACGATGGCCTTCTTCCACCGGGGCCGAAGCCCCGCGGTCCCGCCGACACGGCGCGCCTTGCCGCGCTGCTGCGACGTCCAGACGCCCGTGACCTTCACCCCGAACAGCGACTCGATCGCCGCCTTGATGGTGGTCTTCGTGGCGTCCGGATGGACCTCGAACGTGTATTCCCCGCGGTCCTGGTACGCGGCCGAGCTCTTCTCGGTCACGACCGGACGAACAATGGTGCGCATCAAACTCGGCATGACTTACTTCCCTCCCTTCTTCTTGGCGGCCGGCTTCGCGGCCGCGGCCTTCTTCGCCGCCGGCGCCTTCTTCGCCGCCGGGGCCTTCTTCGCGGCCGGCGCCTTCTTCGCCGCCGGAGCCGCCTTGGCCTTCGTGGCCTTCGCCTTCGGCGCGGCCTTCGGCGCCTTCACCGCGGCCGCGGGGGCCTCGGTGACCGGCGCCAGCGTCTGACCGATCGCCGTCGCCTCGACGAGGACGACCTGCGACCAGACGATGTCATACGTGCTGACGTCGCTGTAGGCGCGGACCTGCACCTCGGGGATGTTCCGCCCAGAGAGGTAGACCGCCGGCTTCGTGCCGTCGGTCAGGATCAGCGTCTTCTGCCCCGACACGCCGAGGCGCGCGAGGAGCTGCGCCACCTGCGCGGTCTTCGGCGACTCGAAGGCGAAGCGGTCGATCACGATCACCGCCCCCTCACGGGCCCGGGCGTTCAGCGCGCTCTTCCGCGCCAGCGCCTTGATCCCCTTCGGGACAGCCTGCTCGTAGCCGCGCGGCTGCGGGCCGTGCACCGTGCCGCCGCCGACGAAGTTCGGGGCGCGGGTCGAACCCTGACGGGCGCGGCCGGTCCCCTTCTGCTTCCAAGGCTTCTGGTTACCACCAGTCACCCAGCGGCGCGTCTTGGTCGCGTGCGTGCCCTGACGCTGGTTGGCGAGATACGCCTTCACCGCCTGATGGAGCACCGGCAGGTTCACGGTGCCGTCGAACGTCGCCGCGGGGAGCGTCACGCGCTCCCGCGGGGTCCCGAGCGCCGTGAAGGCCGCCGCGTCGTAGTGAGTCGTGTCAGCCATCGGTTACCCCTGCTTGCGGACGAGGACGATCCCGTTGGTCGGGCCGGCGACGCTACCGCGGATGTAGATCAGGTTCCGCTCGGCGTCGACCATCTCAACGCGAAGGTTCGCCTGCGTGTGACGCGCCGCGCCGTAGTGGCCCGGCATCTTCTTGCCCTTGATGACGCGCGACGGATCGGTGCCCGGTCCGACCGAGCCCGGCCGACGGTGCTTGGTGTTGCCGTGCGTATTCGGCCCACCACCGATCCCGTAACGCTTCACGACGCCCTGGAAGCCGCGCCCCTTCGACGTGCCGGTCACCTTGACCATCTCGCCGACGGCGAAGATGTCGACCTTCACAACGTCGCCGACCGCGTACGTCGGCACCTCGGCGTCCTTCCCAGGCGCATCATCGAGACGGAACGACCGGATGACCGCCGGCGCCACGCTGAGCCCCGCCTTCGCGGCGTGCCCGAGCTCCGCCTTGGTCGCCCGACGCCCCTTCGGCGTGCGCTCCCCCTTCTTCGACTCGCGCGCGGTCCGCTGCGCGCCGTAGCCGAGCTCCACGGACGCGAAACCCGCCTTCGCCGGATCGACCACCTTGGTCACCGGGTTCGGCGTGGCCTCCACCACCGTGCAGGGGATCTGCATCCCCGCCTCGTCGAAGATCTGGGTCATCCCCAGCTTCTTGCCAATGATTCCGATCATCGTTCTCTCGCTTGGTTAGTCGCGGCCCGGGCCCGCGGAGTGCGGCGCCCGTTGAGGCCGGAGGACTCTCAGGGACAGGTCTCAGGGAGGCGGGGTCAGGGGCGGCGGCTGCCGCTCCTGTCACCTCAATCCTGATACCGGTTCCCTGTCCCTATTCCACCTTGATTTCGACGTCCACGCCGGCCGGCAGGTCGAGCTTCGTCAGCGCGTCCACCGTCTGGGCGCGGGAGTCGAGGATGTCGATCACCCGCTTGTGCGTCTTCAGTTCGAACTGCTCCCGCGACTTCTTGTCGACGTGCGGCGACCGGAGCACGGTCCACCGACGCGTCTTCGTGGGAAGCGGGATCGGACCGGAGACCTGCGCCCCCGTCTTCTCCGCCGTCCGAACAATGTCCGCCGAAGCCTGGTCGATCACCGCGTGATCGAACGCCTTGAGACGGATGCGAATACGTCCAGCCATGAGAGTCTCCACTCGGACCCGAACCCGCGGGGCACCCGCCCCACGGGACCGGCCCGTTCGTTAGTTACGCGAGGATCTTGGTCACCACGCCCGCACCGACGGTGCGGCCGCCCTCACGGATGGCGAAGCGAAGCTGCTCCTCCATCGCGATCGGGATGATGAGCTCGATCTTCATCTGCACGTTGTCGCCCGGCATCACCATCTCCGTGCCGGCCGGGAGCTCGATTGCGCCCGTCACGTCCGTCGTGCGGAAGTAGAACTGCGGGCGGTAGCCCTTGAAGAACGGCGTGTGACGGCCGCCCTCCTCCTTCGTGAGGACGTACACCTCGGCCTCGAACTTCGTGTGCGGCTTGATCGAGCCGGGCTTGGCGAGCACCATGCCACGCTCGATGTCCTTCTTGTCGATGCCGCGGAGCAGGAGCCCAACGTTGTCACCGGCGAAGCCCTCATCGAGGAGCTTGCGGAACATCTCGACGCCCGTGACGATCGTCTTCTTGTCGGAGTTGTAGCCGACGAACTCGAGCTCCTCGCCGACCTTGCACTTGCCGCGCTCGATACGGCCCGTCGCCACCGTGCCGCGCCCGGTGATCGAGAACACGTCCTCGACCGGGAGGAGGAACGGCTTGTCGACCTCGCGGGTCGGCTCCGGGATGTACGTGTCGAGGGCGCTGTAGAGCTCCTCGATCTTCGCGATCCACTCCGGCTTGCCGGCGATCGCGTTCGACGCCGAGCCGCGGATCACCGGGGCGTTGTCGCCGTCGTAGCCGTACTTGCTGAGGAGCTCACGCACCTCGAGCTCGACGAGGTCGAGGAGCTCCGAGTCCTCGACGAGGTCGCACTTGTTCAGGAAGACCACGATCTTCGGCACGTTCACCTGGCGGGCCAGGAGGATGTGCTCGCGGGTCTGCGGCATCGGGCCGTCGACGGCCGACACCACGAGGATCGCGCCGTCCATCTGCGCGGCACCCGTGATCATGTTCTTCACGTAGTCCGCGTGGCCGGGGCAGTCGACGTGCGCGTAGTGGCGCGCATCCGTCTCGTACTCCACGTGCGACGTGGCGATCGTGAGGATCTTGGTGGCGTCACGACGCCCCTGCGACTCGGAGGCCTTCGCGACCTCGTCGTAGGCGACGTACTTCGTGTTGCCGAACTTGTCCGCCGAGATCTTGGTCAGGGCGGCCGTGGTGGTCGTCTTGCCGTGGTCGACGTGACCGATCGTGCCGACGTTCACGTGCGGCTTATTCCGCTCGAACTTTGCCTTGGCCATGGGAGTGCGTCCTGAGGTGGTGGTGGAACGGGTGGTGGGTGAGGGACTTACTTCTGCTTCGCGATGATCTCGTCGGCCTTCGCCTTCGGGACCTCTTCGTAATGCGAGAACTCCATCGAGTAGACCGCGCGACCCTGCGTCATCGAGCGCAGACGGGTCGAGTAGCCGAACATCTCGGAGAGCGGCACGGTCGAGCCGATCACCTGGGCCTCGCCGCGCTGCGTCATGCCGCCGATCTTGCCGCGCCGCGCCGAGATGTCGCCGAGCACGTCGCCGAAGAACTGGTCCGGGCTGACGACCTCGACCTTCATCATCGGCTCGAGGATGATCGGCGTCGCCGCGCGCGCCGCATCCTTGATCGCCATCGAGCCCGCGATCTTGAACGCCATCTCGCTCGAGTCGACGTCGTGGTACGACCCGAAGATCAGCTCGACCTTCACGTCGACCATCGGATAGCCCGCGAGGACGCCGTTCTCGAGGGCTTCACGGATGCCCTCCTCGACCGGCTTGATGTACTCGCGCGGAATGACGCCGCCCGAGATCTTGTCCTCGAAGACGTAGCCCTGACCGGGCTCCGCCGGCATCGCGTTGATCACGACGTGACCGTACTGGCCCTTGCCGCCCGACTGACGGATGAACTTGCCCTCGACCTTGTCGACGCGGCGCTTGATCGTCTCCCGATAGGCCACCTGCGGACGGCCCACGTTCGCCTCGACCTTGAACTCGCGCATCATGCGGTCGACGATGATCTCAAGGTGCAGCTCGCCCATCCCGGAGATGATCGTCTGCCCCGTCTCCGCGTCCGTGTGCACGCGGAAGGTCGGATCCTCTTCGGCGAGCTTGTTCAGCGCGATGCCCATCTTGTCTTGGTCGGCCTTGGTCTTCGGCTCGACCGCGACGTCGATGACGGGCGTCGGGAACTTCATCGCCTCGAGGATGATCGGCTGCTCCTCGTCGGAGAGCGTGTCCCCCGTGCGGGTGTCCTTGAGGCCGATTGCGGCGGCGATGTCACCGGCGCGCACCTCCTCGATCTCCTCGCGCTTGTTCGCGTGCATCTGCAGCAGGCGGCCGATGCGCTCGCGCTTGTCCTTCGTCGCGTTGTAGACGTGCGACCCGGCCTTGAGGACGCCGGAGTAGACGCGGAAGAAGGTCAGGCGGCCGACGAACGGGTCGGTCGCGACCTTGAACGCGAGCGCCGAGAACGGCGCCTCGTCGCTCACCGCACGCGTGTCGGGGGTCGCGTCGTGCTGCGGCGCGTGGCCCTCGATCGCGGGGACGTCGGTCGGCGACGGGAGGAAGTCGATGACGGCGTCGAGGAGCGCCTGCACGCCCTTGTTCTTGAACGACGCGCCGCAGAGGATCGGCACGAACTTCATCTGGATCGTCGCCGAGCGGATCGCCTGGCGGATCTCCTCGACGGTGAGCTCCTCACCCGCGAGGTACTTCTCGATCAGGACCTCGTCGTGCTCGACGACCATGTCGACGAGCGCGCGACGCGCGGTCTCGACGGCCTCGTGGAACTCGGCCGGGACGTCGACGACATGGAAGGTCTTGCCGAGGGTCTCGTTATCGAAGATGTACTGCTTGCGCTCGACGATGTCGATGTGGCCGGTGAACAGCTCACCCGAGCCGACCGGGAGCTGGATCGGCAGCGCGCTCTTGGTGAGGCGGTCGCGGATCATCTCGACGCAGCGCTCGAAGTTGGCGCCGACGCGGTCCATCTTGTTCGAGAAGATCATCCGCGGGACCTTGTACCGGTCCGCCTGGCGCCACACCGTCTCGGTCTGCGGCTCCACGCCGGCCACCGAGTCGAGCAGCGCGACGGCGCCGTCGAGCACGCGGAGCGAGCGCTCCACCTCGACGGTGAAGTCCACGTGCCCCGGGGTGTCGATGATGTTGATGCGGTACTCCGGCCCCTCGCCCTTCTTGTCCGACTGGCCGTGCCGCATCCAGAAGCAGGTCGTCGCGGCCGACGTGATCGTGATGCCGCGCTCCTGCTCCTGCTCCATCCAGTCCATCGTGGCCGCGCCGTCATGGACCTCGCCGATCTTGTGCGACTTCCCCGTGTAATAGAGGACGCGCTCAGTCGTCGTGGTCTTCCCGGCATCGATGTGCGCCATGATGCCGATGTTCCGGTAGTACTTCAGATCGGTGGTGCGTGCCATCGTTCGGTATGCGGTCGGGTACGAATGCGGTGATGTGGGTCTTGCCTTAGGCCCTGCTCAACTCCTGCTCCGCCCTGCGGCGGCCCTGCCCCCAACAAAAACGCGGCTGGACCAGGCATCCCCCCCACCAGCTGATCCGGGGGACCGGTTTCCATCCGCTCTCGCCGGGTACAGCCGCCACTCCTGCGCGGCTGGGGACCCACGGCGCGTCGGGTGTCAGCGCCAACACCACCCGACGTCAAATTGTCCTGCGAGCTTTTCGGGAACCGCGGCGCCGGGCACCTGCCCCAGCGGGATCGGTCGGGCTGTCCACTCCCCCCGCGCGTCACTCCTGCCGACGTTGGCGGGCCCATCTGGCCGGGGCGCAGTTCCCCGGGGTGACCGTGCTGCCGTCTTCGTGGTCACCGCGCCGGCATGAAACGGCTTGCGCCGTTTCACCCCAGCCTGATAAAGGTAGCAGGGTTTCCCCAGCTGTCAACGGAAGGGGAAGATCTGGGATCAGGGTCAGGGGTCAGGAATTCCGGACACCTGACACCTGTCACCTGATACCTGCCTTCCACCTACCAGCGGTAGTGCGCGAACGCCTTGTTGGCCTCGGCCATCTTGTGCGTGTCCTCGCGCTTCTTGATCGCGTTCCCCTCGCCCTTCGCCGCGGCGAGCGTCTCCGCGGCCAGCTTCTCCGCCATCGACTTCTCGTTGCGGTCACGCGAGTACGAAATCAGCCAGCGCATCGCCAGCGCGGTCCGACGGTCCGGACGGACCTCGACCGGCACCTGGTACGTCGCGCCACCGACACGGCGGGACTTCACCTCGACCACCGGCTTCAGGTTCGACAGCGCCTGCTTGAAGACCGTCACGCCGGTCTGGCCCGACTTCGCCTCGACGACGTCCATCGCCCCATAGAAGATCCGCTCGGCGGTCGCCTTCTTGCCGTCATACATCAAGACGTTGATGAACTTCGAGACGGTCTGGCTGTCATAGCGGGCATCAGGCAGGACCGGACGCTTCACGGCACTCTTACGACGGCTCATTTACTTCTTCCCCCCAGCCGCGGCACCCGCCTTCGGCTTCTTGGTCCCGTACTTGGAGCGGCTCTTGTTGCGCCCGTTCACGCCAGAGGCGTCGAGCTTGCCGCGCACGATGTGGTAACGCACCCCCGGCAGGTCCTTCACACGACCGCCCCGGATGAGCACGATCGAGTGCTCCTGGAGGTTATGCCCCTCGCCGGGGATGTAGGCCGTGACCTCGAAACCGTTCACCAGACGCACACGCGCCACCTTGCGCAGCGCCGAGTTCGGCTTCTTCGGGGTCGTGGTGTAGACGCGGGTGCAAACGCCCCGCTTGAACGGATTCTCCTTCAGAGCCGGTGCCTTGTCTTTCTTGACTACGGCGCGGCGGCTCTGCCGGACGAGCTGATTAATCGTCGGCATGTGTTTCTCGGTGTTCGTCCTTCTGCCTCTACGTGGATCGCCCGGACGGGCGGCACGGAACCAGAGCCCCGAAGAATAGACCACCGGCCGCCCCCGGTCAACGGCCCAAGAAACCGTCCACCGGTAGCGCGTCCCGGGACCGGACCGACGCCTCCCATTCCCCGCAGAGATGGGCGATCCCGTTCGCATAGTAGGACACCAGCTCCCGCCCCCGGGGCAAAATCAGATACCCCTCCCCCGCCCGCGAGAGCACCCGGCGCATCCGCAGCAGCCGGTAAGCCCGCTCGAAACTCTCGGCCGCGCTCAGCGCCGGCTCGACCACCACCGCCCCCGCCTCCTCCAGGGCCTCTCGCAGCGTCTCCACCCGCTCCAAGAGCGCCGCCCGCGCCACGTACTCCGCCTCGAAGGTCTGGAGCGCCGCACAGACCAGCGGGACCGCCGTCACAGGGACCAGCCGCCCCACCTCCCCCATCATCCGGTCACAGAAGCGCTGGACCGCCGCCAATCGCTCACCCCGCGGGCGGTCGAAGACCGGGTCCCCCTCCGACGCCACCCACTCCGCCACCGACACCGGCGCCCCGAGGACGACCGCGGCGCGACCGTACCGCTGCCACCGACCGGTCGAGAGCCGCCCGAAACTCGAGGCGAGATACGACACCACCTCACCCACCTGCGACCATCGCGAGCCGCCGGTCTCACCCTCGGTGACCCGGAGTTCGCGGAGGAGCGTGCGATCCTCCAGCACGCGGTCGTAGTTCAGCCCCACCGGCACCACGAACATCCGCAACGCGAGCGCGGGGTCCCGCGCCGCCCCGACGATGTAATCGAGCAGCCCGATCTTCGACGGCCGCAGCCGGCCATCGCGCGTGAGCCCGCCCTCCGGGAAGAGCCCCTGCGTTACCCCGGCCGACGTGACCCGATGCACGTAGCGCTCGAGCACCGTGTGATAGAGCGGCTCCCGATAGCGCCGGCGGATGAAGTACGAGCCGAACGACTTGAACAGATATTCGAGCGGGAAGACGCGCGCCCACTCCCCCACCGCCCAGGAGATCGCGACCTGCCCCGAGAGGGCATAGCTCGCCACCACATAATCCGCGTTCGAGCGGTGGTTCATCAGGTAGAGCACGATCGCGTCGGGCGGGAGCGCCCGCGCCGCGCCGGGCGTGCGGTCGACGACGGTGACCCGGTACAGCACCCGCAGCAGCGTCGCGGCGGCGGTGTGCCCCACGCCGCGATACACGAGCGGATTGAAGGTTGGGATAATCTCGTGGAGATAGCGGCGCACGGTCCGCCAGACCGCCGCCTCCGAGCGTCCCTGCGCGGCGGCGTGCGTGCCGACGGCGGCGATGACCGCGGGATCCGCTTGGATCGCGGCGATCAGCGCCTGCTTCCCGGGATGCCGCCGCGCGCTCACCCCAGCCACCCACGGAACAGGCTCGGCAGAGCGCCGAGCGCCCCGAAGCGGAGAAGCCGTCCCGCCAGGCAAAGGCCCAGAAAGGACGGGAGCGGGATCCGGACGATCCCCGCGGCGATGGCCGCGAGATGGAACGGCGGGACACTCGTCACGGCGCTGACCCCGAGGAGCCCGTGCCCGTAGGACGGATGGCGCGCGATCAGCGCCCGGGCCCGAGCGACCCCACGGACTGCCCTAGGCCACCGGACCCGCTCGGCATGCGTCCCGGCCCAATACCACGGACACTTCGCCGCGACGTGCCCGAGGGTGAAGGCGATGAGGAGGGTGACGGCGAGGCCCGGTGGCTCCAGAACGCCGATCGCCACCGCGGCCGCCTCGGCGAGGCCGACGGGGAGGATCCCGACGGCGAAACCGAGGCCGATCGCGGTGGCGATGGCGAGACCCGGCGCAGCCGGGTCGAACGCGGGGATCAGGCCCCGTAGCCCGGCGGCGCCTTCTCGTCGGCCGGTGAGGACAGGGTCTTCTTGTAGCACCAGAAGGTGCCGCCCCAGACGAGGACGAGGGAGAGGATCATCGTGACCCAGCCCCCGGTGGTGAGCCCCACCTGGGCCGCGGCAACGGCGAGCGTGTCAGTCATAGGGTCCTCAGTCGGTGGCGGGGGTGGTGTCATCGAGATCGACGCCGGCGGCCCGGAGGCGACGCTCGCCGACCCAGGTGACGCCGATGAGGTAGATCACGATCGCGAGGATGGTGAGCAGCGCGACGCGCGCGCCCGTCGTGGCGGTCGCATTCGCGAGCTCGGCTTTGAACGACTGGAGATTGAACCCGACAAAGACGATCAGCAGATACGCCGGGGCGATGTACTTCATCACGATCTTCACGAACGACGGGATCCGGATGGATGCGCCGGCGTGGATCTCCTTCCAGCCACGGTCGATGCCGAAGACCCAGGCGAAGTAGATGATCTGGGCCATCGCGAGGAGGAAGATGCCGTAGGTACCGACCCAGAAGTCCATCGTGTTCAGGAAGGTCCCGCCCTTGCTGTACCAGAGCGTGAGGATCGCACCGACCGTGCCGATGGCAGCGATCGTCGAGGTCGACTTCCCGTGACTCCAGCCGGTGGCCTCCTTCAGGTGGGCGACCGCGGGCTGGTACATCGAGAGGGAGCTGGTGATCGCGGCGAGCCAGAGCACCAGGAACCAGAGCGCGCCCATGATGTTGCCGAAGCTCCCCATCTGCGCGAACACGACCGGGAGGGTGGCGAAGCCGAGCTTGAAGCTGCCGCCGCCGACGGCGACCTGCGTGCCGGCCATCCCGAGGAAGACCACGGCGGCGGTCAGGGTGATCATCCCGCCGAAGCCGACCTCGAAGAGCTCATTCGTGGCGCTGGCGGTGAGCCCGGAGAGCGCGACGTCGTCCTTCTTCTTCATATAGCTGGCGTAGTTGATGATCACGCCGAAGCCGACGGAGAGCGAGAAGAAGATCTGCGAGGCGGCGGCGAGCCAGGTCTTGAAGTCGCCGAGCTTCTCGAAGTTCGGGTTCCACATATAGCCGAGCCCGGCGAGCACGTTCCGGTCCGGGTACGCCGGGTCCGGGGTGCCGAGGGTCAGCACGCGGATGAGGACGATGAGGGCGCAGACCGCCATCACCGGCATCGCGAAGGAGACGAACTTCTCGATTCCCTTGGAGAGTCCGCGGAAGACGAACCAAAGATTAATCGCGAAGACGATGACCCAGGCGAAAAAGGTGTTCAGCCCATCACCGGAGAAGAGCGAGCCATCGGCGGAGGCGCCCGTGAACGCGTCGTAGTAATCGTTCGCGACTTTCGTCTGCATCTCGATCGACATCGACGGATCGATCCCGATGCCGCCCGTCAGGTACTTGAGGAAGTACCCGAAGGTCCAGGTCTCGATGAACATGTAGTACGTCGAGACGCCGAGCGGGATGAGCACCCCGATGACGCCGAGGTACCGCGCGAGGGTCCCCTTGCCGATCACACCCATGATCATCGGCGCGGAGTGCAGCCCCTTCTTGCCGCCGTAGCGGCCCATCGACCATTCCGCCCACCCGATCGGGATGCCGAGCAGGAAGAGGGCGCAGAAGTACGGGATGAGAAAGGCGCCGCCTCCGTTCTGGGCGGCCTGGCCGGGGAAGCGGAGGAAGTTGCCGAGGCCGACGGCGGAGCCCGCGACCGCGAGGATCACACCGAGCTTGGAACCCCACTCTTCCTTTTGTTCAGCCATATGACGATCCGGGGGTGAAGGTGATCGAACGCCGGAAGATGCACCGCCCGGCAGGGGGCCGCCACCGGCTCCCCGCGTCTGGGCGGTCGAGGATATACGAACGGGGGCGCGGACCGTTGGTCCGCGCCCCCGTCGTTGCACCTCGTCGCCGGGCTACTCCTCGTCGGGAAGCGCGGCGGGGAGTTCCCCTTCGAGCTCCACCGGCGGGGCCAGGAAGCTGTCGGGGAGGGCACCGAACGCCCCGAACTCCGGGGTCGGCGGGGCCGGCGGCGGCTCGATGTCCATCGCCACGTCGGAGTACCGGTACATCCCGGTGCCGGCGGGGATCAGGTGCCCGATGATGATGTTCTCCTTGAGGCCGAGGAGGTCGTCCTTGGCTCCGCGGATCGCGGCATCGGTGAGCACGCGGGTGGTCTCCTGGAACGACGCGGCCGAGATGAACGACTGCGTGGTGAGGGAGGCCTTGGTGATGCCGAGGAGGAGCGGCTCGGACTGCGCCGGCTTCTCCTTCTTCTTCTTGAGCTTGTCGTTCGCCTCGCGGAAGACCGCCTTATCGACGTTCTCCCCCTCGAGGAACTCGGTGTCGCCCGACTCCGCGACGCGCACCTTCTGGAGCATCTGCCGGACGATGACCCCGATGTGCTTGTCGCTGATCTTCACGCCCTGCAGGCGGTACACCTCCTGCACCTCGTTGAGGAGGTATTCCTGGACGGCGCGCGGGCCCTTGATCCGCAGGATGTCGTGCGGGTTGACCGGGCCCTCGCTCAGGCGGTCGCCGGCACGCACGCGATCGCCCTCGTGCACGCGGAGATGCTTGCCGGAGGCCACTTCGTACAGCTGCGGCTGCTGCGACTCGTCGACCGAGCCGTTGAGGTCGACCGGCTGGACGAAGATCTCGCGCTTGCCGCGCTTGATGTCGCCGAAGCGGACGACGCCGTCGATCTCGGAGATGGTGGACGGATCCTTCGGCTTGCGCGCCTCGAAGAGCTCGGCGACACGCGGGAGACCGCCGGTGATGTCGCGCGTCTTGTACGCCTCACGCGAGATCTTGGCGATGGTCTGGCCGGCGGCCACCTCGGCCCCGTCCTCGATGATGAGCTGGGCGCCCACCGGGATGACGAAGTCGCGGACCTTCTTCTCCTTCCCGCCCTTGGTCTGCCAGATCTCGATATGCGGGTGGAGCTTCTTCTCCCGGTCCTCGATGACGACGCGCTGACGGAGGCCGGTGAGCTCGTCGAGCTCCTCGGAGACCGTCTCGCCCTCGACGAGGTCGACGAAGCGGACCTCGCCGGCGACGTCGGCGATGATGGGGTTGGTATACGGGTCCCACGTGAAGATCACCTGCTCCTTTGCGACCGCCTCACCATCCTTGACCATCAGGACGGCGCCGAGCGGCACCGCGAGGCGCGCGATGACGGGGGCGTTCCGGTCGGCCGTGGCGCGAACGGAGAGCTCCCCTTCGTACGAGGTGACGATGCGCTGTCCCTCGGGGTCGGTGACCGCGATCAGACGGTCGCTGAACTCGACGACGCCGGCGACCTTCGACTTGCGGGCGGTCTGCTCCGCGATACGGGCCGCGGTGCCGCCGATGTGGAAGGTGCGGAGCGTGAGCTGCGTGCCGGGCTCGCCGATCGACTGGGCGGCGATGATGCCGACCGCCTCGCCGATGTCGACCATCGCCATCGTGGCGAGGTTGCGGCCGTAGCACATCCGGCAGAGGCCGCGCTTGGCCTCACAGGTGAGCACGGAGCGGATCTTGACCGTCTCGATCCCGGCCTCCTCGATGGCGAGGGCGACCTCCTCCGACATCATCTGGCCGGCCTCGACGAGGAGCTGCGGGCGCCCCGCCTCGTCCAGCAGCTGCGGGTCGACGACATCCTCGGCCGCGACGACGCCGGTGAGACGCTCGGCGAGCGGCTCGATGATGTCCTCCCCTTCCTTCAGCGCCCCGATGTCGAGGCCCATCACCGTGCCGCAATCCTCCTCGGTGATCGTCACATCCTGCGCGACGTCGCAGAGGCGGCGCGTGAGGTACCCGGCGTCCGCCGTCTTCAGCGCCGTGTCCGCGAGGCCCTTCCGGGCGCCGTGGGTCGACGAGAAGTACTCGAGGACGGAGAGGCCCTCACGGAAGTTCGACTTGATGGGGTTCTCGATGATCTCACCGATGCCGCCGGTGAGCTTCTTCTGCGGCTTCGCCATCAGGCCGCGCATCCCCGCCAGCTGGCGGATCTGGTCGCGCGAGCCGCGGGAGCCGGAGTCGAACATCATGAACACGGTGTTGAAGCCCTGCTGGGACTCCCGCATCCGCTTCACCATCGCGTCGGCGATGTCGTTGTTGGCGTGCGTCCAGGTGTCGATGACCTTGTTGTAGCGCTCGCCGTTCGTGATGTTGCCGGTCTGGTACGCCTTCTGGAAGCGGGCGACGCGCGCCGTGGCCTCCTCGAGGAGCGTCTCCTTCTCGGCCGGAATCTCCAGGTCCTCGATGGCGATCGAGACGCCGCCGCGGGTGGCGTTCCGGAAGCCGAACTCCTTCAGACGGTCGAGGAACGCGACGGTGCCGGCGAGGCCGGCCTTCCGGTACGACTCGAAGACGAGCTCGCCGAGGACCTTCTTCTTCATCTCCCGGTTCTGGAACGGGAGCTCCGGCGGCACGATGCCGTCGAACAGCACGCGGCCGGCGGTGGTGATCGCCCAGGCGCGACCGCCCTCGGGCGTGCGCGCGAGGTAGCGGACGGCCGAGTGGATCTGGAGCTGACCGAGGGCCAGCGCCATCTCGACCTCCGCCGCGGCGCCGAAGGTGCGAAGCTTCTGCTGCGACTTCGCATCCTTGAGCAGGGCGTCGAAGCCCACCGGGGCCTTGGTGGCGACGTAGCAGCCGAGGACGATGTCCTGCGACGGCTCAGCGACCGGGCGGCCGTCGGAGGGCTTGAGGATGTTGTTCGACGAGAGCATCAGGACGCGCGCCTCGAGCTGCGCCTCATACGAGAGCGGCACGTGCACGGCCATCTGGTCGCCGTCGAAGTCGGCGTTGAACGCCGCGCAGACGAGCGGGTGGATACGGATCGCCTTGCCCTCGACCAGCACCGGCTCGAACGCCTGGATGCCCAAGCGGTGGAGGGTCGGCGCGCGGTTGAGGAGCACCGGGTGGTCGCGGATGATCTCTTCGAGGATCTCGAAGACCTCGGAGGACTCGCGCTCCACGATCTTCTTGGCGCGCTTCACCGTCTCCGCGATGCCCTTATCGACGAGCTTGTGGATGATGAACGGCTTGAAGAGCTCCAACGCCATCGCCTTCGGGAGCCCGCACTGGTGCAGCTTGAGCTCCGGGCCGACGACGATGACCGAGCGGCCCGAGTAGTCCACGCGCTTGCCGAGGAGGTTCTGACGGAACCGCCCCTGCTTGCCCTTGAGCATGTCGGAGAGCGACTTGAGCGGCCGCTTCCCGCGGCCGCGGATCGCCTTCGAGCGACGGCCGTTATCGAAGAGCGCGTCGACCGACTCCTGCAGCATCCGCTTCTCGTTCCGGAGGATGACCTCCGGCGCGCGGTGCGAGATGAGCTTGGTGAGGCGGTTGTTCCGGTTGATGACGCGCCGGTAGAGGTCGTTCAGGTCGGACGTCGCGAAGCGCCCACCGTCGAGCGGCACGAGCGGCCGCAGGTCGGGCGGGATCACCGGGACGACGTCGAGGATCATCCACTCCGGCTTGTTGCGCAGGCCGTCAGCGTCGCCGGAGTTCCGGAAGGCGTCGACGATCTTGAGGCGCTTGAGGAGCGCCTTCTTCTTGTGCTGCGACGTCTCGACGAGGACCTCGGCCCGGAGCTCCTCCGAGACCTTGTCGACGTCGAGCCGCTTCAGGAGTTCGCGGACCGCGGGCGCGCCGATGTCGGCGAGGAACGCGGTGTCCCCCTCCGCCTTCGCCTTCTGCTTCAGCTGGAGGTACTGCTCCTCGTCGAGCAGCTCGTTGGCGCGGACCTCCTGCTCCCCCGCGTCGATGACGACGTAGTTCGAGTAGTACACGACCTTCTCGAGGTCGCGCAGCGTGAGGTCGAGCAGGTTCCCCATCGGGCTGGGGAGGGTCTTGAAGAACCAGATGTGCGCCACCGGCACGGCGAGCTCGATGTGCCCCATGCGGTCACGCCGCACCTTGCTGAGCGTCACCTCGACGCCGCAGCGGTCGCAGATCACGCCGCGATAGCGGATGCGCTTGTACTTGCCGCAGTGGCACTCCCAGTCCTTCACCGGGCCGAAGATCTTCTCGCAGAAGAGCCCATCCTTCTCGGGCTTGAACGACCGGTAGTTGATCGTCTCCGGCTTCGTGACCTCGCCCCAGGACCACCAGCTGCGGAGGCCGGCCATCTCCAGCCGCTCGCGCTCCTTCGGGTCGCGCGGTCCGCGGACCTCCTCGGGAGCCGCAATCCGAATGCGGATGTAATCGAAGGCGGTGGCCGCCTTCTCACGGGCGCTACGGAAGTCGATCATCGGTTATTCCTCCCCACCAGTGGCCGCGGCGCCATCGGCGTTCGCGTCCATGGTCACGTGGATACCCAGGGCCTGCAGTTCCTTCACGAGCACGTTGAACGACTCCGGCGTGCCCGGCTCGGGCAGGTTCTGCCCCTTCACGATCGCCTCGTACACGCGCGACCGACCGTTCACGTCGTCCGACTTGACCGTGAGGATCTCCTGCAGCGTGTGCGCGGCGCCGTACGCCTCGAGCGCCCACACTTCCATCTCACCGAAGCGCTGGCCGCCGAACTGCGCCTTGCCCGCGAGCGGCTGCTGCGTGACCAGGCTGTACGGACCGATGCTGCGGGCGTGGATCTTGTCGTCCACGAGATGGCTGAGCTTGAGCATGTACACCTCGCCGACGGTGACGGGGTTGGCGAAGCCCTCCCCGGTCCGGCCGTCGCGCAGGCGCACCTTCCCGCCGGTCAGCAGCCCACCGGCGCGAATGAGCTCGACCGCCGCCGCGTCGACGTCGGCCTCGCTCTTCTTGCCGAGCATCGCCGCGAGCGCGGGATGGCCCATCGCCTCGAGCAGCGCGGCGGCGTCGAGCCCCGCCCGCTTCTCGAGCTCCTTCAGCGCCTTCTTGAGCTCGGCCTTGGCGGGGGCGGAGCCACCCTCCGCGGCGAGCTCCGCCTCGTGATGCGCGAGGGCGTGACTGGTGCCTTCCGCCTCACGCGCCGCGAGCTCCTTCGCCGCGGCCACGAGGTAGTCGTACACCCGTCCGCCGACGGCCTTCGCCTCGGCGCTCATCGAACGGCCAGCGAGGTCGTTCAGCGACGCGTCGTGCAGCAGCTCGACCTTCTCCCCTTCCTCCGGCGTCGGCCGCAGGTCGTCGAGGATGGCGCGCAGCTCGTCCGCGCTCGGGGCGGGCGTCGCCGCGGCGAGCCGCAGCGAGCCGCGGACCCACTCGAGGCCGGCGAGACGCAGGCAGAGCCCGATCTCGCGCTCGCTCGCGCCCTGGAAGACTGGGGTCTTCGCGTAGAAGCCGAGGATCTTCGCGGCCCACCCGAGGTGGGTCTCGAGGATCTGCCCCACGTTCATGCGCGACGGCACGCCGAGGGGGTTGAGGACGATGTCGACCGGGCGGCCGTCGGGGAGGAACGGCATGTCCTCCTCGGGGACGATACGGGCGACGATACCCTTGTTGCCGTGGCGGCCGGCCATCTTGTCACCCACCGAGACCTTCCGCTTCTCGGCGAGGTAGACCTTGACCAGCTGGAGCACGCCCGGCGGGAGCTCGTCGGGCTGCAGGATGCGGTCGATCCGCTCCTCCGCGCGCTCCTCGATCTTCGCCTTCACCGCGTCCGCCGCGTCGATGATCGCGCGGATGGCGGCATTCGCCTTCTTGTCCTCGACCCGGAACGTCTTGAGGTCGAGGGTGATAAGCCGCAGGTCGCGGAGCATCGCCTCGGTGAGGACGGTCCCCGGGGCGATCGCCTCCTCCACCGTGCCGCTCTGCAGCGCGAGGGCGACCTTCTCACCGACGAGGAGCGTCTTGATCTCCGCGTCGCGCGCGTCGTTGACGCGCACCTTCTCCTCACCTTCGAGCCGGCGGACCTCGCCGATGCGCTCGCCGCGGTCCTTCTCGACCACCGCGTCCTCGACGCGCGAGAAGATCTTCACGTCGATGACCACGCCTTCGACGCCCGGCGGCACCTTGAGCGACGAGTCCTTCACATCCTTCGCCTTCTCGCCGAAGATGGCGGTCAGGAGCTTCTCCTCAGGGGAGAGCTCCGTCTCGCCCTTCGGCGTGATCTTGCCGACCAGGATGTCACCCGGGCGCACGTGCGCGCCGATGCGGACGATGCCCCGCTCGTCGAGGTCGAGGAGCGCGTCCTCGGAGACGTTCGGGACCTCCCGCGTGATCTCTTCTTGCCCGCGCTTGGTGTCGCGGACGTGGAGCTCGTGCTCCTGGATGTGGATGGACGAGTAGACGTCGTCCTTGACCAGACGCTCCGAGAGGACGATCGCGTCTTCGAAGTTGTGACCGTACCAAGGCATGAAGGCCACCGTCACGTTCGAGCCGAGCGCGAGCTGGCCGAACTGGGTGCCGGAGCCGTCCGCGAGGACCTCGCCCGCCTTCACCTTCTGGCCGACCTGCACGAGCGGCCGCTGGTTGAGCGCCGTGTCCTGGTTGGTGCGGAGGTACTTGCGGAGCTTGTACCGGTCCTGCTGGTAGAGGCCGGCGAGCGGCGTCTCGCCGTCGCGGGCGCGCCCGCGGCCGGCGTCGACGACGATCTCATCGGCGGTCACGCGCATCACGACGCCGGCGCGCTTGGCGATCACCACGGCGCCGGAGTCGACGGCGACCTTCTCCTCGAGCCCGGTGCCGACGAACGGCGTCTGCGGGTTGAGGAGCGGCACGGCCTGCCGCTGCATGTTCGAGCCCATCAGCGCGCGGTTCGCGTCGTCGTGCTCGAGGAACGGGATGAGCGCGGCCGCGATCGAGACGAGCTGCTCGGGGGCGACGTCCATGTAGTCGATGCGCGACGGCGGGAGGAGCGGCACGTCGGCCTGCTGGCGGCAGAGGACCAGCTCGTCCATGAAGCTGCCGTCCGGGTTGAGCCGGGCGTTCGCCTGCGCGATGACGGCGTGCTCTTCGCGCGTCGCGTCGAGCCAGGCGATCTCGTTCGTGACCTTCGCCCCCTTCACGACGCGGTACGGCGTCTCGACGAAGCCGAGGTCGTTCACCCGCGCGAAGCAGGCGAGCGACGTGATGAGGCCGATGTTCGGGCCTTCCGGCGTCTCGATGGGGCACATCCGGCCGTACTGCGAGTAGTGCACGTCGCGGACCTCGAAGCCCGCGCGCTCGCGGGTGAGGCCGCCCGGGCCGAGGGCCGAGAGGCGCCGCTTGTGTGTCAGTTCGGCCAGCGGGTTCGTCTGGTCCATGAACTGCGAGAGCTGCGACGACCCGAAGAAGGCCTGGATGACCGCCGAGACGGTGCGGGCGTTCACGAGGTCGTCGAGCGAGATCTTCTCGCTGTCCTGATTGATCCCCATCCGCTCCTTGACCAGTCGCGCCATGCGCGAGAGGCCGACGGAGAACTGATTCGCGATCAGCTCGCCGACCGACCGGATGCGGCGGTTGCCGAGATGGTCGATGTCATCGACGCCCCCGCGCCCCTCGTGGAGCTCGACGAGGTGCCGCACGATGGAGACGAAGTCTTCGGTCGTGAGGACCGTCTGGCTCGCCGGGGTCCGGAGCCCGAGGCGCTGATTGATCTTGTAGCGGCCCACGCGGCCGAGGTCGTACCGCTTCGGCGAGAAGAAGAGGCGCTCGAGCGCCTGCTTCGCCGTCTCTTTGTTCGGCGCGTCGCCGGGCCGGAGCAGCGAGTAGATCTGGCGCAGCGCCTCGTCCTCGGACTTGGTCGGGTCCTTGGCGAGGGTGTTGCGGACGAGCATGCTCTCGGCGCGACCGGACGCCGCGAAGCAGCTCACCCGCTGGATCTCCGCCTTGCGGAGACGCTTGACGAGGGTGACGGTCAGGTTCTGGCCGGCCTCGGCGAGCACTTCGCCGGTCGCGGCGTCGGTGACGTCCATCGCGAGCACGCGCGGCGACGGGCGCTCCTCGCGCTCGAAGGCGTCGAGCTCATCGCGGAGGTCGACGGCCTGATAGGAGGCGAAGACCTTGAGGCGGTCGATCTTCTGCCGGCGGAGGCGCTGGAAGACCTCCTCGGTCAGTTCGTCGCCCTCCTTCACGAGGAGGACGGCTTCGGCGCGCTCCCGCTCGGCGCGGGCCTTCTTGGTCTTCGCCTTCGGGGCGTCCTCAGCGGTCGCCTCACCGGGGAGCTCCACGGCCTCGGCGATGATCGCCCCGATCACCTCGCGATCCCGCCCTTCCTTCCGCTTGGTGAGGTCGAGCTCACGGACGCCGAAGAAGAGCCGGTAGATGTCGGCGTTCGTCCCGTAGCCGAGGGCGCGCAGGAGCGCCGTGGCCGGGAACTTCTTCTTCTTGTCGATGTGGACGTAGACGACGTCGTGGATGTCGACGGTGAACTCGACCCACGAGCCGCGGAACGGAATGATCCGGGACGAGATGAGGCGCTGCCCGTTCGGGTGCGTGCTCTCCTCGAAGACGACGCCCGGCGACCGGTGCAGCTGCGAGACGATGACGCGCTCGGCGCCATTGATCACGAAGGTGCCCAGCGGCGTGAGCAGGGGGAGCTCGCCGAGGTAGACCTCCTTCTCGATCTGATTCTTGACGCGCTTGGTCTTCTCGTCCGCCGGATTCGGCTCGAACACGGTGAGGACGAGGGTCGCCTTGAGGGGCGCCGAGTACGTCATATCGCGCTCGATGCACTCCTCGACCGAATACTTCGGCTCACCGAGGGTGTAGCGCTTGAACGCGAGCTCGAAGTTCTCGTGGACGTCGGTGATCGGGAACAGGTCCTTGAAGACCCGCTCGAGGCCCACGTCTTCACGGTCGTGGGCGGCGGCGTCCAGCTGGAGGAGCGACTCGAAGGCGCGCGTCTGGATGTCCAGGAGGTTCGGCATATCCATGCCGACCTTGCGCTTGCCGAAGGAGATCTGGGTGATCATGGCGTCTCGGGGCTCACCGGGGAAACGGCGACAGACGCCCACGCCCCCGGTCGGCGGAGCCGACCGGGGCGGGGCGCACGGAACTGCGGGAGTGGAACGGGTGGAGCGTCAGGGGCATCGGCGGGGTCGAGTGAGGGGGACGGTGACCCCGGTCGGCGAGCCCCCGAGAGGGGGCCGCCGACCGGGCGTCCGTGCCTCACTTGACCTCGACGACCGCGCCCTCGGCCTCGAGCTTCGCCTTCATGGCGTCGGCATCGGCCTTCGAGACGCCGGCCTTCACCGTCTGCGGGGCGCCGTCGACCATGTCCTTGGCCTCCTTGAGGCCGAGGCCGGTGAGCTCGCGGACCACCTTGATGACCTGGATCTTCTTCGAGCCGGCGTCCTTGAGAACGACGTCGAACTCGGTCTTCTCCTCGACGGCCGCAGCCGCGCCCGCGCCACCGGCCGGCGCGCCCGCGGCGACGGCCGCGATGGTCACGTTGAACTTCGTCTTGAACGCCTCGATCAGCTCGGTGAGCTCGATGACCGACATGCCGCCGATCGCGTCGAGGATCTCGTCCTTGCTCAGGGTCGTGTTCGCCATGGTACTGTGTCTCCGTAAAGGTCCCCCAGGAGATCCTGGGGCTGGTGAATCAGGCCGAAGCCTGGGGGATTCAGTTGGTGGATTCGAGCTGCGTCTTCTTCGCGTCGAGGGCGAGCGCGAACATCATCAGCACGCTGTTAAACGTGCCGACGAGGATCGAGAGCGCCTCGTCGCGGGTCGGGAGGCTGGCCAACTTCTTGACCATCGCCTCATCGATCACCGCGCCCTCGTAGAGGCCGCCCTTCACCGTCGGTCGCGCGTCGTGCTCCTTCGCGAAGTCGGAGAGGAGCTTGGCCGCGGAGATCGGGTCCTTCGCGACCACGACGCCCGTGGGGCCCTTGAGGGTCTGGCCGGCGAGGCCGGCCGCCTGCACCGCCCGCAGCGCGAGGGTGTTCTTGATGACGACGTACTCGACGCCCGCCTTGCGGAAGCGGCGGCGCAGCTCCGTCATCGACTTCACGTTCAGACCGGTGAAATCCGTGTAGATGACCCCGTCGGCGCCGGCGATCTTCTGCTGCAGCTCGGCGACGAGCTGTTCCTTCTCGGCTCGCTTCATCGTCGGGTTACCGGTAAGGGGTGGTGTCGATCCGGACGCCGGGGCCCATCGTGCTGGACACGGCGACGGTGCGAACGTAGACGCCCTTCGCCGCGGCGGGCTTGGAGCGGATAATCTGGTCCATGAAGGCGGCGAAGTTGCTCTCGAGGGCGTCGATGCCGAACGAGACCTTGCCGATCGCGGCCTGCACGTTGCCGGCCTTGTCGACGCGGAACTCGATCTTGCCCGCCTTCGACTCCTTGACCGCGCGGCCGACGTCGAACGTTACCGTGCCGGCCTTCGGATTGGGCATCAGGCCGCGGGGACCGAGGACGCGCCCGAGCTGACCGACCTGCCCCATCTGGTCCGGGGTGGCGATCATCACGTCGAAGTCGGTCCAACCGTCCTTCACTTTCTGGATGAACTCCTGCCCGACGAAATCGGCGCCGGCGGCCTCCGCTTCCTTCGCCTTCTCGCCGACGGCGATGACGAGGACGCGGACGGTCTTGCCGGTGCCGGCCGGGAGGACGACGGTGCCGCGCACGACCTGGTCGGCGTGGCGCGGGTCGACGCCGAGGCGGACCGCCACCTCGACCGACTCATCGAACTTCGCGAACGCGGCCGACTTCACCAGCTCGAGCGCCGCCTGGGGGGCGTACGCGGGCGCGGTGACCTTCTCGGCGGCGGCGCGATACTTCTTGCCGTGGGTCTTCATCCCTTCACCTCCACGCCCATCGAGCGGGCCGCGCCGGCGATCATCGCCATCGCGGACTCGAGCGAGTCGCAGTTGAGGTCGGGCATCTTGAGCTCGGCGATCTTCCGGACCTGCGCCTGGGAAATGGAGCCGACCTTGTTGCGGTTCGGCTGACCCGAGCCCTTCTCGATCCCGGCCTCGCGCTTGACGAGGAACGCCGCGGGCGGCGTCTTCAGGATGAACGAGAACGACTTGTCGGCAAAAATCGTGATCTCGACCGGGAGAATCGCATCCTGGCCCTGCGTCCGAGCGTTGAACTCTTTGCAGAACGCCATGATGTTGATCCCCTGCGGACCGAGCGCGGTGCCGACCGGCGGGGCCGGATTCGCCTTGCCTGCAGGGATCTGCAGCTTGACGAAACCGGTGACCTTCTTTGCCATCGTGTCCCCTCTTGGAACGTGAGGCGGCCCCGGGCGGCGTCCGGATGGACGCGCTGGCGAGTGCCGCCGACTCCCACGGTGTGTTTCACGTCGTCGTGGTCTCCGACGGTGCGCTCCTCGGCGTGGATCACACGCCTGCCCCGCGCAAGGGCGCTCTACGACCTACGACCTGCTAGTGCCCCTTGAGCTGGAGATAATCCAACTCGACCGATGTCGGCCGCCCGAAGAGCGACACCGACACGCGGACCTTGCCCTTGTCCGGCATCACGTCCTCGACCGTCCCGTTGAAATCGGTGAACGGTCCGTCCGTGATCGCCACGGCCTGCCCCACGAGGAAGGGGATCTCCTCACGCGGCACCGCCGCCTCCTCTTCGACCGCGATCCCGAGGAGGCGCCGCACCTCATCCTCCCGCAGCGCCTGGGGCTCGCGATCCTTGTTCCCGACGAACTTGATGACACCCTGGATGGCGTTGATCTCGTGCAGGGTGTCCTCGCCGAGAATCATCTCGACGAGCACGTAGCCCGGGTAGACCTTCCGCTCCACCGTCACCTTCTTCCCTTGCTTGATCTCCACGACCTGCTCGGTCGGGACGAGCGCCTGACGGAGCCGGCGCGCCTCGGCGGGCGCCGCGTCCGCGTCGATCTTCCGCTGGATCAGCGACCGGACCTTGTTCTCATGACCCGATGTGGTCTGGATGGCGTACCAGCGATGCATGGCGCTCAGGCCCCGAAGAGGGACGGGATGAGCCGGACCAGGAGCCCCTGGAGCACCAGATCGAGGACGCCGATCACGGCGCCCACGAAGAGGGAGAGCAGCACCACGCCGATGGCGAGCTGCTGCACCTGGGGCCGGTCGGGCCACGTCACCTTCCGCAGCTCGGCGACCACGTCGTGATAGAACGTGACCAGCCGGCGCGGGAGGCTCGGGGCCGGCGCCATCACCTCGTTCGCCATCCTACTTCGTCTCCTTGTGCACCACGTGCTTGTTGCAGCGCGGGCAGAACTTCTTCCACTCGACGCGCTCGGGGTGCAGGCGCTTGTTCTTGGTCGTGAAGTAGTTGCGGTTCTTACAGTCGTTGCACGCCAGGATGATCTTATCGCGCGGCATGGCGGCTCTCTCGAGTCACAAGGTTCACCGGCCCATCCTCCGTCGGACGAGCCAGGCCTCCCCGGCGCCCGAAAGGGGCGCGAGGGAGGCAAGCCTTGTAACGTAGACTGGATTGGATCGGGGGGCAAGGGAGCCCTCCCGAAAGGTTGGAGGCGGAGGCCTGGAGGCCGGAAAGCCCGCCAGGCCCGGAAACGGCGACGGGGGGAGGGCCGACCCGCGACCACTCCCCCCGCCCACCTCAAGCACGCAACCGGGATCGAACCGGTGACCTCATCCTTACCAAGGATGTGCTCTACCGACTGAGCTATGCGTGCGCTGGAACGCAGGTTCGAGGTTTCAGGGACCAGGTCGGAGTGCGTCCCATCAGACCTGCCACCTGCCACCTGCCACCTGCCACCTGACACCTGACACCTTCAACCTTCAGAGCGGGAGACGGGGCTCGAACCCGCGACATCAAGCTTGGAAGGCTTGCGCTCTACCAGCTGAGCTACTCCCGCATCACCCTCGCCCCGCCGCCTGCGTCCTGCCGAATGGTGGGGGAAGGATTCGAACCTTCGAAGGCATAAGCCGGCAGATTTACAGTCTGCTCCCGTTGGCCACTTGGGTACCCCACCCTGCTTCCCCGCCAGCGGCCGCCCTGCCCACAGAGCCGACGGCGAGGATCGAACTCGCGACCGCCCGATTACAAATCGGGTGCTCTACCAGCTGAGCTACGTCGGCGACACCGAAGTCCAGCGCGAGCCTCGAAGAATAGCGGGGCCACCCCGGAGGGTCAATCAGCGCACGAGCTTCCAGCGTGTGCCGCCGGCGCCATCCTCCACGACGACCCCCCGCGCCTCCATCGCCGCACGGATGGCATCGGCCGCGGCGAAGTCCCGCCGGGACCGCGCGTCGGCGCGCGCCACGAGCTGCGCCTCCACCCAGGACGAGAGCGCTGCATCAGCCGCGGCAGCCTCCGGCACCAGGTCGAGCACCCCGTCGGCTAGGGCGAACGCCGCCCGCGCCCGCGCGACCGCCAGCGGATCGCTCCCGCCGAGATCGAGCTCACGGTTGGCGGCCCGCACGAAGTCGAAGAGGGCGGCCACCGCGGCCGGCGCGTCGAGGTCGTCCGCGAGCGCGGCGCGCACGCCGGCGACCAGCGCATCCGCGGCCTCGGCGAGCCCCGGCGTCCCGCCCCGCGCTGCCGCGAGCCGGTCGGCGAAGTCGCGCAGCCGCCGCACCGCCTCCATCGATCCCTCGAGGGCCTCGCCCGCAAGATTGAGCTGCTTGCGGTAGTGCGTCGAGAAGACGAAGTGTCGGACCGCCGCCCCGCTGACGCCGTTGGTGCGGAGGTCGGCGACGTTCTGCACGTTCCCGACGCGCTTGGCCATCTTCGCGCCGTCGGTGAGTAGGAACTCCCCGTGGCACCAGCAGCGGGCGAACGGCTTCCCCGTCGCGGCTTCGCTCTGCGCGATCTCGTCCTCGTGATGCGGGAAGACGAGATCGACCGCGCCGGCGTGGATGTCGAGGGTCTCGCCGAGGAGCGCCATCGCCATCGCCGAGCACTCGAGATGCCAGCCGGGTCGGCCGCGCCCCCAGGGCGAGTCCCACGCCGCCGCGCACGCCTCGTCCTCGGGCTTCGCCGCCTTCCAGAGCGCGAAGTCCTGCGCGTTCTCCTTGGCGTAGTCGTCCTGCGCGACACGCGCGCCGGACTGGATCTCGCGCGTCTCCAGACGCGAGAGCCGCCCGTACGCCGGGAAGCGGTCGATCGCGAAGTACACCGAGCCGTCCTCGGCCTGATACGCGACCCCGTTCGCGATGAGGCGCTCGACGAGCGCGATCATCTCCGGGATATACGCGGTCGCACGCGGATAGTGCTCCGCGTCCTCGATCCGCAGGTACCGCCGGTCCTCGTGGAATCCCGCGACGACTGGATCGGTGACCTCCTGGATCGTCTTCCCCTGCGCGGCGGCCCGGACGATGATTTTGTCGTCCACATCGGTCAGGTTCATCACCTGGATGACGCCCCACCCGTGCAGCCGCAGGGCGCGCCGCAGCAGGTCCTCGAAGAGGAAGGTGCGGAAGTTCCCGAGATGCGCGGGGTTGTAGACGGTCGGGCCGCAGGTGTAGAGGCGCACGGTCGTCCCATCGACGGGCGCGAAGGGCTCGACGCTGCGGGACATCGTGTTGTATAGACGGAACGCCGACATACGGGAAAGCTAGCCGGGCCGCTCCACCACCTGCGACCCCCGCACCCCGACCCCGACCTCGCGGCACCGGGCGAGGACCTGTTCCGGTGTGCGCCCCTCCAGCGGGACGCGCCACCGCCGCCCCACCCCCTGCATCGAGGGCAGCGTCGCGACGAGTCGCCGCCACTGTGCCGGTGTCGCGGGGGCGACGTCGAGTTCCAGCAGTCGCGACCCCGATGGGGTGACCGACGGCCCCGGACCTGCGACGACGGCGTCGTGCCTGGCGAGGCGCCCCGCCTCGAGCCGGACGCATCGCCACGCGGCTCCCGCCGCGACGACAGGCGCCGCCTCGCGGACGGCGAGGAGGACGGCGACGCCCTCCGCCGAGAGCCCCCGGAGCAGCGCGACCGCGGTCGGAAGATCCGCCGGCGGGAGCGCCGCGAGGACATCGTCGGCGCAGAGGAGCCCGGGCCGGCTCAGCCGTGCCTGCGCGACGACCACCCGGAAGGCATCGATCGGCGCCAACGCCCCGAGGCGCTCGCGGGCCACCCCCCGAAGCCCCACCCGACGCAGGAGCGGGACGAAGCGGGTGGGGGGCGACCACCCGGGTTCGCGCTGCGCGACCTCATCCGCGTGGTGCCGGAGCGCCTCGCGCACGGTCAGCGCGCCGTACTCCCAGGGGCGGCCACGCATCCGATACGGTTTCACGACGCCGACATCATCCGTCCCGGCCCATCGCACCGTGCCGCGCGTCGGCGTGACGGCACCGGCGGCGATCATCAGGAGTGTCGACTTCCCGGCGCCGGCCGGCCCTTCGACGCAGAGAAGCTCCCCCGCGCCGAGGGCGAGGTCGACACCATCCAGCGCATCGACGGGAGGGCGTTCGCCGAGGGGGTCGGACCAGCGGCGTCCGACCGCGGTGCAGCGGAGCACCGGCGGCATCGGTGCGGTGCCGCCACGCGGTGGGAGCGGCAGGAGAGGCTGGAGCCGGGGGGCGGGTCGTGGCGCGGTGCGAAGGGGCATGCGTGCACGGTGTCGGCGAGGCCGATCCGGCGCGTCACCACGCGGCGGCGCGGCTCACCCCGGTGGCGCGGATCGGCGGCGGCGCGAGGCCACGGGACGCACCACCGCCGTCGTGGCGGCGTCTCCATAGACCCGCGCGACGAGGACGCGGCGGAGCAGGACCATCAGCACCGCGAGGAGCGGGACGGCGACGACGAGCCCGACCGCCCCGAGCAGGCGCCCGCCGATCAGCACCGCCATGATCGTGAGGACCGGCGGGATGTCGACCTTCCGGTGCATCAGCAGCGGCACGATCAGATGGCTGCCCACGAGATGGATGACGGTGCCGAGGATGAGGACGAGGATCGCCTGCGTGCCGCCATCCGGCCCGGGGAGGACGAAGAGCGCGGGGAGCACCGTCGAGACGAAGGTCCCGAAGAAGGGGACGATCGCGACGAGGCCCGTGAAGATCCCGAACGCGAGGGCATACGGCACCTGCAGCGCGACGAGGCCGATCCAGGTCAGCAACGCGAGGATCACCATCACGAGGAGCTGCGCGACGGTCCACGCGCGCAATGTCTCGGCGATCGCGTCGAGCACCTCCTGCGTGGCGGCGCGATGGCGCGGGGGCGTCAGCGAGACGATCAGATCGCGGTAGACCTGCGGATGGAGCGCGACGTACAGCGCCATCACGAGCACGGCGATGAGGTCGATGGCGAGCTGGAAGGTGCCGACGAGCCGCGGCAGGAGAGTCGCGCCGAGCTTCTGGAGCTCCGCGACGGCCATCCCGACGACGGCTTGGTCACCGGCGGGCAGCAGATCCCGGAGTCCGGGGATGCCGCCGATCACGCGCTGCAGCGCCGCCTCCCACTGCGGGATGAGCACCGGCAGGGCCGCGGCGATCTCGCGCGACTGCTCGACCACGGGGGGCACGAGGAGCGCGGTGATGCCGACGAGCGCGGCGGTCGACGCGACCATCGTGACGACGAACGCGACGGGCCGCGGCATCCCCGTGCGTTGGCAGAGCAGGTCGGTCATCGCGGCGAGGTAGACCGCCGCGAGGATCGACACGAAGAGGAGGACGAGGAGATCGGCGACGGTGCCGGCGAGCCAGAGCAGGAGCACCACGCCGACGATGGCGGTGAACCCGGGGTGGAGCCGAACCCTCTGCAGCGGACCGTCCGTCACGTCGTGCCTCCGACCGATGGGTGAGCGCGTCACCCGAAGGATACGCGACGCGCGCGGGGGCTCGCGAGTCGGTCGGCGGTCACCCGCGCCGGATCTGCGTGAGCCGCTCCTTCGCGAGGCGACGCCCCGTCGGCGTCTGCGCGAGGCCGCCCCCCGCCGTCTCGCGATAGCGCACATCCATGTCCCGGCCGATCTCCCCCATCGTGTCGATCACCTCGTCGGCGGGGATGGCGAAGGTAATCCCGGCCAGCGCCATCTCGATGGCCGCGAGCGCGATCGCGGCGCCGGTCGCGTTGCGGAAGACGCAGGGCAACTCGACGAGCCCACCGAGGGGATCGCACACGAGCCCGAGGGTCCCCTGCTGCGCGAGGGCGACGGCGTGGCCGACCTGCGTCGGGGTGCCACCGAGCATCTCGGTCGCGGCACCGGCGGCCATCCCGGCGGCGGCCCCGGTCTCGGCCTGGCATCCCCCCTCGGCGCCGGAGAGCGAGGCGCGCTGGGCGACGACGGCGCCGATGAGGCCTGCGGTCGCGAGGGCGTCGACGAGGCGGTCCTCGTCGACGGCGTGTCGGGTCGCGAGTCCGAGGAGGACGCCGGGGAGGACGCCGGCGCCCCCCGCGGTCGGCGCGGCGACGATGACGCCCATCGCCGCGTTGACCTCCTGCACCGCGAGGGCGCGCATCAGCACCTCGCGGAAGACGGTGTCGGCGAGGGGGCCGGCGGCGGCGGTCCGGAGCTTGGCGGCATCCCCGCCGACGAGTCCGGAGTTCGAGCGGAGGTCGCCGACGAGCCCGCGCTCGACGGCGCCGCGCATCACCTGGAGGGCGCGACCCAGCGCCTCACGGATCTCGGCGACCGGGCGCCCCTGGTCACGCGCCTCGATCTCGAGCGCGACCGCGGCGAGGGTGGTACCGCGCGACTCGGCTGCGCGGATGGCGTCCTCCAGCGCGTGATACATCAGCCTCCCACCTTCTCGATGCGGTGTGTCCAGCGGACCCACTCGAGGGCCCTGATGGCCGCGAGGACGGCGTCCGCCGGCGGATCGTCGACCTCGATGACCATGAAGGCGTCCCCGCCGCGGTGTTTCCGCGTGAGACGGAGCGTCGCGATGTTGACGCCGTCCTCACTGAGCAGTCCCGTGATGCGGGCGATGGAGCCGCGGATGTCTTCCGCCACGAGGACGATGGCGTGATGCGACCCGTCGACCTCGACGGGATAGCCGTCGATCTCCGAGACGCGGATGCGGCCGGCGCCGAGGGACGCCCCGACCATGACGTGCTGACGATGCTGCCGCGTGACGGTGATGCGGACCGTGTTCGGATGCACGGCGGGCTCGTCGCCGAGGGTCGTCTTCTCGAAGCGGAAGTCGAGCCCTTCGCGCTCCATGATCCCGAGCGCCTCACGGAGCCGCTCGTCGTCGGGGCGGAACCCGAGGAGCCCGCCGACGATCGCCTTGTCGGTGCCGTGTCCCTCACCGGTGCGGGCGAACGACCCATGGAGCTCGATGAGCGCCTGTTCGGGTGTGCCGGCCACGAGGTCGCGGGCGATGCGGCCGAGGCGGCAGGCCCCGGCGGTGTGGCTGGACGACGGCCCGACCATCACGGGGCCGATGATATCGAGGAGGGAGACCATAGGTGGCGTCTGGCTCAGGGGCGTTCGAGGAGGCGACGAAGGTAAGCGCCGGTATGCGACGTCGCGACGCGCGCGACCTGTTCCGGGGTGCCGGTCGCGACGACGGTCCCGCCGCCGGTCCCCCCCTCGGGCCCGAGGTCGACGATCCAGTCCGCCGTCTTGATGACGTCGAGGTTGTGCTCGATAACGAGGACGGTGTTGCCGCGATCGACGAGCGTATGGAGCACTTCGAGGAGCACCCGCACGTCCTCGAAGTGAAGCCCCGTGGTCGGCTCGTCGAGGATGTAGAGGGTGCGGCCGGTGTCACGCTTGCTGAGCTCGGTGGCGAGCTTCACGCGCTGCGCCTCGCCGCCGGAGAGGGTGGTCGCGCTCTGGCCGAGGTGGATGTAGCCGAGCCCGACGTCCATCAGGGTGCGGAGCTTCTGATGGATGCGTGGCTGGTGCTCGAAGACGGCGCAGGCGTCCTCGACGGTGAGGTCGAGCACCTCCGTGATGCTCATCCCGCGGAACTTCACGTCGAGGGTCTCGCGGTTGTACCGCTTGCCGCGGCACTGCTCACACGGGACATAGACGTCGGGGAGGAAGTGCATCTCGATCCGCATCACGCCATCGCCCTGGCAGGTCTCACACCGGCCGCCCTTCACGTTGAACGAGAAGCGGCCAGGGCCATAGCCCCGGAGCTTCGCCTCGGGCATCTCGGCAAAGAGGTCGCGGATCGGGGTGAAGAGGCCGGTGTAGGTGGCGGGATTGGAGCGTGGCGTGCGGCCGATCGGCGCCTGATCGATGTCGATCACCTTGTCGAGGTGCTCGAGGCCGGCGATGCGACGATGGGCGGCGGGGAGCACGCGCGCCCGGTAGAAGTGCCGCGCGAGGGCGCGCTGCAGGATGTCCTCGACGAGGGTGCTCTTCCCGGAGCCCGAGACCCCGGTGACGGCCGCGAAGGTGCCGAGCGGGATGGTGACGTCGACGTCCTTCAGGTTGTGCGCGGTGGCGCCCTCGATGCGGAGCACGCGCGCGGGATCGACGGGACGTCGCTGCGCGGGCGTGGGGATGCTGCGTCGCCCACTGAGGTACTGCGCGGTGACGCTCCGCTCGACCGCCATCACCTCCGCGACCGTGCCGGCCGCGATCACCTCACCGCCGTGCTTCCCTGCCCCGGGACCGAGGTCGATGAGATGGTCGGCCTCGCGGATCGTCTCCTCGTCGTGCTCGACCACGAGCACGGTGTTGCCGAGGTCGCGCAGCCGATGGAGGGTGCCGAGGAGGCGTGCGTTGTCGCGCTGGTGCAGCCCGATGCTCGGCTCGTCGAGGATGTAGAGCACGCCGACGAGGCGGGAGCCGATCTGCGTCGCGAGGCGGATGCGCTGCGCCTCGCCGCCGGAAAGCGACTCGGCGGCACGATCGAGGGTGAGGTAGTCGAGCCCGACGTCGACGAGGAAGCGCAGCCGCTCGCGGACCTCCTTCAGGATCGGGCCGGCGATACCGGGGTCGAGCCCCGGGCGCCCGGCCTCGCGGAGCGGGATCGTCTCGGCGAACGCGAGGGCCTCGGCGGCGGAGGCGGCGGTGAAGGTCGCGATGTTGCGACCGTGGATGGTGACGGCGAGGGACTCGGCCTTGAGCCGTGCGCCCGCGCAGCTCTGGCACTCCGTGACCACCATGTACGCGTCGAGGTCCGTGCGGATCGCATCGGAGCCGGTCTCTTGGTACCGCCGCTGCACGTTCGCGAGGATCCCCTCCCACTTCGCGCCCTCGTCGCCCTTGGACTTCGCGCCGAAGAGGAGCTCGAACTTCACACGATCGGGGAGTTTCCCCCACGGCGTGTTCAGCTCGAAGCGCAGGTGCTTCGCGAGCCCGGGCAGGATGACGCGCCGGAGGGCACCGTCGGGCTCCCCCCAGGGGAGGACGACCCCTTCGAGGATCGAGATCGACGGATCGCCGAGGACGAGTTCGGCGCTCGCCGTGCGCGTGGTGCCGAGGCCCGAGCAGGCCGCGCAGGCGCCGAACGGGGAGTTGAAGGAGAAGTGCCGCGGTTCGAGCTCCGGCATCGAGAGCCCGCAGTCGGGGCAGCCGTAGCGTTCGGAGAAGAGCTGTGGCGCGCCTCCCGCGTCGTGCCGCACGACCTGCGCCAGTCCGCTCGCGAGCCGGAGCGCGGTCTCGAGTGAGTCGGTGAGGCGCCCGCGGTCCTCCGCGCGCACGGTGAGGCGGTCGACGACGATCGCCACGTCGTGATTGATGCGGCGGTTGAGCTTCGGCGGATCGGCGAGTTCGATGACCGCGCCGTCGACGATCGCGCGGACGAAGCCCTGCTTCCGGGCATCCTCGAACAGGTCGCGGAACTCCCCCTTGCGGCCGCGGACGAGCGGCGCGAGCACCTCGATGCGCGTCCCCTCGGGCCACGCGAGGACGACGTCCGCGATCTGCGACGGGGTCTGCCGCGCGACCCCGCGGCCGCACTGCGGACAGTGCGGGGTCCCGGCGCGCGCGTAGAGGAGGCGCAGGTAGTCGTAGATCTCCGTGACCGTGCCGACCGTGGAGCGCGGGTTGGCGCCGGCGGTCTTCTGCTCGATGGAGATCGCGGGGGACAGTCCCTCGATCACGTCGACGTCG
>JARIFA010000073.1 GCA_031127075.1 Gemmatimonadota bacterium | reverse complement strand
CGCGCCGCCGGACGCGCCGCTCGGCGCGCCGGCCCCGAGGGTGGCGCTCGTGTCGCCGACGAGCGCGGTGTCGACCACGATCCCGTACCGCGCGCGGACCATCTCGGCGAAGGCGCTGTCGGCGGCGGCGGTGTCGGTCACCGCGTCGGCGCTCAGCCGGTCGTCGAGGTTGGCACGCCGCGGGCGGAACCCGTCCCAGCGGACGAGCCGCCAGAGGTCGGCTGCCCCATCCCGATGCCGCACGCGCTCGCGGCCCGAGAGAAGCTCCCGCTCCACGACGTCCCGACCGTCACGCACGACGATCGTCGCGGCGGGCGTCACCACGGGCAGGTCGTCCCCCCACGGGGCGTCGATCGTCGCGACCACGCGGCCGGTCCCCACGGCGATCACGAAGATCTGTTCGCGCCCCTCCGCCGCGGCCAGGAGGTACGCGCCCTCGGGGTCCATCCGTAGCGCGGTGACCTCGGCTGGGAGATCAATCGCCGCCGTCTCCTCCTGGGCGAACCGGTCCACCACCTGCAGGGCGCGCGAGGCCGTCGCGACGTAGAGCCGGTCGCCGCTCGGGGTCGTCTCGATCGCGCGGATGCGGCCGCTGACCCCCTCGCGGAAGACCTCCGTCAGGTCGCGGACCCGGAGGGCGATGATATTGCCGTCCGCGACGCCCCAGACGAGATCCGCCGCGGTCGTGCGCCGCCACATCGCGGTGGCGGGGAGGTCGAGGCTGTCCACCGGTGTCGGATTCGGTGGACGGATGCGCCGGACCACCGATCCCACGCCGTCGGTGGTCGCCACCACGAGCGCCCCGCCGTCGAGGAGCGGGACCACCGCGTCGGGCGTCTGCGGCGGTCGCCAGGTCCAACTCGCGATCGGCGTGAGCCGTTGGAGCGTGCCGTCCTCCACCGACGTGAAGATGGCGGCGCCCTCGGTCGCCGTCAGCGTGCCGAGCGGTGATGTCCCGAAGCGCTCGACCGTGCCCACCCGCAGACTCATCCCGAAGGGCCGGCCGCCGCTGTCCGCCGCGACGAGGGTCCCGAGGTACTCGTCGAAGCCGAGCAACGCCCGCGTGGGCGGGGCGGATTCACGGGAGCGCCAGAGCGCCGAGTCGCTGCCCGGGCGGTGGATCGTGACGACCCCGCCGTCCGTCGGCACCTGCAGCAGGAGCGCCTCGAATCCGCCGCCGCCGGCGAGCGCGGCCGGCGGCGGGGCATCGTCCCCGCACGCGGTCAGCAGCGCGAGGGCGAGGAGGAACGGTCGAGGGGCGGGGCGGCGCACCCCGGGAATCTAGCCGCAGCGGCTCAGAACGACTGGCCGAGGGTCCAGAACCAGTAGCCGTTCTTCAGTGAGCCATCGCGCGGGATCGAGTAATCCCACCGGATGAGCGCGATGTTGAAGAGGTTCATCCGCACGCCGAAGCCGTAGCTGCGGAGCGGATAGCGCTGCGTCAGGAAGTCGTAGTTCGCCGGGCGCGTCGCGGAGATGCTCTGGCCGCGCGACCACGCCATCCCGAAGTCGTAGAAGAAGAGCCCGTCGACGGGGGGCAGGGCGATGGGGAGCACGCCGAGGACGAAGCGCCGAACGAGGGGGAAGCGGAGCTCGAGGTTGGCGTACGCCACGCGGCTCCCGAGGAGCTGGGTGGCCTCGCACTGGTTCGGGTCGGTCGCGGAGCCCGCACAGTTCGACGTGTAGAGCTCGCGGTCGTAGCCGCGCACGAAGTCGGGGCGGCCGATGAACTTCGGGAACTCCGTCTCGTCCGGGCCAGCGGAGATGTTGAACGACACGCGGCTCGCGAGCGTGAGTACGCTGAAGAGCAGCGGGTCGTAGCGCCGGAGGTCGAGCCCGTAGGTCGTCCACGAGACGTTCCCCGCGAGTTTCTCCACCGAGGCCCGGTAGCGGTGCCCGAAGATCCCGCCCGTTCCGCTGAACATCGCGTTGTCGGAGACGTAGGCGACGAAGGGGGAGACGTAGTTGAGCGAGCCGGCTCCGACGATCGAGTCGATGTAGAAGCCCGTCGAGAGCCCGAGGTTCAGATCGATCCCCTGGCTGATGTACATCAGCGAGCGGTCGATGTTCTGGAAGTTCGCGCCGACCTCGAAGCGGGTGAACCGATTCAGCGGGAAGATCCCGTTCGCGTACGCGGAGCGCGCGATGAAGCGCGCGAGGACCTGGGTCTGCAGGAACTGTGCGCCGTTCCCCACCTGGCTCGCGCCGGCGAGGAAGAAGTAGGGCTGCTGCTGCGCGCCGACCTGGTACTGCAGGCGGCCGCCGAGATTGGTGTACTCGGCGAAGACCTGGGCCTCGCTGAGGCGCCCGTTCACGCCGCCGGCGAGCGCGAGTCGTTCGTTCCCGACCATGTCGGCGAGCACGATCGTCGTGCCGCCGTACACGCCGCGCCCGAAGTTGTCTTGGGCGTATCCCACCTGCGGCCGCGCGACGTACTCGGCCTTGAGTCGCCCCTCATAGCGCCCCGCGGTGAAGGAGCTCGGGTCGGGGAGGGCCATCGTGCTGTCGAGGAGCGCGGCGACGGAGAGCCCGGCACGCTCCGTGCTGGGCAGCAGCCCGGCGGGTCGGAACCCGTCGGGGCCGCGATACATCGCGCGGCGTCGCGTCGCGTTGGTCATGACCTTGGCGCGCGCGAGGCTGTCGAGGATCTCCTGCGCGACCGTGGCGGCGGCCCCGCGCGCGGGCGCCGCCGTGGTGGTGTCGACCGCGGCCACGACCACGGGGGCGCGGTAGGGCTCCTTCTTCAACTCGCGGGGGTTCACGATGCTCCAGATCGTGAACTGTCCGTCGTCGTGATAGGTGAAGGCGAGCTTGTCCGCCTCGCGCGCCCACGTCATCACCGGACTGATCTCCGTGATGGAGAGGACGCCGCCGACGAACTTCGTGAGCTGGTAGTGCTCGCGCGTGCCGAGGTCGAACAGGAAGATCTGCGCGATCCCCGTGCGATCGGAGACGAAGGCGAGCGACTGCCCGTCCGGCGCCCACTGCGGATTGAGGTTCTTCCCCGCCTGCTCGGGCAGGACCTCGACCGTGCCGCTGGTGAGGTCGAGCACGCTGACGCGCCACGCGCCGAGCGTGAGGGAGGCGAGGTCGGTCTGCGGCCCGCGTTCGCTCACGAAGGCGATCCGCTGGCCGTCGGGCGACCACTGTGGCATCAGGTCGCCGTAATGGTCGTTGGTCAGCCGCGTGAGGTTCCGGCCGTCGGCGTCAATCATGTAGAGATCCGACAGCCCGCCGGAGGCGCCGCTGAAGACGAGCTTCCGGCCGTCCGGTGACCAGCTCGGCCCCATCATCGCCTGCAGGTCGGTGTCGAGGCGACGCGCCACCCGCTTGCGGCGCACGTCGTAGACGTAGAGGACGTCGCGGCCGCGGCGCTGCGCCGTGAAGGCGAAGTACCGGCCGTCGGGAGAGAAGGCGCCCTGCGAGTAGAGGTAGCGCAGCTCCTCGAACTCGGGGTCGAGCGTGCTCTTCGTGAGTCGCGCGAGCCGCTTCCCGGTGGTCGCATCCGCGAGATACAGGTCGAGGAACACCTCGGCGCGGAGGAGGCTTCCCGTCGAGATGTAGGCGATCTGCTTGCCGTCGGGCGAGAGGGAGGGCGCGACGTAGACCGGGATCACACCGCCGGTCCGCTTGGCGTTGAGTAGCGGTGCCGCCGTCCGACGCGGCCGCTCGAGCTGAGCGACCTGGGGCAGGTAGCGCAGCTGCACGTCCTCGCGCCACTCCTCACCCAGATCCTCGAGGTCCAAGCCGAGGAAGCGCCGGAAGGCGCGGTCGACGCCGACGCTCGCCGAGGCCTGCAGGATCTCGCCGACGACCTCGTCACCCCACCGCCGCCCCACGTACGACCAGAGTGCCTCGCCGAAGCGGTACGGGAAGTAGAGGTCGGGGCGCTCCGTCATCTCCTCGACCGTCGGGATGTTGCCGTTCAGCGCGGCGTCGCGGAGGATCGCGTCGGTGTAGGTGTGCGCGGGGCCGATGGAGAGGTACTCCGCCATCCCCTCGACGAACCAGAGGGGCGGATTCACCTGCGCGAGCCCCTGCAGGTCCCCGGTCTGGCCGCGGGCGAGGATGTCATACTGGAAGACGTGTACCATCTCGTGCGTGAGCACGTGCTCCGCCTCGCCGAGATCGCCGGAGAAGAAGAACATGTTGCGCTGCCGCAGCGCGTCGGTGACGCCGCCCGTGCCCTCGCCGAGGTCCCCCGTGACGTTGTTCTGCGCGAACTCGGTGCGCGAGCCGTAGATCAGGATCGGCTTCCGCTCGCGGAACTCGTGCCCGAGGAGCCGCGAGAGCCGGGCGTAGGACCGCTCCGCCATCTGGCCCGCGTAGCGCGCGGCGGCCTCGAGCTCCGGGTAGTAATGGACGTCGAAGTGCTCGGTCTTGAGGACCTGCCAGTCGAAGGTCCGATACTGGACGTGGTTCTGGCCGAAGTACCCCCCCTGCGCGCCGAGCGATGGGGCGACGAGCGCGAGCAGGGCGGCGAGGACGACGCGGGACGTCAGGCGAGGGCGCACGCGGGGCTCACGCGATGGGGTCGGGGAGGGGGACGACGGTGGCGTCGCCCCAGAGACGTTCGAGCTGGTAGTACGAGCGCAGCGACGGGTGGAACAGGTGCACGACGACATCGACGTAGTCGAGGAGGACCCAGCGGCCCTGCTCGAGTCCCTCGACGGAGTGCACCGTCATCCCCTCCGTCTTGAGCCGGTCGAGCACATGCTGGGCGGTCGCACGCACGTGCGTGTCCGAGGTCCCGCTGGCCACGAGGAAATAGTCGGCCATATCGGTGACTCCCCGAAGATCGAGGAGCGTCACGTCGACGGCCTTCTGGTCGGAGAGGACGGTGGCCGCCTGGCGGGCGACCTGCAGGACGTCAGCGGGAGCGGTGACCACGGGGGAATCGGGTGGGTGGGAGTGCGAACCCAGGATGGGTCGAAAGGTTCCGTCGGGGGCGGGGCGATGCAAGCGTGGGGAGGGCCGAAGGGGCGGCCCCGCAGCGCGGGACCGCCCCTTCGGATGCCGCCCGTGGGGCCGGGCTCAGGCCTTGATGACCCAGACCTTGATCTCGGGCTTCACGTCGGCGTGCAGCCGGATCGGGACCTTGTAGACGCCGAGCGCCTTGATGGGCTCGTGGAGGTCGATCATCCGCTTCTCGACCTCGGTGAAGCCCTGCGTCTCGAGCTGGTGCGCGATGTCGTTCGCGGTGACCGAGCCGAAGAGCTTGCCTTCCTCGCCGACCTTGGCGGAGAAGGTCAGGGAGACCTCCGCGAGCCGGTCCGCGATCGTCTGCGCCGAGGCGCGACGCGCGTTCTCGGCGGCCTCGAGCCGCTCCTTCTCCTGCGCGATGCGCTTCTTGTTCCCAGGGGTCGCCTCGAAGGCGACGCCACGGGGCAGCAGGAAGTTTCGGGCGTAGCCCGACGAGACCTGCACGATGTCCCCGGGGTGCCCGAGGTTGTCGACCGCCTGCCGAAGGATGACTTCCATTGGTTTACTCCACGCGTTGGGATTCTCGCCGCGAGTCGCGGCGCCAGACGAACCAGGTGTCGCCGAGCCCGAGCCCGACCGCCACCGCCCCGATCACCGGCCAGAAGAGCAGCGTGAGGATGCCCCACGCCAGCGTCTGCCACCGTCCCGGTGCCAGGAACCACACCATCACGCCCACCCCGCGGATCGCGTAGAGGGCGCCGAAGACCACAAGCAGATTCCACCCCCCTCGCTGGAGGAGGCCGCCGCCGGGGAGGGCCACGAGCCCCAGCCCCAGCACGACCCCCCAGACGACCCGGTCATCGAACCGGAATCGGCGTAGCGGGGACATCGGCGGACCGACTCGCCGCCGCCCCAGCCGATGCACCAGCGCCCACGCGAGCGCGAGCATCAGGAGCGACTGCAGCGCGATGAGCGCCGGGAAGAGCGGCCGGACCCTCGCGGGCCAGGTGTCGAGCTGCCGCTCCACCTCGGTGGCCATCTCCGCCCACGCGGGCGACGAGGCCACCAGCTCCTGCCACGCCGCGGTGCCGGTCATCGCCTGCCACTCCCGGCTGGCCGAGAGGGACCGGGCGCCGAGCTCCTCGCCGACGGCGGTGACGGCCCCGGCGAGCCCGCCCGGTGAGACCGCCAGCACCAGCAGCGTCGCCGCCCCGGCCACCGCCACGCTCCACGACGCCTGTGTCAGCATTGGCCGATCGGGCCAGCGGACGAGTCGCGTGGAGAAGGCGAGGGCGAGGAGGAGGAGCCACCCGCCGACGAGCGGCGCGAACGCGCCACCCACCTGCAGGAGCCGCCAGAGGAGGGCGGCCGCCGTCGTGAGCCAGAAGACCGGCAGGACGGGGAGCCCTCCCTCGCGCCACCATCCCGCGAGCGCCGCGGCCGCGACGAGCGGGGCCAACGCCACCAACGGGACGGGAAAGGGAATCAGAATGCGAAACAGCGGGACCTGCCCGAGATACGAGAGGAGGATCAAGACGCCCAGGGGGGCCCAGATCCCACGCTCCCGTGGCGGCTCGACGGACTCCGCCACGCCGACCTCGGTTACTGCGCCGACTGGCTGCGGGTGTACGGGAGCAGCGCGAGGTAGCGGGCCTTCTTGATCGCCTTCGCGAGCTGCCGCTGATGGCGCGCGTCGACCCCGCTCAGCCGGCTCGGGAGGACCTTCCCCGTGTCGGTGATGAAGCGGGAGAGGAAACGCTCATCCTTGTAATCGATGAAGCGGATACCGGCCTCGGTGACCGGACAGACCTTTCGGGAACGGCGCATGGGTTACTCCTCGTCCTCGTCGTCGTCGGCATCGCGCGCCCGGCGGGCGGCGAGCTGCTCCTCGGTCATCGGCGGGGCGCCGAGCTCGTGCTCATGCACGGAGACCAGGTAGCGGATGACCCCGTCGTCGAGCTTGAGCGCGCGCTCGAACTCCGGCAGCACGCCCGCCTCGGCGTGGAACCGGGCGACGACGTAGTAGCCGGTCTCCTTGGAACCGATCTTGTACGCGAGCTGGCGCCGGCCCCAGTGATCGAGGGTGATGGGCGCGGTGGTGCCGAGGAGCGCGTGGTGCTTCTCCAGCTTCTCGGCGATGGCGGTGTCTTCGAGTCCGGCATCGAAGATGTACACCGCCTCGTATTCACGAGACAATGTGGCAATCCTCCCTTTGGTCGTGATCGCCCCCCGCGGGTTGCCGACGCGGGAGGAGAGCGGGGCGGGTCGTCCGACGGACGTCGGCGCGGGCCCCGGATGTGAACAGCCCATAAGTCTACCCGAGGCCCACCGGCGGGGTCAACGGCCCCCTGACGACCCGTCGGCGCCCCCGAGCCGGTCGCGGGCCCGGCAGCCGGCGGCCAGCCGACCTACGGCAGCCGCCCGAGCCCCCGCTCCGCCGCCAGCACGCCGAAGCTCGGGGCCGGATGCCCCGCGAGCACCCCCTGCCACGCCGCACGCGCCTCGGCCGCTCGGCCGTTCGCCGCGTGCCACTGGCCCATCCCGTTCCCGATCGTCTGGCGCTCCACCGCACTCACCTCGGCGGAGAAGAGCCGCTCGGTCGGGAGCACGCCCTTCATCCAGAGCAGCAGGCGATGGTAGCTCCCGTTCTCGATGATGTCCCACGACGCATCGATCGGGGCGAGCACCTGTGCGACCTCCGCACGGCGCCCTTGGTGCGCGAGGGAGAGCACCCACCAATAGGTCGCGGCCACGCGCTGATCGAGGTTCGTCGCCACGCGCGCATCCTCCGCCCAGATCGGCTCGGCAAGCGCGAAGTCCCCATCGAGGAAATACGCCAGCGCCAGGTGATAGCGGATGTTCGAGTGCAGCGAGCTCGTCGGGATACCACGCGCGTTCGGCTGACCATCGGGCTCGACGATGTCGGGCCAGGCCCGGACCACCGCCCAGGCGCGCTCGAGGTCCGCGCGCGCCCGACGGGTGTCGCGGATCGAGAGGTACCGGTGCCCGCGATGGCGAAGGAGGAACGGCGATTCCGGGTGCCGCTGCAGTCCCAGGGTGTAGAGGTCGATCGCGCGCGGATAGGCGCCGGTGTAGCCGATGCGGCGCCCGAGCCAGATCAGCGCGTCACGGTCCTGCGGCGCGCGGTCGTACGCGGCCTGCGCCGCGGCCAGGTCAGGCGGGACGGGGGCGGCGGGATCCTGCGCCGCCGCGCGCCCGAGGGGGAACACCAGAATCAGGAGTGCCGCGACGAGAGGACGCATCGGAACCTCCGAGGTGGGCCGCCCGACGTCGGGCGGGGGGACGCACGCGGGGACGATGTCGCGCGCCGACGAGGGATCAGACGTTGAAGCGGAAGAGCAGGACATCGCCATCCTTCACGAGGTACTCCTTCCCCTCGCTCCGGACGGCGCCCTTCTCCTTCGCGCCCTTCCAGCCACCGAGCGCGACGAAGTCGTCGTAGCCGACCGTCTCCGCTCGGATGAAGCCGCGCTCGAAGTCGGTATGGATCACCGCGGCGGCCTTCGGCGCGGTGTCCCCCTGCTTGATCGTCCAGGCGCGGACTTCCTTCTCGCCGGCCGTGAAATAGGTCTGCAGACCAAGGAGGTGGTAGCCGCCCCGGATCAACCGGTCGAGGCCCGCCGACTCGATGACGAGCGACGCGAGGAACTCCGCCCGATCCTCCGCGGGGAGGTCGGCGAGCTCCGCTTCGATCTTCGCCGAGAAGGTCACGACTTCCGCCGGCTCGTGGTCCGCGGCGATCGCGGCCCGGAGCGCGGTGACGTGCGGCCCTTCCGCGCCGGTCAGCTCGGCGTCGGTGACATTCGCCGCATAGAGGATCGGCTTGAGCGTGAGGAGCTGCAGGGGCTTGAGGAGCTCGCGCTCCTCTGGCGTCAGGGTGACGTGCCAGAGGGCACGCCCCTCGGCGAGCGGCGCCTGCGCCTTCTCGAGTGCGGCCGCCTCGGTCGCGGCGGCCTTATCCCCCGTCTTGGCGGCGCGCTTCGCCTTGTCGAGCCGCTTCTCCACCACCGACAGATCGGCGAGGGCGAGTTCGAACTCGATCGTCTCGCGGTCACGCGCCGGGTTCACGCTGCCATCGACGTGGATCACGTCGGCATCGTCGAAGCAGCGGACGACGTGCACGATCGCGTCGGTCTCGCGGATGTTCGAGAGGAAGGCGTTGCCGCGCCCCTCGCCCTGCGAGGCACCCTTCACGAGTCCGGCGATGTCGACGAACTGCACCGCGGCCGGCACTGTGCGCTCGGGATGGACGATTGCGGCGAGTTTATCGAGGCGCGGG
>JARIFA010000012.1 GCA_031127075.1 Gemmatimonadota bacterium | reverse complement strand
TCGCCCTGCAGGGCTACGGCTACCCCACGGGACAGATCAGCGCGGCCGCGCTCGGCGGTGGCGGCGCAGGGGCGGAGCTCGATCCCGCGTCGCCCATCAATCCGGCGACCATCGCCTCGGCCGCCCGCTTCTCGATCTTCTCGCAGGTGGAGCCGGAGACCCGACGCACCGCGTTCGGGACGGCCCGCACCTCCGCGCGCGTGGTGCGGTTCCCGATCTTCAGCGCCACCGGCGCGGTCGGGCCCGTGATCTTCGGTGCCTCGTTCAGCACCTTCCTCGATCGCACCTTCGCCAACGCGTACGCGGACAGTCAGGTGGTCGCCGGGGAGACGCTGCCGTCGATCCTCGGTGCGGCCAGCAACGGCGCGATGACCGATGCCCGCTTCGCCGTCGCGATGCAGGTCTTGCCGCAGGTCCAGGTGGGGGCCGCTGTGCACGCCATCGTCGGTGAGAACCGGATCGCGTTCGGTCGCACCTTCCCGGACAGCACGGGCATCGGGAGCGTCGAGCAGTCCTCGGTGATGAACTACGGTGGCCGCGCGCTCTCGCTCGGGATCGTCGCGGCGCCAGTGAAGAGCCTCGTCGTCGGGGCCTCGCTGCGCACCTCCGGGCCATTGACCGTCCGTCAGGATGAAGTCTCTCTCGCGTCGGCGCGGGTGCCGGCGCGGCTCGGGATCGGGGCCTCCTATGTGGGGATCCCCAACACCGCGCTCTCGGCGCGCATCGAGCGCGTGCGGTGGACGCAGATGGACGCCCTTGGGACCGCCGCGATGTCGACCTTCGACGCGACGGAGATCGGCGCGGGGCTCGAGGTCGCTGGGCCCAAGGTCGCCGGCATCGCCTCCCTCGTGCGCCTCGGGGTCCGCGATCGGACCCTCCCCTTCGGCGTCGGCACCTCGGTCGTCGACGAGCGCGCGGTGACCGGCGGGCTCGGCATCCCGGTGTCGCGCGGACGCGGCCAAGTGGAGCTCGCGGTCCAGCGGGCCGCCCGGCGCACCGACGGCGCCACGGAACAGGCGTGGCTCGTCTCGCTCGGGTTCGGCATCCGGCCCTGAGGCGGCGCCGATGAGCGTCCCGCCGCTGCCGTCGGATGGCGCCGGGGCGCTCGTGCTCGTCGCGGACGACGTCGAAGCCAATGTCGAGCTGCTGCGCGATCAGCTCGCCGTCTTGGGGGTCCGGGTGATCAGCGCCGCCGATGGTCCCGAGGCCCTCGCCCGCGCCACCGCCGAGGGCCCCGACTGCTGCATCCTCGACGTCTCGATGCCGGCGGGCGACCTCGGCGTCGATCCGCGCGAGACCGGCTTCGAGGTCTGCCGTCGCCTCAAGCGCGATCCGCGCACGGCGCGGATCCCCGTCATCTTCGTCTCCGCGCTCAATGACGGGGCGGTGCGCCTCAAGGCGATCGAGGCCGGCGGTGACGACTTCCTCCTCAAGCCGCACGACCGGCACGTGCTCGGGGCACGGGTGCGGAGCCTCCTGCGTCTCAAGGGCGCTACCGACGCGCTCGAGCAGAGCCTCCTCGAGCTTCGCGAGGCGCAGCAGGCGCGGGAGGACCTCGTGCGGATGATCGTGCACGATCTCAAGACGCCGCTCACCGCCGTCCTGGCGACGTTAGAGATGCTCCGCGACGGCGACTTCGGTGCCATCGCACCGGAGCCGGCGCGTGCCCTCTCCGACGTCGAGTCGCAGGCCGAGGACCTCCTCGGGCTCATCCAAGACCTGCTGGACGTCTCCCGCGTCTCCGAGCAGACGCTCGCCTTGCAGCCCGAACCGATCGCGCCGGGCGCACTGATGGCGGAGCTCGTCCATGACTGGGCGGTGCGCTTCCATCAGGAGCAGGCGACCGCGCGCACGGCGGTCGAGGACGACGCGCCCGTCTTCGAGGCCGACAAGACGCTGCTCAAGCGCGTCCTCTCGAATCTGATCCAGAACGCCGTCACCCACTCGGCGACCCCGGTGACCGTCACCCTCGGGGCGCGTCGGGAGGCGGAGGGGATCCACCTCACCGTCGCCGATGACGGACCGGGCATCCCGCCGGCGTTCCAGGACCGCATCTTCCGGAAGTTCGAACAGGTGCGAGGTCCGCACGCGCCCCGGGTGCGCAGCTCCGGGCTCGGCCTCGCCTTCTGCCGGATCGCGGTCGAGTCGCACGGCGGCCGCATCTGGGTGGAGAGCGAGGAGGGGCAGGGCAGTATCTTCCATCTCCGTTTGCCGCTCACCCCAGCCCCGCCGCGCCCGTGACCCGCCGCACCGTCTACATCGAGACCTACGGCTGCCAGATGAACGTCAGCGACTCTGAGCTGATGTACGGCGCCCTGGCGCGCGAAGGGTATGCCGCCGTCGACGACCCGGTCGGCGCCGACGTGGTCCTGGTGAACACCTGCGCCATCCGTGAGAACGCCGAGCAGCGCGTGATCGGCCGCCTCGGCGAGCTCCGGCGCGACCTCAAGGCCGGCGCCGTCCTCGGGGTGACGGGGTGCATGGCGCAGCGCCTCGGCCCCCGGCTCCTCGAGACCGATACCCGCGTGCAGCTCGTCGTCGGGCCCGACGCGTATCGGATGCTCCCGTCGCTCCTCGAAGGGGCCCGGCAAGGCGAGCGCCGCGTCGCCACCGACTTCGATCTCGAGGAGCACTACGAGGACGTCACCGCCCGGCGGTTCGATGGCGTGAAGGCGTGGATTCCCGTGCAGCGCGGCTGCGACTATCGCTGCACGTACTGTATCGTGCCGACCACGCGCGGCCCCGAGCGAAGTCGGCAGCTCGCCGACGTCGTCCGCGAGACCGAGGCGGTGGTCGCGCAGGGGATCCACGAGGTCATTCTGCTCGGGCAGACCGTCAATTCGTATCACGACGGCACCCACGACTTCGCCGATCTCCTCCGCGCGGTGGGTGCCGTGCCCGGGCTCCGGCGCCTGCGCTACACGAGCCCGCACCCGAACGACTTCTCCGACCGCGTGATCGCGGCGATGGCGGAGACGCCCACGGTCTGCGAGCACGTGCACCTGCCGATGCAGAGCGGGAGCACCTCGATGCTCAAGCGGATGCTGCGCCGCTATACGCGCGAGGACTATCTCGACTCCGTGGCGCGGCTCCGCGCGGCGATCCCTGGGCTCACGCTCACGACCGATATCATCGTCGGCTTCCCCGGGGAGACGGACGCCGAGTTCGAGGAGACGCTCTCGCTCTGCCGCGAGGTGCGGTTCGACGATGCCTTCACCTTCAAGTTCTCCGCGCGGGAGGGGACCCCCGCGACGCGGATGCCCCCCGAGTGGACGATCGCCCCGGCGGTGATGGATGCCCGCTACGACGCGCTGGTCGCGACCGTGCGCGGGATCGCCCGCGAGCGGAACCTCGCCCGTCTCGGTGATCGCCTCGAGGTCCTCGTCGAGAAGGAGGCGCGGAAGGGCGGGGAGCTGCTGCAGGGACGGTCACGCGACTTCAAGACCGTGCTCGTCGCCGGCCCGACGAGCTGGATCGGGCGGTATGTGACCGTGGAGCTCACCGGGACCAGCGGCGCGACGTTCACCGGGACGCTCGTCGATGAGCGGCGACCCCTGCCGATGGCGGGGTGAGCCCACCCGGGGCCGGCGCGGCGCGATGACGCGCGCGCGGCCCCGATGATGCGTCGGCGCGGTGACGCGCGGATGCTGTCATCCGATGCCTCTCAGTTTCGTGGCCGGTGCCGCGTGGGTCACGGGCCTGCTGCTCGCGCGGGCCGCGCTGCCCGTCACGTCCCTCGCCATCGTGGCCGTGGTCGGCAGTGCCGGTGCCGCGGCGACAGGACGTGGGCGCGCGGTGGCGCCGGCGCTCGTGATCGCGCTCGCGGCGATGGCGCACGGCGCGTCGCTGGCGTTCACCGAGGGGCGCGCCACGCCGCACGTGGTCGGTGCCGCGGAGACGGGCCCGGCGGCGGACGGGGGACGGACGGGGGACGCGGCCGCCGCGCTCGCCTCGTGGCGTCGCGCGACCTCCGCCCGACTCGACCGGCTCTTCGGCGCCGAGGCGGGGGTGGTCCGCGCGCTGCTCATCGCCGAGACCGATGGCCTCACCCCGGCCCTGCGCGATCGCTATGCCGACGCGGGGCTCGTGCATCTGCTGTCGATCTCCGGCTTGCACGTTGCGATCGTCGGGGCGGCGCTCACGCTCGCCTTCCGGGCGATGCGACTCTCCCGGCGCACCGCCGACGCCGCGGCGGTCGTGGTGGCGGTCGTCTACGTCGCGGCGATCGGCGCCCCGGCGCCCGCGGTCCGAAGCGTCGTGCTCTTCGCCGCGATGGCGCTCGCGCGCGCGCGACAGCGGCCGGTCCATCCGTGGGGCGCGTTCACCCTCGGCGCGATCGGTCCCGTCGTGCTCGATGCGCGCGTCGTCGGCGACCTCGGGTGGCAGCTCTCGGTCGCCGGGTATGCGGCGCTCGTGGCGGCGGGGCGATGGGCGCGGCGGCGGTCCGACGAGGCGGAGATGCCGATGGGCGCGATCCGGCGCGAGCTCGTGACCGGCACCGTCGCGACGCTCGTGACCGCGCCCCTCGTGGCCTGGCACTTCGGTCGGCTCAGCCTGATCGGACCGCTGGCGAACGTGGCGGCCGCACCGATCGTGGCGGTGCTGCAGCCCACACTGTTCCTCGCGATGATGTTGCCCGAGGGTGGCGTGGCGCCGGTCGCCGCCGCCGCCGCACGGCCGCTCCTCCACGCGCTCGACGGAATCGCGATCGCGGCGAGCGCGCCGTCGTGGGCGAGCCTGGCGGTCGCCCCGTCGCTGGCGGTGGCTACGCTCGCCGGTATCGCGGTCGTCGCCCTGCTCGTCGCGGTCTGGTCGGTGCGGCCGACGCCCGCGCTCCTCGTCGGCGCACTGAGCCTCGCCGCGATGCCGTGGTGGCCCGTGCGGGGCCCGCGGCTCGGGGGACGGCCGGCGATGGAGGTGCATCTCCTCGATGTGGGGCAGGGCGACGCCGTCGCCGTGCGGACCCCGCGGGGTCGGTGGATCCTCGTCGACGCGGGGCGCACGTGGCGCGGTGGGGACGCGGGTCGACGGACCATCCTGCCTGCACTGCGTCGACCCGGCGGCACGCTCGCGCTCCTCGTGCTCACGCATCCCCATGCGGATCACATCGGTGGCGCGGCGAGTGTCGTGCGAGCGCTGCGGCCGGCGCAGGTGCGTGATGGCGGGTACGTCGCGGCGCAGGGGGCGTACCGGGACGCCCTCGCCGCGGTCGGGGCGGCGGGCGCCCGATGGGGGCGTATCCGACCGGGCGAGGTCCTCACGATCGACGGCATCACCTGCACCTTCCTCGCCCCCGATTCGGCGTGGGTGACCGGCCTCACGGACCCGAACGCGGCGAGCGCGGTCGTGCGGCTGCAGTACGGCGCGTCGCGCCTCCTGCTCACGGGAGATGCCGAGGCCGCTGAGGAAGCATGGCTCCTCGGGCGGTATGCGTCCGAGGCGCTGCGCGCGGACGTGCTGAAGGTGGCGCACCACGGATCCACGACGAGTACCTCCGAGGCGTTTCTCGACGCGGTGCGGCCGCGCGTCGCCCTCGTCTCGGTCGGTGCGACGAACCGCTACGGCCACCCCGCGCCGACGGTGATGCGTCGCCTGCTGGATCGTGGCACCACCGTCCTCCGGACCGATCAACTGGGCAGCGTCCGCCTCCGCACGGATGGTGACCGCTGGGAGGTCCGGGCGGCGGGGCAGCGCTGGGAGATAACGGCGCCATTGCCCCGGCCCGCGTCGTCCGGCGAGGTTTCCCGGTGACGGGCCCCCTCCCCGCGCCTCACCTTCCGTTTCGGAGCGCCCCGTGGTCACCAACACCGCCACGTCCGTCGTCACGATCGAGCGGTTCATCATCGAGCAGGAGCGGAAGCATCCGGAGGCGACCGGGGCGCTTTCCGGGATCCTCTACGACCTCGCGCTCGCCAGCAAGATGATCGCGAACAAGGTCCGGCTCGCCGGGCTCGCGGACGTGCTCGGCGCGCGCGAGACCTCGAATGTGCAAGGGGAGATCCAGCAGAAGCTCGATGTCATCGCGAACGACATCATCGTCAAGGCGCTCGATCACGGCGGGCGGCTCTGCGCGATGGCGTCCGAGGAGGAGGAGGGGGTCATCGCGATCCCCGACCGCTTCGACCGCGGCAATTATGTCCTCCTCTTCGATCCCCTCGATGGCTCGTCGAACATCGACGTGAATATCCCCGTGGGGACAATCTTCTCGGTCCTCCGGCGCGTGACCCCGGAGGGCGGGGCGGGCACCGTCGCCGATATGCTCCAGCCCGGCTATCGGCAGGTCGCCGCCGGCTATGTGATCTACGGCTCCTCGACCATGCTCGTGTACACCACGGGGCAGGGCGCGCACGGTTTCACCCTCGACCCGGCGATCGGGGAGTATCTCCTCTCGCATCCCCACATCCGCATCCCCGAGCACGGGCGATATCTCTCGGTGAACGAGGCGTACGAACAGCATTGGACCCCGGAGGTTGCGGCACTCATCCAGCGCTATCGCGGGATGGATGGCCAGCGCGAGGCGATGAACGTGCGCTATGTGGGGTCGCTCGTCGCCGACTTCCATCGCAACCTGCTTGGCGGCGGACTCTTCGCGTATCCGGCGAACTCCAAGAGTCCGACGGGGAAGTTGCGGCTGCTCTACGAGTGCAATCCCCTCGCCTTCATCTGCGAGCAGGCGGGCGGCGCCGCCATCGACGGGCGGCAGCGGATCCTCGACGTGGCCCCGACCGCGCTGCACCAGCGGTCGCCGTACTTCGTCGGGTCGAAGGCCGACGTGGCGATCGCCGCCGAGCTGCTGGCCGGCGGCTGAGGGCTGACGGGGCGCGCGTCCGGCGCCCCGATGCCAGATTTCTGTCATGCGTGACGCCTCGCCGCCGTCGGACGAACGGCTCTCCCCCTCCGGCATCCCCATCGCACCGGTCTACGGGCCGGCGGCGGACGACGTGCCCCCCGCGCTCGGCGCGCCCGGCGCCTTCCCCTTCACGCGCGGCGTGCAGCCCTCGATGTACCGCGGGCGGCTCTGGACGATGCGCCAATACGCCGGGTTCGGCACCGCGGAGCAGACCAACGCCCGGTTCCACCTCCTCCTTGAGGCGGGACAGACGGGGCTGTCGACGGCCTTCGACCTGCCGACGCAGATGGGGATGGACTCCGACGCGCCGCGCGCGCTCGGCGAAGTCGGGCGCGTCGGCGTCGCGATCGATACCGTCGACGACCTCCACCGCCTGTTGGATGGCATCCCGCTCGACCGCGTCTCGACCTCGATGACGATCAATGCCACGGCCGCGATCCTCCTCGCGATGTACGTCGTCGTCGGGGAGGAGCGGGGCGTGGCGCGCACCGCACTCAGCGGGACGATCCAGAACGACATCCTCAAGGAGTACATCGCGCGCGGGACGTACGTTTTCCCGCCGACGCCCTCGCTCGCGCTCATCGCGGAGACGATCCGCTTCTGCGCCGCCGAGGTCCCGCAGTTCAACCCGATCTCGATCTCGGGGTACCACATCCGCGAGGCGGGCGCCACGGCGGTGCAGGAGCTCGCGTTCACCTTCGCGAACGCGCTCGCCTATGTGGAGCGGGCCCGGGCCGTAGGGCTCGCGGTCGATGCGTTCGCGCCGCGGCTCTCGTTCTTCTTCGCCTGTCACAACGACCTCTTCGAGGAGGTCGCCAAGTTCCGCGCGGCCCGCCGACTCTGGGCGACCCTGATGCGGGAGCGCTTCGGCGCCTCGGACGCCGCCTGCAAGCTGCGCTTCCACACGCAGACCGGTGGGGTGACCCTCACGGCGCAGCAGCCGTTGAACAACGTCGTGCGCGTCGCGGTGCAGACGCTCGCCGCGACACTCGGTGGGACGCAGTCGCTGCACACGAACGGGTACGACGAGGCGCTGGCCCTGCCGACGGCGGAGGCGGCGACCCTCGCGTTGCGCACCCAGCAAATCGTCGCGTACGAGAGCGGCGTCGCGCAGACCGTGGACCCGCTCGCGGGGAGTTTTTACGTCGAAGCGCTGACGGATGAGCTTGAGCGTCGCGCGCGGGCGCTCCTGGCGCAGGTCGAGGGGATCGGTGGGGCCGTCGCGGCGGTCGAGGCCGACTTCTTCCAGGAGGAGATCGCCCGCTCCGCCTACGAGTACCAGCTCGCGGTGGAGGCTGGCACCACCGTCACCGTCGGCGTGAACCGCTTCGCAGACGGCGAGGCACCGCCGATCGTCCCGGCGCCCGACTTCGGCCGGTTGGAGGCGGCGCAACGCGCGCAGCTCGGCGCGGTCCGCGCGGCGCGCGATGGGGGGGCGGTGGCCGCCGCCCTCGAGGCGGTCCGCCGGATCGCGCCGACCTACGTCACCGACGAGGGGCCGGCCCCGCTGATGCCCGCGCTTATCGAGGCCGTCCGCGCCCGGGCGTCGGTGGGAGAGATCTCAGACGTTCTCCGAGATGTCTGGGGCGAGTATCGCCCGGGATGACGCGTCGCTTGTAGGGGCTCTCGCTGGCGGCTAACTTCAGTCGGTTCCGCGCGTTACGCCGACTCCTCCCGATGCCGACCTACGAGTACCGCTGCCCCTCGGGGCACGATTTCGAACACTTCGTCCTGAAGATCAGCGCCGCGGCCAGCGTGCTGCCGTGCCCGACCTGCGGGGCGGAGGCGCCTCGCCGTATGTCGGCGGGGGGCGGGCTCCTGTTCAAGGGCTCCGGCTTCTACATCACGGATTACGGCAAGGACGGGAAGAAGGATCAGCGCGCAGCCGCCGCGAAGACGGACGCCGCTGCGCCGGCGAAGTCCGATGCCGCCGCGTCACCCGCGCCCGCCGGCAGCCCGGCCGCCACCGGTTCCGCGTCGTCCAGCGGATCGTCCGGTGGATCGTCCAGCGGATCGTCCAGCGGATCGTCCAGCAGCGCGACGGGCGGCTCGTCGAGCGGGTCGGCCTCGTGAGCGCCGTCGACCGGCTGCGCGCGGCGCTGGTGCAGGCCGCCGTCGCGGTGGGGGCGCCGGCGGACGTCGCCCCGGCGCTCGAGCGGCCGAGGGACCCGTCGCACGGGGATTGGGCGACGAACCTCGCGATGACCCTCGCCAAGCCGCTCGGGCGGAAGCCGCGGGAGGTCGCGGATGCCCTCGTCGGCGCGCTCGATCTAGCCGCCGCGGGCGTCGCCGAAGCGTCGGTGGCGGGGCCGGGGTTCCTCAACTTCCGCCTCGCCACCGGCGACCTCGCCGCCGGGCTCGCCCGGATCCTTGAAGCGGGGGAGGGCTGGGGGCGCGCCGATGCGCCGGTCGGCCGCACCGTCGTCGTCGAGTTCGTTTCCGCGAATCCGACGGGCCCGCTGCACGTGGGGCACGGCCGCCAGGCCGCCCTCGGGGACGCGATCTCCGCCCTGCTCACCGCGCAGGGCTGGGACGTCACGCGCGAGTTCTACTACAACGATGCCGGCGTGCAGATCGCGAATCTCGCCCGGTCGGTGCAGGCACGGCTCCGCGAGCGCGCCGGGCTCCCGCTCGAGATCCCCGAGGGCGGGTATCACGGCGCCTACATCGCGGAGATCGCGGAGCGCTACGCCGCGGAGTATCCCACCGACGCGCGCGGTGACGAGCTCGAGGCGGTGCGCGCGGTCGCGGTCCGCGAGCTGCGCAAGGAGCAGGACCTCGACCTGCGTGCCTTTGGGGTGCGGTTCGACGTCTACTACCTCGAGTCCTCCCTCTACACCGACGGGCGCGTCGAGCGGACCGTCGCCGATCTCGTCGCCGCGGGACACACCTTCGAGGACGACGGCGCGCTCTTTCTCCGCACGACCGCGTTCGGTGACGACAAAGACCGTGTGATGCGGAAGCGCGACGGCACCTTCACCTACTTCGTCCCGGACGTCGCGTACCACGTGACGAAGTTCGAGCGCGGCTTCACGCGCGCCGTCAATGTGCAGGGCGCAGACCACCACGGGACGACGGCCCGCGTCCGGGCCGGGCTGCAGGCGCTCGGGGTCGGGATCCCCGCCGGCTATCCCGAGTACGTGCTCCACCAGATGGTGACGGTGATGCGTGGTGGGGAGGAGGTGAAGATCTCCAAGCGCGCCGGCAGTTACGTCACCGTCCGCGACCTCATCGACGAGGTCGGGCGGGACGCGGTCCGATACTTCTTCCTGATGCGGAAGGGGGATTCGCAGCTCGTCTTCGACGTCGACCTCGCGCGTGCCCAGTCGGAGGAGAATCCCGTCTACTACATTCAGATGGCGCACGCGCGCCTCAGCGGGATCTTCCGTGTCGGGGAGGTCGATCCGTCGCGCGTCACCGGCGACGGCGTCGTCTGGGCGGCGCTCGACACACCCGAGGAGCGCGAGCTGGTGAAGGCGCTCCTCGACTGGCCGACCCTGGTCGCGGGGGCCGCGGACGCGCTCGAGCCGCATCGCGTCGCCAACTGGCTCCTCGAGACGGCGCGTCTCGTCCACACGTGGTACCATAAGCATCACGTGCTCGGCGAGGCGCCGACGGTCCTCGCGGCGCGGCTCGCGCTCGCCAAGGCCGCGCGCATCACCCTTGCCAACGGCCTCGCGCTGCTCGGGATCTCCGCCCCCGAGCGGATGTGAGCCGCGCGCTGCACGCCCACCCCTGATCCGTCGTCCCATGTCGCTCCTCGTCGTCGGTTCCGTCGCGCTCGATTCGGTCGAGACCCCCTTCGGCAAAGCCGATGAGGTGATCGGCGGCTCGGCCAACTACTTCTCGGCATCCGCGTCGCACCAGGGCCCGGTCCAGCTCGTCGGCGTGGTCGGAAGTGACTACCCGGTCGAGAAGCTGGAGCCCCTCAAGGCCCGCGGCGTCGACTTCACCGGCCTGGAGCACGCCGAGGGGGAGTCGTTCCGGTGGCGCGGTCGGTACCGGCACGACCTCAACTCGGCGGAGACGCTCGAGACGCGGCTCGGCGTCTTCTCGCATTTCCGCCCGAAGCTGCCGGAGGCGTTCCGCGACGCGGAGTTCGTCTTCCTCGCGAACATCGATCCCCGGCTCCAGCTTGACGTGCTGCGGCAGGTCCGCCAGCCGAAGCTCGTCGCCTGCGACACGATGAACTTCTGGATCGAGTCGCGTCGTGCGGACCTCCTCGAGCTGCTCGGCAAGGTCGACCTGATCACGCTCAACGACGGCGAAGCCCGCCAGCTCACGGAGCAGGCGAATCTCGTGCAGGCGGCGCGCTGGATCCTCGACCGCGGCCCGCGGACGGTGCTCATCAAGAAGGGCGAGCACGGCGCCTTCATGTTCACGCGGGAGTCCGTCTTCTTCGCGCCGGCGTATCCACTCGAGTCGGTGTTCGATCCCACCGGGGCGGGGGATTCCTTCGCCGGCGGGTTCATGGGATGGCTCGCGCGTACACGCGACCTCAGCGACGCGAACCTGCGCCGCGCCGTCGTGCTCGGCTCGGCGATGGGCTCGTTCGTCGTCGAGGGATTCTCCATCACGCGGCTCCTCGAGATCTCGCGCACCGACATCGAACGGCGCGTCGCGGACTTCCATCGCCTCGTGACCTTCGACCAGGCGCTCGACACGTGAGCGGCGACGCCCTCACCTACGCCGCCGCCGGCGTCGACATCGCGGCGGCCGAGGACTCCAAGCACCGCATCAAGCGGTTGGTGGAGTCGACGTTCACGGCGGGCGCGCGCGGCGCCTTCGGCGGCTTCGGCGGGATGTTCCGTGTCCCCGAGGGGGTGCGTCGGCCGCTCCTCGTCTCCAGCGCCGACGGCGTCGGGACGAAGATCAAGGTCGCGATCGAGGCCGATCGCCACGACACGATCGGGCACTGCCTGGTCAACCATTGCGTGAACGACATCCTCGTGCAGGGCGCGACGCCCCTCTTCTTCCTCGACTACGTGGCCTTCGGGACCCTCGTGCCGTCGGTGGTGGAGGCGATCGTCGCCGGCGTCGCGGCGGGGTGCCGGGAGAACGGGGCCTCGCTCGTCGGCGGCGAGACGGCGGAGATGCCCGGTGTCTACACGGCGCCCGACTATGACCTCGCGGGGTTCATCGTCGGCGTCGTCGAGGAAGATGCCGTAATCACGTCGGCCGGGGCCCGTGACGGCGACGTCCTCGTGGGGCTCGCCTCGACCGGCTTGCACACGAACGGCTACTCGCTCGCACGACGGATCGTCGCCGAGCGGCTCCGCCTCGGCCCGCACGACTCGTTCCCGGATGCCGGCGGCGCCTCGGTCGCGGATGTCCTCCTCGCTGTCCATCGGTCGTATCTGCCCATCCTGCGCCCGGTGCTCGGCGACGTGCACAGCATGGCGCACATCACCGGTGGCGGCATCCCGGGGAACCTCGATCGTGCGCTCCCGCCGCATCTCGACGCGGTGGTCGAGACCTCGGCGTGGACCGTGCCCTCCGTCTTCCGGGTACTGCAGGAGGCGGGGCAGGTCGCGACCGATGAGATGTTTCGCGCGTTCAATATGGGTATCGGCATGATTGTGACCTGTGACACAGCCGTCGCCGCCCGGATCCGTGACCTTGCTTCACAGGCCGGCGTCGATAGTTGTATGCTCGGCCACCTCCGCCCCGGCTCGGGGCGGGTTCACCTCGTCTGACTTCAGGAGCTCATCCATGCGTCGCTTCGCCGTCGCCCTCACCGCCCTCACCGTCGCCGCCTCGCCGGCGCTCGCGCAGAACGGGTGCCCCCCCGGGGCCCTCACACCGACGCGCGACCTGCAGTGCAACGCCGCCGACCTCTTCGCCTACATGGCGCCGCAGCTCGGGACCGCCGTCGCGGGGGGCAGCCACACGCTCGGGCTCGGCACCACGGTCGGCGGGCTGCCGCACTTCGCCGTCGCGCTCCGGATGAACGTCGTCGCCGGCACCACGCCTGACCTGGAGCCCCTTGGCGCCGTGAACAGCACCCCGGGGACGAATCTCGGCACCAACGGTGCCGCGCTGGCGTTCCCGACGGTTGACGCGAGCGTCGGCCTCTTCAAGGGGATCGGCCTGGGCGTCACCCGCATCGGCGGCGTCGACCTCCTCGCGAGCGCCACCTACGTCCCGGAAGTCGAGACGGACGGCATCTCGATCGCCCCGGCGGACGGCTCGCTCAAGATCGGCTACGGCGTCCGCGTCGGGCTCCTGCAGCAGTCGCTGATCGTCCCCGGCGTCACCTTCTCGTACCTCAAGCGTGACTTGCCGACCGTCTCTCTCCAGGCGGGGACGAGCGGGGCCACCTTCGACATGCAGGACTTCTCGCTGACCACGAGCTCCTGGCGCCTCAGCGCGCAGAAGAACCTGCTGATGCTGCAGGTGGCGGCGGGCTACGGGCAGGATTCCTACGACGCCTCGGCCAACATCGGCGTCTCCGCCACCGGGCTCACCATCCCGAACGTCAACGCGTCGGTCGCCACCAAGCGGACTACGATGTACGGCTCCCTCGGCCTCAATCTCGTCATCGCGCGGATCGTCGCCGAGGTCGGCCAGGTCTCCGGCGGTGACGTCGCCACCTACAACACGTTCTCGACCGGTCCGAACGCGAAGCGCCTGTACGGATCGATCGGCATCCGCGCGGGCTTCTGACGCGAGCAGAACTCGCCCCGCCGCCGGGCCCGCGCGACGCGGTCCGGATGCGTCGCGCCCTTCGGGTGGCGCGACGCGGCTGGGGATGGACGGCGCCGAACCCTCTGGTCGGCGCCGTCGTCGTTCGTGACGGTGTGGTGATCGCTGAGGGGTGGCACGCCGCCTACGGCGGCCCGCACGCCGAGGTGATGGCGTTGGGCGCTGCGGGTGATCGGGCGCGGGGGGCGGACCTCTACGTCACCCTCGAACCGTGCACGCATCACGGCCAGACGCCGCCGTGCACCGATGCCATCATCGCGGCGGGGATCGCCCGCGTCATCGTGGCGGTCGAGGATCCGAACCCACAGGCTCGCGGTGGGGTCGAGGTGCTCCGTGCCGCGGGCATCCCCGTGACCACGGGCGTCGAACGGGCCGCGGCCGCCGACCTGAACGCGCCGTTCCTCTTCGCGCATCGCGACACGAGCCGGCCGTTCGTCACGCTCAAACTCGCAATCGCCGCGGACGGGATGCTCGCGCCGGCGAGTCGGGAGCGGACGCAGCTCACGGGGCCCGCTGCGGTCCGCGCGGTGCATCGCCTCCGGGCCGGTGTCGACGCCGTCGGAGTCGGGATGGGGACGGCGATTGCCGATGAGCCGCAGCTCACGGTGCGGTTCGGTCGGCGTCCGCGCGTCACGCCGGTCCGCGTGGTCTTCGGCGCACCGGACCGTCTGCCGACGGGGAGCGCGCTCGTGCGGACCGCGGCTCGGCGCCCGACCTGGGTGGTGGCGTCGGGAGCGGGTGCCCCGGCGGACGCGGGTACCGGAGCGGCACACCGAGCCGGCGATCCGGGGGAGCCCCTGGCCGGGTCGGTCGGCGTGCGCGTGCTCCGAGCGCCCACCCTCCGCGCGCAGCTCGGGCGCCTGCGAGCGGCGGGGGTCCGGCACCTTCTCGTGGAGGGTGGGGCGGCCCTGGGCGCCGCGTTTCTGGAGGCTGGATTGGTCGATCGCCTGGTTATCTTTGAGGCGCCGGTCCTGCTCGGGGCCGGGGCGATCCCGGCGCCGCCGGGGACGCCGTCGGCCGGGGGCCGACCGCCCGAGGGGTGGCGGCTCGTCTCGCGCCGGACCCTCGGGGCCGACCTTGAGTCGGTCTGGGCCCCGATCGACCGCTGATTCCACCCCCCTCTGCGCCGTCCATCGCGATGTTCACCGGCCTCATCACCGCCATCGGTCGCGTCCGCGAGGTGTCCGTCACGGACGCCGGGCGGACGTTCGTCATCGAGGCGCCGTATGACGGGCTGCAGGAGGGCGAGAGCATCGCCTGCGACGGCGCCTGTCTGACAGTGCGCTCGCACGGCCCTGGGTGGTTCTCCGTCGCCGCCGTCACGACGACGCTCGACCGGACCACGACCGGCGCCTGGGAGGCTGGGCGGCGCGTGAACCTCGAGCGCGCCCTCGCCGTCGGCGACCGCCTCGGCGGCCACATCGTGCAGGGCCACGTGGATGGCGTCGGCACCGTGCGCGCGACGCGCGCCGCCGGTGACGCCTGGCTCATCGACCTCGAGGTCCCTCCCGCCGTGGCGTCACTCCTCGTGCCGCTCGGCTCGGTGGCCGTCGACGGCGTGAGCCTCACGGTGAACGCGCTCCCGGCGGTGGGGATCCTGCAGCTCTCGATCATCGAACACACGATGCGCCACACCACCCTCGGGGAGCGGCAGCCGGGCGACCGGGTCCACCTCGAGGCCGACATTCTCGCGAAGTATCTCCAGCGCCTCGCGGCGCCCCTCCTGACCTCCTGATCATGTTCGGTACCATCGAGCAGGCCATCGACGACCTGCGGCAGGGCAAGTTCATCGTCGTCGCGGATGACGAGGATCGCGAGAACGAGGGTGACCTCGTCGGCGCGGCCGAGTTCATCACCCCCCAGATGGTCAACTTCCTGATGGAGGCCAAGGGGATGATCTGCGTCGCGCTCTCGTCGGCGCGCGTGGCGCAGCTCGACCTCCCGCCGATGGGGACGGAGAACACCGACGCGCTGCGGACCGCGTACACGGTGACCGTCGACGCCGCCCCCGCCCACGGTGTCAGCACCGGGATCAGCGCCTCCGACCAGGCGACGACCATCCGTCTTCTCGCGCTCCCGGGGACGGTCCCGTCGGACCTGCGCCGCCCCGGTCATGTGCATCCGCTCCGCGCGCGCGAGGGCGGGGTGCTGCAGCGCGTCGGGCACACCGAAGCCGCCGTCGACCTGATGCGTCTCGCCGGCCTCCAGCCCGCTGGCGTCATCTGCGAGATCCTCACCGAGGACGGCAGCTCCGCGCGGCGACCGCAGCTCGAAACGTTCGCGCAGCGGCACGGCCTCACCTTCGTCACCGTCGCGCAGCTCGTCGCCTACCGCCTCCAGCACGAGCGCCTCGTGCATCGCGAGGCGGACGTCCGCCTCCCGACCGAGTTCGGCGAATTCCGTCTCGTCGGCTACCGTAACGACGTCGACGCCCGCGAACACGTGGCGCTCGTCCACGGCGACATCGCGGCCGCCGACGAGGTGCTCGTGCGGATGCATTCCAAGTGCCTCACCGGCGACACCTTCCACTCGATCCGCTGTGACTGCCGGTGGCAGCTGCACGAGGCGATGCGGCTCGTGGTCGAGGCGGGGGCGGGGGTGATCGTGTATCTCGACCAGGAGGGCCGCGGCATCGGCCTCCTCAACAAGCTCAAGGCGTACGCCCTGCAGGACGCCGGTGCCGATACGGTCGAGGCGAACGAGCGCCTCGGCTTCGCGCCCGATCTCCGCAATTACGGCATCGGGGCGCAGATCCTGCTCGACCTCGGCGTCCGGGCGATCCGTCCGATCACGAACAATCCGCGAAAGCTCGTCGGGCTCGAAGGGTACGGTATCCGGCTGGGTGAGCGGGTGCCGATCGTCTCGCCGCCCACGGCGGAGAACGCGGGGTATCTCGAGACCAAGCGCACCAAACTCGGTCACCTGAGGGCGGTCTGATGCCGGAATTCATCGGGATGCCCGACGGGGCGGGGAAGCGCGTGGTCATCGTGGCCGCGCAGTTCAATCGCACGATCACCGATCCGCTCGTGCAGGGCGCGCTCGAGGCCTGCCTGAAGCACGGTGTCGCGCTCGACGACGTGGACATCCTCTGGGTGCCGGGGGCGTGGGAGTTGCCCCCCGCGGTGGCGAAGGCGCTGCAGACCGACCGCTATGACGCCTGTGTCGCGCTCGGCGCGGTGATCCGCGGCGATACGCCGCACTTCGATTTCGTGGCCGGCGAGGCCTCGCGTGGGCTGGCGCTGCTGCAAGGGGAGTTCGGCGTGCCGGTGGGCTTCGGGCTCCTCACCTGTGACACGATGGCTCAGGCCGAGGCGCGCGCCGGGGGCGCACACGGCAACAAGGGGTGGGACGCGACGGTGGCGGCCCTCGAGATGGCGGACCTCTTCGCGCGGCTCGACCTCGCGACCGCGGAGGACGACGATGCCGGCTCGGCTTGAGACCCGCGGGCGGTCCCGCGCCCTGCAGGCCGCGTACGCGTGGGATGTCCGCGGCGCCGACGCCGACCTGCTCCGGGTCGCGCAGACGGTGTGGGATGATCTCGGGGTCGCGCCGGACGAGCGCGCCTTCGCGCTAGACCTCGTCCGGCTCCTGGCGGCCGAGCGTGCGGGGATCGACGCTGAGCTCGGGGAGGTCACGACGAACTGGCGGCTCGATCGGCTCGGGCATATCGAGCGCTCGGTGTTGCGCGTCGCCGCGGCGGAACTGATGCAGGGGGCGACGCCACCGCGCGTGGTGATCCAGGAGGCGGTGCGCCTCGCGGAGCGCTTCGGCACGGAGACGGCCGCCCGCTTCGTGAACGGCGTGCTCGACGCGTTGGCCCGCCGGATGGGCCGGCTGACGTGAAGCTGCTGGCGGTCAACTGGCAGGACCTCGAGAATCCGCTCGCAGGTGGGGCGGAGACCCATCTGCATGAGATCCTCGAGCGGCTCGCGGCGTGGGGGCACGAGGTGACGCTGCTCTGTGGCGGCTGGCCCGGGTGTCCGCCCCGCGCCACACGGCACGGCGTCGAGATCCACCGGGTGGGGACGCGGCAGAGCTTCCCCTTTCTCGTCCGGACGTACTTCGACGCGCAGCTCAAGTCGCGCGCCTTCGATGTGCTCTACGAGGACATCAACAAGGTCCCGCTCTTCACGACACGCTGGGGCGTGCCGCGCGTCGTCGCCGTCGTGCCGCATCTCTTCGGCGAGGCCGCGTTCCAGGAGCTCCATCCCGCCCTCGCCTCGGCCGTCTGGCTCGCCGAACGGCCGATCCCGTGGATGTACCGTGGCGTCCCGTTTCAGGCGATCAGCGAGAGTACCGCGGACGACCTTGTCGCGCGGGGGATCCCGCGGGGCGACGTCGTGGTGATCCAACCGGGCGTGTCATTCGACTACCACACCCCCGATCCCGCGCAGCGCGCCCCGCACCCGACCTTCGCGTACCTCGGCCGCTTGAAGCGCTACAAGGGCGTCGACCTGATCATCCGCGCCTTCGCCCAGGTCCGGCACCCCGACGCGGTGCTCGAGATCGCCGGGGCGGGGGACTACCGGCCCGCGCTCGAGCAGCTCGTCGCCTCGCTTGACCTCGGTGCACGCGTACGGTTCCTTGGATTCGTGTCCGAGGAGGAGAAGCTGGCCCTGTTGCGCCGCGCCTGGGCGGTCGCGCTCGCCTCCCCGAAGGAGGGGTGGGGGCTCACGAACGTGGAGGCCGAGGCCTGTGGCACGCCCGTCGTCGCGTCGAACTCGCCTGGCATCCGGGAGTCGGTGCGCCACGGCGAGACGGGGTTCCTCGTCCCGCACGGTGACGTCGCCGCGCTCGGGGCCGCCCTCGATCGGGTCGCGCAGGACCCGGCGCTCGTCGCACGGATGGGCGTCGCGGCGCGGACCTTCGCCGAGAGCTTCACTTGGGAGCGCTGCGCGCGGGAGACGGAGGCGCACCTCCGCGCCGTCGTGGCCCGACCGGCGGGGGTGCGATGAGCGTCCTCTCCGTCGCGCGCCTCTTCGAGCAGACCGAAGACCTCCTCGAGCTCGAGATCCTCGGCAACCGGGACGGCCTCGCGCGCGTGATCGCGATGCCTGACGCGTCAGGGCCCGGGATGGTGCTCGCCGGCTTCGTGGAGCGCTTCGTCCATCAGCGGCTGCAGGTGCTCGGCGAGACCGAGGTCACCTATCTGCGCTCGCTCGGTGCGGCGGAGCGTGAGCGGATCCTCCGCACGTTCCTCTCGTACCCGATCCCCTGCGTGATGGTCACGAAGGGGCTCGACCTCCCCGACGGGCTCGAGGCGGAGGCCGTCGCGGCCGGTGTCGCGATCCTGCGGTCACGCCTCAAGACGCACGAATTCTACCGGCGGATCACGCCCTACCTCGAGACAGCGTTCGCGCCGACCGCGAACCTGCACGGCTCCCTCGCCGACGTCTATGGCGTGGGGCTGCTCGTCACCGGGGCGAGCGGGATCGGGAAGTCGGAGTGCGTCCTCGATCTCGTCGAGCGCGGGCATCGGCTCGTCGCGGACGACTTGGTGATGGTGCGCCGGAAGGGGGCGGGGATCCTCATCGGGGCCGGCCATCCGATGCAGCGGCACTTCATGGAGATCCGAGGGATCGGGCTCATCGACGTCCGATCGATCTTCGGGATCCGGGCCGTCCGCCAGCAGAAGCGGATCGAGGTCGTCGTCGTGCTGCAGGCGTGGCAGGAGGGGATGACCGTGGAGCGCACCGGGCTCGACACGACCACGACGGAGATCCTCGGGGTCGAGGTCCCGCAGATCACGATCCCGCTCAACCCCGGCAAGAACCTGACGGTCATCGCAGAAGTCATCGCGATGAACCATTTGATGCGCTACGGTGGCGAGGACCCCGCGCGCCGGTTCGATGAGCGGTTGAAGTCGCACCTGCTCGAGAAGCGCGATGGGCGCGCGCCGATGGAAGGCGCGTCGATCGATGTGCGCGACAAGGTCGACCTCCAGCGGTACCTCCTCGACGACGATGAGTGACGTCCGCGCCGCGGTCGTTGCGGGACACGACAGTTTCGCGGCGGGGCTCTGCTCGGCCGTGGCGCGGATCGTCGGGCCGGCACACGGCCTCGTGGCGGTGAGCAACGAGGCCGCGACACCGGACGAGATTCGCACCGCACTCGAGGCCGCGCTCGACGTCTCCGGAGCGACCGTCCTCTTCACCGACCTGCCCGCGGGGAGCTGCACGATGGCGGCGCGCCGCATCGCGCGTGCGCGGCCGGGACTCGTCGTGGTGACCGGAGTCTCACTGCCGGTCCTGCTGGCCTATGTCACCGGGAGTGATGTCGCGGCGGCGGTGCGCACCGGCCAGGGCGCCGTCGCCGTCGTCGAGGGCGGCGCGTGACGCTCGAGCTCTTCCGCATCGACGACCGCCTCGTGCACGGCCAGGTCGTCATCGGGTGGGGGCTACCGCACGCGTTGGGGTTCCTTGTCGTCGTCGATGACGAGATCGCGGCGGCGCCGTGGGAACAGGAGCTCTACCGGATGGGGACGCCTGAGGGGATGGAGGTCGTGTTCGCGACCGTCGCCGAGGCCGCCGCCGCCATGCCGAACTATCAGGCCGATGCGCGTAGCGGGATGCTCCTGACCGCGGACGTCGCGACGATGGTGCGCCTGGCCGAGGCCGCCGCGGCGGTGCGGCAGGTGACGCTCGGCGGATTGCATCACCGGGCCGACCGCGTCCCCCGGCTCCGATTCGTGTTCCTCTCGCCGAGCGAGGAATCGGCGCTGCGGGGGCTCGCCGCGCGCGGTGTGACCGTGATGGCGCAGGATGTGCCGACCTCGGCCCCCATCCCCCTCGAGGCCGTGCTCGCGGCGGAGGGGACGGAGTGATCGAGCTCCTCGTCGGCCATCTGCTCCCGCTCGCCCTCCTTGGGGCCCTCCTCGGCCTCGATGTCGTCGCCTTCCCGCAGGCGATGTTGTCGCGTCCCATCGTCGCGGCGACGCTCGTTGGCGGGTTCCTCGGCGCCCCGGATCGCGGGTTGCTCGTCGGTGTCGCCCTCGAGTTCTTCGCTCTCGAGGCGATGCCGTTCGGCGCGACGCGGTATCCCGAGTGGGGATCGGCCTCCGTCGTCGGAAGCGCGCTCTTCACGCCGGCCACGGACGGGACGACCGGTGCGATGCTCCTGGCCGTGCTGTTCGCCCTCATCACCGCGGGGTTGGGGGGGGCGTCGATGCATCTGCTCCGACAGGTCAACGCGGCGCTCGCGAAGCGGCAGCAGGTGCGCATCGCGCGGGGGTCGGGGGGCGCCGTAGTCGCGCTGCAGCTCGCCGGCCTCACCGCCGACCTGCTGCGCGGGGGGGTGCTGACCTTCGGCGTGCTCCTCGTGTTAGGCCCGGCGTACCGTCGGGCGCTTGAGGCGATGACGATCTCGGCTTCGTTCTCCCGGGCGATGGTCGTCGGGACCGCCTCCGCCGTCGGGCTCGCCGCGCTCTGGAAGCTCGGGCGTACCACGCCCGGGGCGCCCTGGTATCTCGCGGTCGGCCTCGTCGCCGGGTTCGCGCTCGCCGGGGGGCTGCTATGACGCCTGCCCCCGCGACGCTCCCATGGCACGTCCATCTCGCGATGTATCTGCGCCTCTTCGCGATCCAGGGGGCGTGGAACTACGAGACGATGACCGGGAACGGGATCGCCTTCGCGCTCGAGCCGGCGCTGCGGCGTCTGCCGGGTGGGCGGGGTGGCCCGGCCTACTGCGAGGCGATGGCGCGACAGAGCGGCTACTTCAACGCGCATCCGTACCTCGCGGCGGTCGCGGTGGGTGCGCTGGCCCGCGCCGAGCTCGATGGGGTGCCCGCCGCGCAGATCGAGCGCTTCAAGGTCGCGGCGACCGGACCGCTCGGCTCGGTGGGGGATCGGCTCATCTGGGCCGGATGGCTCCCGTTCTGTTCCGCCCTCGCCCTCCTCGCGTTCGGCCTCGGCGCCTCCCCCACCACGGTGGTGGCGCTCTTCCTCGGTTGTTACAACGTCGTCCACCTCGGCCTCCGCGCCTGGGGGCTGCGCGCCGGGTGGCGGCATGGCCTGCACGTCGCGCAGGCCCTCGGGACGCCAGTCCTCCGAAAGGGGCCGGCGCACGTCACTCGGGCGACGGCGCTCCTCGCCGGTCTCGCGCTCCCGAGCGCGGCCGTCGGGATCATCGGCCCTGGGCGCGCCGTCCTCGGCCTCGTCCTCGGCGGCGTCGTCGCCGGGGCCGCCGTTATCACGAGCCTGCAGGGCCGCATCGCGGGCTGGCGGCTCGCGATCGCGGTGCTCACCCTCTTCACCATCCTCTCGCTGGTGCGCTGATGCCCGAACGCACGCTACAGGTCCAGAACGCGCATGGAATCCACGCGCGACCCGCCGCCGAGATCGTCAAGGTCGCGGGGCGCTTCCGGTCGAACATCACCATCGCTCGCGATGCGCTCGAGGTGAACGCGAAGAGCATCATGGGCGTGATGATGCTCGCCGCCGAGCACGGGGCGACGATCGTGCTCCGTGCCGAGGGCGAGGACGCTGAGGCCGCACTCGATGCCCTCGTCGCGCTCGTCGACGGGAAGTTCGGGGAGCGCTGACGATGGCCGCGCCGCTGCACGGCGTCTCCGCCTCCCCGGGCATCGTCTCGGGGACGGTGCATCTCCTGCGGTGGGAGGTGCCGGAGGTACCGTCGCGGCTGGTGACGGATGCCGAAGTGGCGGGGGAGCTGCAGCGCCTGGACGACGCCATCGCCGCGGCGATCGGGCGGTTGCGCCTGGTGCAGGCGCGCGCGGAGGCGAACGCGGGACCGGCGGAAGCAGCGATCTTCGAGGTGCAGGTCGCGATCCTCGAGGATCCGACGCTCCGGGAGAGCTTCGAGGCGCTGATCCGGCAGAATCTGGCGGCGGAGAAGGCCGTCGACCTCGTCCTCCTGGAATGGCGGGAGCGCTTCGGTCGGTCGACGAACCCGATGATGCGCGAGCGCACCGGCGATCTCATCGACGTGCAGATCCGGCTGCTCACGCTGCTCCTCGGCCTGCCCGACCACGACCCGGTCGACCTCGCGCCGGGGGACGGCGTGATCCTCGTGACGCACGACCTGACGCCGAGTCTCACGGTGCAGCTCGACCGGCGGGCGATCGTCGGCATCGCGACCGACGCCGGCACGCGGACCTCACACGTCGCCATCCTCGCGCGTTCCTTGGGGCTGCCGGCCGTGGTCGGTCTCCTCGATGCGACGCTGCGGGTGCGCACCGGCGACCGCGTCATCCTCGACGCCTCCAACGGCGTGCTGTTGCCCAAGCCGACCGCGGCGGAGCTGAGTGCCTTCGCCGATCGCGCGCAGCGCGAAGCGGAGGCCTTCGCGGCACTCTCCGCCGAGTCGAGTGGCGAGGCGGTGACGACCGATGGCCACCGCGTGGCGTTGCGTGCCAATGTCGACCTCCCGGACGAAGCGGCGCGCGCCGTGGAATCGGGGGCAGAGGGCGTCGGGCTGATGCGGACGGAGTTCCTCGTCGTCGGGCGCGCGGCGATGCCCACCGAGGACGAGCAGGTGGAAGCGTATCGCAACGTGCTGCGCGCCTTCCCCGGTCAGCCCGTCGTGATCCGCACCTACGACGTCGGCGGGGACAAGCTTCCGATGGGCGGGTTTCCGCATGAACCGAATCCGTTCCTCGGGTGGCGGGCCATCCGGATGTGTCTGGACGAGCCCGCGATCTTCTCGGTGCAGCTGCGGGCGCTCTTGCGCGTCGCGGCGGAAGGGGACGTCCGCATCATGCTCCCCCTCGTGGTCTCCGTCGATGAGGTGCGGCAGACACGGTTCCTCCTCGAGCAGGCGGCCGATGAGCTCGCGCGCCGGGGGGTGCCGCACCGCCGAGACGTCCCGCTCGGGGTGATGGTGGAGACGCCGGCGGCCGCCATTGTCGCCGACACCTTCGCGGGCGAGGTGGCGTTCCTGAGCCTCGGCACCAACGACCTCGTCCAGTACACCCTCGCGGTCGACCGTGGGAACGCCTCCCTCGCGACGCGCTTCACCCCGCTGCACCCCGCCGTCCTGCGGCTCATCGCGCGGACGGTCGAGGCGGGGGAGGCGAGTGGGGTCGAGGTCAGCGTCTGTGGCGAGATGGCCTCGCAGCCGCTGATGGCCTTCGCCCTGATCGGGCTCGGCGTCCGCACCCTCAGTGTCGCCGCCACGGGGATCCCGCTCGTGAAGCGCCTGGTGCGCGGCGTCTCGCTCGCCGCCGCCACGGTTGCGGCGCAGGCGGCGCTTCGCGCGGCGACGCCCGCGGACGTCGAGCGCGGCCTCCGCGCCGCGCTCATCACCGAGCTCGGCGAGTCGACGCTCGACGGGTTGCTTGGCCTCGGTTGAGGCTCGTATCGTTCCCGGTCGGCGCGCTGCCGCCGGTCCGTTCTTCACCCTGACCCCCGCTCCCGTGCTGCATCGCCATCTCTTCACCTCCGAATCCGTCACCGAGGGGCACCCGGACAAGGTCGCCGACCAGATCTCCGACGCCGTCCTCGACGCGCTCCTCGCTCAGGACCCGCACTCGCGCGTCGCGTGCGAGACGATGGTCACAACCGGGCTCGCGACGATCTTCGGTGAGGTGACGACGGCGGCGTGGGTGGATCTGCGTGGGCTCGTCCGCGACACCATCAAGCAGATCGGCTACACGGAGGCCGGCATCGGCTTCGACGCCGATTCCTGCGGGGTGTTGAACGCGCTCGGACAGCAGTCGCGTGACATCGGGCAGGGCGTCGACACGGGCGGCGCCGGCGACCAAGGGATGATGTTCGGGTATGCCTGCGACGAGACGGAGGAGCTGATGCCCCTCCCGATCACGCTGGCGCACAAGCTCACGCAGGCGCTCGCGGACCGACGGAAGGACGGCACGCTCCCCTGGCTCCGTCCCGACGGGAAGTCGCAGGTGTCCGTCGTGTACGAGGACGGGCGGCCGGTCGAGGTGGACACCGTCGTGATCTCGACGCAGCACGCCGACACGGTGGGGAACAAGGCGATCCACGCCGCCGTGAAGCGTGACATCATCGAGGCGGTCATTCCCCCCGAGCTGCGCGCGAAGAAGATGAAGGTCCACATCAATCCGACCGGGCGCTTCGTGATCGGCGGCCCCCACGGGGATGCGGGCCTCACCGGTCGGAAGATCATCGTCGACACCTACGGCGGGATGGGGCGTCACGGCGGCGGTGCCTTCTCGGGGAAGGATCCGTCGAAGGTGGATCGCTCGGCGGCCTATGCGGCCCGCTGGGTCGCGAAGAACATCGTCGCGGCGAAGCTCGCGACGCGCTGCGAGGTGCAGGTCGCGTACGCCATCGGCGTCGCGAAGCCCGTGTCCGTAATGGTCGACACCTTCGGCACCGGGGCGGTCGACGAGCGCGTGATCATGAAGGCGGTGGAGCGCGTCTTCGATCTCACGCCCCGCGGGATCATCGCGGCGCTCGATCTCAAGAAGCCGATCTATGGACCGACCGCCGCGTACGGGCATTTCGGCCGGACGCCGGAGAAGGCCACCCGGTTCGGCAAGTCGGTGTCGCTCTTCACGTGGGAGCGTACGAACAAGGTCGCCGAGCTGCGCCGCGCCGTCCGCGGCGGCTGAGGTGCGCGATCGGGGGCCGGTGCAGGTCGCAGGAACGTCGCCCCGGCGTGATCGGGCCGGGCGCGTCGTCCGCAGCCTGCTCCTGCTCGCCGGCGTCGTGGTGGCCCCGCTCACCGGGTCGCTCGCGGCACAGGCCTCGGCGCAGGCCGACGGTGACGCGCGGAGCATCGCCGGTCGCATCACGCGCCCCGATGCGGCGGCCGACCGCCCGGTCGCGGGGGCGTGGGTCACGCTGCACCGCGTCGGCCCCAATGCCGCGGGCCCCGTCGATTCGATGCGCACGGGCCCTGATGGGCGGTATGCATTCCGCTATCGCGCGACCGGCGACACCCTCGCGGTCTACTTCGTCTCGACCAATCGTGGCGGCGTGAATTACTTCACGCCCCCGGTACGCGAGCGGGTGGTCCGCGATGGCGTCGCCGAGTTGATGGTCTACGACACCTCGAGTGCGCTGCTGCCCATCGCGGTCCGCGGCCGGCACGTGATCGTCACGGCGGCCGACACCGGGAGCGCGCGGCGGATGATCCTCGAGGCCTACGAGCTGAGCAATGATGGCGCCGTCACCCGCGTCGCCGGTACCGACGGGTTCACCTTCGAGGCGCCGCTCCCGCCGGGCGTCGACGCCGTCGCGCCGGGGCAGGGCGATGTCTCGGAGGATGCCATCCGCGTCGTGGGCGGCCGCGTGCGGATCGATGCCCCCCTCTCGCCCGGCCTCCGACAGTTCTCGTTCTCGTACACGGTGCCGGTGGAGGCGCCGCTCGAGATCCTCGTCGAGACCCCCGTTCCGGTGCTGGAGGTGCTGGTCGAGGACGCGCGCGCGACCGCCTCGGGCGCCGGACTCGCCCCCACCGATCCTGTGGAGATCGAGGGCCGTCCGTTCAAGCGCTTCCTCGCGCAGGATGTCGCCGCCGCACAGACGCTGCGTGTCGTCGTGCCGTCGGATCCGATGGGGGGCGATCGTCGCATGACGGTCATCGTGATCGGCGTGGCGATCACCCTCGCGGCTGGGCTCCTCTTCGGCATCGGTCGGGCGTGGCGGCAGCGCGCCCCTCGCCGCCCCGCGAGCGGCGCTGATGCGGCCACGCGCCTCGCGCTCGAGGTGGCCGCCCTCGACGAGCGCTTCGCCACGATCGCGGCCCCGACCGACGAGGAGCGCGCCGTGCACGCGATGACGCGCTCCCGGCTCACCGAGCGTCTCGCGGCCTTGCTTGCCAAACCTGGCAGCGTGGTGTAATCTCTCCCCCACAACTGAACGCGGACGCGGGACACGGAAGCCGGTGCGATGCCGGCGCGGCCCCGCCACTGTATCGGGCAGCAACACGTCACGCTCACGACGCCACTGGGGACGACCCTGGGAAGGCGGGTGCGACGGCCCGGAGCCAGGAGACGACCCACGTCCGCGCCACGGTCGACCCTCGGGGGAGGGTCGGTGGCGTCGGTGACACCTCGGGCGATCTTGGTCGAGGAGTGACCACGTGCATCCGAACGCTCCTCCGGTCCTTTCGGTGGAGCGTTTTTCGTGCGATGCGTCCGATTCCTGTCGGTCCTCTGGCTCTGCGCCATCGCGGCGTGTGCGCCAACGGAACGCGCGCCGGCGGGGGGCGCCGTCGTCGTGGACGACTTCGGTGACTCGGTGCGGATGGTGTCGCCCGCGCGGCGCGTCGTCTCGCTCAATCCGGTGATGACCGAGCTCCTCTTGGCGATCGGCGCACGGGATCGCCTGGTCGGACGGACGCACTGGGACCTTGGAGCCGCAACCGAGATCCCTGACGTTGGTGACGGCATGCAGCCGAACGTGGAAGCCATCCTCGCGCAGCGTCCCGACCTCGTTTTGCTTTATGAGAGCGCATCGAATCGCCCGGCAGCGCGGCGACTGCGCGCGGCGGGGGTGACCACCCTCGCCCTCCGCACCGATCGCGTCGGCGACCTCGCGCGGGTCGCGCCGATCGTCGGGGCCGCCGTGGGACGCGAGGCGGCGGCCCGCGCCACCGCTGATTCCGTCGTGGCGACCATCACCGCGGTCGCGGCGCGGCCGGCCTCGGTGCCGCGACCGACCCTCTTCTGGCACATCTGGGACGCTCCGGTGATCACCATCGGGGCGGGGAGCTATCTCGACGAGCTCGTCGAGGCGGCCGGCGGCCGGTCGATCTTCCACGAGCTGGACACAGCCTCCCCGCAGGTCGCGCTCGAGGAGGTCGTTCGGCGTGATCCGATGTTCGTCCTCGCCGGCCCCACGGGCGCTGAACGGCTGCGCACGAGTCCGGCGTGGCAGGCGGTGCGTGCCGTGCGCGAGGGACGCATCCTTGTCGTCGACACCGCGCTCGTCGCGAAGCCCGGCGTGCGGATGGGCGAGGCGGCCGTGCATCTGCGCGCCCTCCTCGCCAGCGGAGCGATTGCGCGGTGAGCACGCGTGCCGCGTTGCTGGTCGCGCTCGTCGTCGCGGTCGCGGTCGTGATCGGCCTCGCCGTCGGGTCGGTCCCGCTCTCGCTCGACGCGCTGCGGGATGCACTGCTCGGGCAGGGGGATCCCGTCGTGCGCGCCATTCTCTGGGATCTCCGCCTCCCCCGCGTCGCACTCGGACTCGTCGTCGGGGCGGGGCTCGCCCTCAGCGGCGGCGCGATGCAGGCCACGCTGCGGAACCCGCTGGCTGAGCCGTACCTCCTCGGCGTCTCCGGCGGCGCGGCCGTCGGGGCGGTGCTCGCCTCCGTCGCCGGCCTCCTCGCGCCCACGGTGGTCCCGCTGGCGGCCTTCCTCGGTGCGTTGGGTGCTGTTGCCCTCGTCCTCGCCGTCGCCCGTGCTGCGGGCGGGGCGTCGGACCCGCGTATCCTCGTGATGGCGGGCGTCATCGTCGGCGCGTTCTGCACGGCCGCGATCATGGTCGCGCTCGCGACGGCACCGGAGGGTACGGTGCGCGGCGCGCTCTGGTGGATGATGGGATCGCTCTCCGACGCCACCTGGGCCGATGTTCGCTGGGTCGGAGCCTACGTCGCGGTCGGTGGGGCACTCCTGCTCTGGTTGGGACGTGACCTCGACGTTCTCGCGCTCGGGGAGGAACCGGCTGCCGCGCTCGGCCTTGACGTGGACCGTGTCACCCGACGGAGCTTCCTCATCGCCGCGCTCGTCGCCGCGGCGACGGTCGCCGGCGCCGGGCTGATCGGATTCGTCGGGCTCGTCGTACCGTCGCTCGTCCGCACGCTCGGGATCACGCGCGTGCGGCCCGCGCTCGCCCTGGCGGCCGGCGTCGGCGGCGCGCTCGTCGTCCTCGCCGATGCCGTCGCTCGTCGCGTCGTCCCCCCCGCCGAACTCCCGCTCGGGGCGGTGACCGCACTCCTCGGCGTCCCGTTCTTCGTCTGGCGGCTTCGTGCCGCGGCCGCCCGATGATCGAGGTCGATGGTCTCACCGTGCGGTATGCACGCACTGAGCGCCCCGCGCTCGCGAGCGTGTCGTTTACGGCGCGCGCGGGCGCGCTGACGGCCGTCGTCGGACCGAATGGATCAGGGAAGAGCACCGTGGTCCGGACGCTCCTCGGGCGTGTGACGCCTTCCGCTGGAACGATTCGTGTCGGTGGGGCGATCGCCGACGCCGGGGCAGCGGCGCGGGCGCCGAGCATCGAGCTCGGTCGGGCGCCGTTGCCTCCGGAGGTGCGGCGCACCCTGGCGCGTCGGCTCGCCATCGTGCCGCAGCGAGAGGAGCCGGCCTTCCCCCTGCCGGTGCGCGACTTCATCGCGCTGGGCCGGCATCCGCACGGCCGCGGCTTCGGCGGAGAGACCGCGACCGATCGTGACGCCATCGCGGTCGCCGCAGAGCGGGCGGCCGTCGGTCCCCTCCTCGGTCGCTGGACCTCGGAGCTCTCCGGCGGGGAGTGGCAGCGCGTCCGGGTGGCGCGCGCGCTCGCACAGGGCGGGGAGGTCCTCGTCCTCGATGAGCCCACCACCTTTCTCGATGTCGCGCACGAGATGGCGGCGTTCGAACTGTTCGACGACTTAGCGCGCGAGGGCCGGACGGTGCTCCTCGTGAGTCACCAACTGAACCTCGTGGCGCGCTTCGCCGATCACATCGTCCTGTTGAAGCAGGGTCGTGTCGCGGCCGATGGCGCGGCGGACGACGTGATGCGTGGCGAGGTCCTGGAGTCGGTCTACGACTGGCCCCTGGTCGTGAGCCGCGATCCCGCCGTCGGTGCCCCGGTACTCGTGCCGCTTCGCGGCCGTGGGAGGCGCTGAGTCGCGTTCGCGCCTTCACCTCGTCCCGTCTCCAGTCTTCGACATTCAGCCTTCCGCCCATCCCATGCGCTTTCTATCGCTCGTCTCGTTCCTCACGCTGCTGTCGCTCCCGCTCTCCGCGCAGTCCCCCCGTGATACCACGCAGCTCCCGGCCGCGGTCGTGACCGCGACGCGCCTCCCCGGGATCCGGATCGCGCCCACCGCGACCGCGACCGTTCTCGACGGCGCGGCGTTGCGCGCGGAGGGGGTCACGCACGTGGCCGATGCGCTGCGGCGTGTCCCGGGCCTCACGGTGACGCGCACGGAGAGTGCGGGCTCGCAGGTCGCGCTCTTCCTGCGTGGCGGGCAGTCGAATTACGTGCGCGTGCTCGTGGACGGCGTGCCCGTCAACGAGCCGGGCGGCGTCCTCGACCTCGGGCGCATCACGCTCGACGCGATCGAACGCATCGAGGTCGTGCGCGGCCCCGCAAGCGTCCTGTACGGTTCCGAGGCGGTCTCCGGCGTCATTCAGCTCTTCACCCGCCGCAGCACCGGACCGCGCACGAGCGTCGAAGTCGGCGCGGGGAACTACGGCGCCCAGCGGCTCTCGCTCGGGCGGGATGGCCGCGTCGGCGACGTCGCGTGGACGCTACAGGGGGATCGCCATTTCACGACGGGGGTCCTCCCGTTCAACAACGCCTATCGGAACGAGGGGCTGAACGCGTCGCTCGCGACGGGCGGGGGTGGGCGCACCGACCTGCGGATCACCGGCCGCTACAACACGTCGGCGTACCGCTATCCCACCGACGTCGTCGGACGCCTGAACGATCGGAACAGCGAGCGCGTCGAGCATCGCCTGCTCGCCGGGGTCGATGCTGGGGTGCGCTGGACGCCGCGTGTGGAGACGCGCCTTGCCCTTTCGACCGCCGAGGGGTCACCGCGGACCAACGACGGACCGGACGGCCCCGGAGATACGCTCGGTTTCTATGGCTATTATGCACGCGGCACCGTCGTGCGCCGCCTGGCGGAGCTGCGCACCACGCTCCGCACCGGTGCGCAGGGCGCGGTCACCCTCGGTGGGGAGTTCTCGCGCGACACCGAGCGCAGCCGCGATCGTTCGGTGAGCGCCGAGGCCGAGTACGCCTCGAGTTTCCGTGCCGCGCGGGAGAACCGCGCGCTCTACCTGCAGGTGGTGGATGAGCGCGGGCCGCTGAGCGTGCAGGTGGGTGGTCGTCTCGACGAGAACAGTGCCTTCGGCACCTTCCGCACGATGCGGGCGGGCGCGGCGTGGCGACTCGCCTCGACGATGCGGGTGCGGGCGTCAGTCGGGAACGCCTTCAAGGCGCCGAGTTTCTACGAGAACTTCGCGACCGGGTATGTCATCGGGAACCTGGCGCTGCGACCCGAGCGCACGGCGTCGGCCGAGCTCGGGGTGGAGACGGTCGTCGGGGGAGCGCTCGTACGACTGACCGCGTTCCAGCAGCGCTTCCGTGACATGATCCAGTACACCTATCTCCCGCCGGCAGAGGGGGCGCCGAACTATTTCAATGTCGCCGCGGCGAATGCGGGCGGCGTCGAGGTCGAGACGACCCTGCCGACGCTGTTCGGATTCCGCGGGACCGCGCAGTACACCTGGACCGACACGCGGGTCACCGATTCGGGGTTCGAGACGGGTGATGCGGCGAACTTCGTCACGGGCGGCCGACTGATCCGCCGGCCCGAGCACGGTGGGAGCGTGTCGCTCAGCCGGTCGATCGTGGCCGGCGCCGTCCTCTCGTTCGGGGCCACCTACATCGGTCGGCGGGAGGACCGCGAATTCGCGGAGGACTATTCGGCCACCGCGGTCACGCTCGATGCCGTCACCACGGTCGACCTCGGCCTCGATCTCCCCGTGCCCTTCACGCGGGATTGGCACCTCGTCGCGCGGGCCGACAACGCGTTGGATGCGCGGTACGAGATGATCCGCGGCTTCGCGTCGCCGGGGCGCACCTGGTACCTCGGGGTGCGCGGCACACGGTAAGGCTCCGCGGGCGGGCTGGAGTAGCTTAGAGGCGTGCTCCTCACCGACGCCCTCGTCCTCCACGCCTTCGACTACCGGGAGACCTCGCGCATCGTGCGATTAGCGACGCGGGAGGCCGGTGTCGTGAGCGCGGTCGCGCGCGGCGCCCGGCGGCCGAAGAACCGGTTCGGCTCCGGGCTCGACCTCTTCAGTAGTGGCGTGGCGCATCTCGCGCTCCATCCCACGGGTGACCTGCATACGCTCCACGCCTTCGACGTGGGCCGGGCACGCCCCGGTCTCGGCGAGTCGCTCGTCCGCTTCCGGGCCGCGAGCGCCCTCGGCGAGCTCGGGCTCCGGGTCGGCCCCGAGGATCCGGGTGGCGCCGTCTTCGCCGCGCTGACGGAGGGTTTCGAGGCCATCGCGACCGCCGGCGACCCGACGGTCTGCGCGGAGACCCTCGGCGCCGCGTGGCGGCTCGTGGCGGCCGTGGGGGTGGCCCCGACGCTGACGCACTGCGCGTCGTGCGACGGCGCGCTGGATCCGCTCGAGCCGGCGCGCTTCGCGCCACGAGCGGGCGGGGCGCTCTGCCGCCTCTGCGCCGCCCTCGCGCCAGGGGCTCGGCTCATCCCGTCAGAGGCGCGAGCGGCCCTCGTCGCGTGGGCGAGCGGAGCGGCCGTCGTCCTGGAGGAGGGGCCCGTCCGACGCGCTCATCGGCGACTCCTGCGTGAGTTCGTCGAGGAACATCTCGCGGACCGCGCCCCGCTCCGCGCCTGGCGGGCGTGGGAGACGGAGGATCGGTGATCCTCGGGACCGCGGGGCACATCGATCACGGGAAGACCGCGCTCGTGCGCGCGCTGACGGGTGTCGAGACCGACCGACTGCCGGAGGAGCGACGCCGCGGGATCACCATCGCGCTCGGCTTCGCGCCGCTGATGCTCGACGGCCTCCCGCCGATCGGCGTCGTCGACGTCCCCGGGCATGAAGCCTTCGTCCGCACGATGCTCGCGGGCGCCAGCGGCATCGATGTGGCGCTCCTCGTCGTCGCCGCCGACGAAGGGGTGAAGCCGCAGACACGGGAGCATCTGGAGATCGTCCGGTTGCTGGCCGTGCCACGTCTCGTCGTCGCGCTCACCAAGCGCGATCTCGTCGATGAGCCCCGCGCGGTGGCGGCGGGCGCGGAGGTGCGCGCGCTCCTCGCCCCCACCCCGTATGCCGAGGCCGAGTGTTGCGAGGTCTCGAGCACCACGGGTGTCGGGATCGACGCCCTCCGTGGTGCACTCACCCGCGCGGCGCGCGCCGTCCCCGGGCGCACCGACGCCGATCCCTGGCGCCTCCCCGTCGATCGCGTCTTCTCCGTCCGAGGGGCGGGCACCGTCGTGACGGGCACCGCGTGGAGCGGCCGCCTTGTGCGCGAGGCCACGGTGCGCCTTCTCCCCATCGGACGAGAGGCACGGGTGCGCTCCATCGAGATGCATGGGGCCGCGGTGGAGGAGGCGCGCGGCGGGGCTCGCGTCGCCCTCGCCCTCGTGGGGCTCGCGCGGGACGACGTGCCCCTCGATGCCGTCCTCGTGCGTTCGGACGAACCGTGGGACGCGACGCGCGTGCTGCGCGCTGACGTCACGCTCCTGCAGGGCGCGGAGCCGGTCGGCCCGCGCCACCGCCTCCGCTTCCATGTCGGGACCGCCGATGTCGGCGCCCGTTGCATCGCGCTCGGCGGGCCGCTCGTCGGAGGCGAACCGCGCGCCGTTCGGATCGTCCTCGATGCGCCTGTTGTCCTCCGGGCCGGGGATCGCTTCGTCCTCCGCGGCGGTGCCCGGATCGGCACGCTGGGCGGTGGGTGCGTCACCGATCCGCTGCCGACCGCAGCGCGCGCGCGCCCCTGGCCGCACGCCGGGGCCGACGATGCCGACCGGCTCGGGTGGATGCTTGATGACGCGGGGGCGACCGGGCTCGCACTCGCGCCACTCCCGCAACGGCTCGGCCGGCGCACGGCCGAGGTGCAGCGCCTCGTCCGCGCGCTCGAACGGGTGGTCGAACTCGACGGTCGGCTGCTGCGCGCGGAGCAGCTCGAGGTGGCGCGCGAGCGGCTCCTCGGCGTCGTCGATGCGGCGCACGTGGCGAATCCGCTCGCGCCAGGGTGCGATCGGCAGACGGCGCGGGCGGCGTTGCGGGTCGCGCCCGGGGTCGCCGACGAGGTGATCCGCCGTGCCGTGCGCGCGGGGGTGTTGGTCGGGGAAGGCCCTTGGCTGCGCCGGCCGACGCATCGTCCCGCCGAGGATGCCGGCGTGCGGTCGCGGCGCGATGACGTACGCGCCCGCCTCGATGCCGCCGGCATCGCGCCGCCGTCACGGACGGAGCTCATCACGGAATTCGGCAAGGACGTCATCCCCATCCTCAAGCAGTTGGAACAGGAGCGCGCGATCGTCGCGATCGCGATGGACTGGTGGTTCAGCCGCGTGGCCGTCCGCGACCTCCTCGCGCGCCTCGCGGGGCACGTGCGTCCCGGGGTGCGCTACGCCCCGTCCGAGCTCCGCGAACCCCTCGGCATCACCCGGAAGTGGCTCATCCCGTTCCTCGAGTGGTGCGATCGGCGCGGCATCTCGCGACGCGAGGGGGAGGGGCGGGTCTTCCGCGAGGTGCCGGCGGAACCCTGACGCCGGGGCGAATCGGCAGGACGGGGTGCCATCGCGTCGCGCGGTCCCGCCGATTCGGCTGAGGGCGACTGGCAGGGGATTTGCGCCGGCGAGGGGTATCGACGGGTGGAGGCGCGCCTCCGTCCGACCTGCTCGCCCGACCGCTCACTCGTCCGGAGGACGTCTATGCTCCCTGCCGACCGTCTCACCGTCCGCTCCCAGGAGGCCCTCGCCGATGCCGTCGAGCGCGCCCGTCGGGCGGGCCACCCACAGGTGCACGACACGCATCTCCTCCAGGCGCTCCTCGCCCAGACCGACTCCATCGTCACGCCGATCCTCGCGACGCTCGGGGTCACGCTCCCGGTCCTGCAGGCGGCCCTCGAGCGGGAGCTCGCACGCTATCCGAAACAGACGGAGGCGCAGCCGTCGCTCGGGCGTGAACTCGGGGCGGCACTCGACCGCGCCGAGCGCGAAGCGAAGGCGCTCGGAGACGCGTACGTCTCGACCGAGCATCTCCTGCTCGGCATCGTCGAGGGACGTGGCGGGGATGCGGCGAGCGCGCTCACGGCGCAGCGTGTGACGCGGCCGGCGCTGCTCGAGGCCCTCACCGCGGTTCGCGGCGCGCATCAGGTCACCGATCAGACGCCGGAGGCGCAGTATCAGGCGCTCGAGAAGTTCACGCGGGACCTCACCGCGGACGCCCGCGCCGGCAAGCTCGATCCGGTGATCGGGCGCGACGAGGAGATCCGGCGGGTGGTGCAGGTCCTCTCGCGTCGGACGAAGAACAATCCGGTCCTCATCGGCGAGCCGGGCGTCGGCAAGACCGCCATCGCCGAGGGCCTCGCGCAGCGCATCATCAACGGCGACGTGCCTGAGTCGCTGCGGGGCAAGCGCCTCGTCGCGCTCGACCTCGGGGCCCTCATCGCCGGTGCGAAGTTCCGCGGCGAGTTCGAGGAGCGCCTCAAAGCCGTGCTGAAGGAGATCACGGCGAGCGAGGGGCGGTTCGTGATGTTCATCGATGAGCTGCACACGCTCGTCGGAGCGGGGAAGGCCGAGGGCGCGATGGACGCCGGCAACATGCTCAAACCGATGCTCGCGCGCGGCGAGCTCCGGGTGGTCGGGGCGACCACGCTCGACGAGTATCGCCAGCACGTCGAGAAGGACCCGGCGCTCGAGCGCCGCTTCCAGCCGGTCTTCGTGGGGGAGCCGACAGTGGAGAACACCATCGCGATCCTCCGCGGGCTCAAGGAGCGTTATGAGTCGCATCACGGCGTCCGCATCACCGATGGTGCCGTCGTGGCCGCGGCGACGCTCTCGAACCGCTACATCGGCGACCGCTTCCTGCCGGACAAGGCGATCGACCTGATGGACGAGGCGGCGTCGCGGCTCCGTATCGAGATCGATTCCCTGCCGCAGGAGATCGACGAGGTGGAGCGCCGTATCGTCCAGCTCGAGATCGAGCGGCAGGCGCTCGCCAAGGAGAAGGATCCGGCAACCGTCGCGCGCCGCACCACGCTCGAACAGGAACTCGCCGAACGGCGCGAGCGGGCCAACGCGATGAAGGCGCAGTGGCAGATGGAGAAGGAGGCGCTTGGCGCGGTGGGGAAGCTCAAGCAACGCATCGAGGAGGGGCGTGGCGAGGCCGACCGGGCCACCCGGTCCGGCGACCTCGGGCGCGCGGCGGAGATCCAGTATGGGTCCATCCCCGCGCTCGAGCGTGAGCTCCGCGAGGTCGAGCAGGGGCTCGCCGACCGGAAGCAGGGCGGAGCGACCTTCCTGAAGGAGGAGGTGGGCGCGGACGACATCGCGGAGATCGTCGCTCGGTGGACCGGGATCCCGGTGAGCCGGATGATGGAGTCGGAGCGGGAGCGCCTCGTGCATCTCGACGCTGAGCTCGCGGCGCGGGTCATCGGTCAGCGGGAGGCCGTGGTCGCCGTCGCCAACGCCGTGCGTCGCTCGCGCGCCGGCTTGCAGGACCCGAATCGGCCCGTCGGGTCATTCATCTTCCTCGGCCCCACCGGCGTCGGGAAGACGGAGACCGCGCGCGCGCTCGCCGAGTTCCTCTTTGACGACGAGCACGCGATGGTGCGGATCGACATGTCCGAGTACATGGAGAAGCACGCCGTGGCGCGTCTGATCGGCGCGCCGCCGGGCTACGTCGGCTTCGAGGAGGGCGGGCAGCTCACCGAGGCGATCCGGCGGCGTCCCTACAGCGTGGTGCTCTTCGACGAGATCGAGAAGGCGCATCCGGACGTCTTCAACGTGCTGCTGCAGATCCTCGACGACGGCCGGCTCACCGATGCGCAGGGGCGCACCGTCGACTTCCGCAACGTCGTGATCATCATGACGTCCAACCTCGGGTCCAGTTGGATCCTCGAGCAGGGGACCGCCGATTGGGCGCTGGTGGAGACGCAGGTGACGGCCGCGCTGCGCGCGCACTTCAAGCCGGAGTTCCTGAATCGCGTCGACGAGATCGTCCTCTTCCGCCCGCTCGGGGCGGCGGAGATCGCGCCGATCGTCGACCTGCAGCTCGCGCGGCTCACCCGGCTCCTCGCCGAGCGAAAGGTGACGCTCACGGTCACGCCGGAGGCCAAGGTCCTCCTGGCCAGCGAGGGCTACGACCCCGCGTTCGGCGCCCGGCCGCTCAAGCGGGCCATCCAGCGGCTCGTCCAGAACCCGTTGGCATCGGCGCTGCTCGAGGGCAAGTTCAAGGGGGGCGATGCGATTGTCGCACGCCCCGCAGGAGATCACCTCAGGTTCGAGCTCGGATGATCGGACGCGCGATCGGACGATGGATGACGCGACGGACGCTGGCGGGGGCTCTCCTCGCCGGCGTCGTCGCGTGTGCCACCGGGGATCCGGAACGGGGGACGTCGCCGCCGCCGACGGGCGTCGTCTCCCCGCCGCCGCCACTGCCGATCACCACCTGGGTCGACCTCGAGAACGGCACGATGCCGCTCGTGCTCATCGCCCCCCACGGTGGTGACCTCACGCCGACCGACCTCCCAGACCGGACCTGCGCGGGCTGCGTCACCGTCAACGACGCCAACACCCGCGCGCTCGCGCTCGCCATCGCCACGGCGTTCGACGTCCGGGTGAATCGCCGGCCCTTCCTCGTCGTGAATCGGCTGCAACGGCGGAAATTCGACGGCAATCGCGACCTCGTCGAGGCGACGGGCGGCCATCTTCCGCTCGAGCCCTTCTGGAACCTGTACCAGTCGCGGATCGACTCCGCGGTGGCCGGTGCCCGGCGCGTGCATCCGCGAGCGCTCGTGATCGATCTCCACGGCCACGGGCACGCGGTGCCACGCCTGGAGATCGGTTATCTCACCTCGGCCGCGTCGCTGCGGCTCGCGGATGGCCTCCTCGGGCCGCTGGTGGCGCAGAGCTCTATCGGCGGACTCCACCGGGCCGCGGTCAGCGGGGATTCCGGTGTCGTGCTCCTCCGCGGCCCGCGGGCCCTCGGGACGCGCTTCCGCACCCTCGGTGTTCCTGCCGTTCCCTCGGATGTCGATCCCGCGCCCCTTGTCGACCAGGACTACTTCAACGGCGGCTACAACACCTCGCGTCGGGGCTCCACCACCGGGGGCGCTGTTGATGCCATCCAGATCGAGACGCACTACGCTGGGGTGCGCGATACGCCCGAGAGTCGATTCGCCTTCGCGGAGGCGTTCGTGACCGCGCTCCTCGCCTACCTGCAGGACCACTACGGCTGGAGGCCGATCTGACCGCGCCCATCGTCTTCGCGTCGCGCGCCGAGGAGGATGCGTGGTGGATGGGGCTCGCACTCGATGAGGCACGTCGGGCGGCGACCGCGGGCGAGGTGCCGGTCGGTGCGGTCGTCGTGGCATCGGGCACGGTCGTCGCCCGCGCCGGGAACGCGATGGTCGCCGGCCGCGACGCGACGCAGCACGCGGAGCTGCGCGCCCTCCGCGCCGCCGCGTACGCGCTGCGCGAGGCGCGACTCGGCACCGCCACGCTCTACGTGACCCTCGAACCCTGCGCGATGTGTGCGGGGGCCATCGTCCACGCCCGCGTCGGACGCGTCGTCTTCGGCGCGTGGGACGAGAAGGCCGGGATGGCCGGGTCGGTGGGGGACGTGCTACGGCATCCGAAGCTCAACCATCGTCCCGAGGTGCACGGCGGAGTCCGTGCGGAGGAGGCGTCCGTCCTCCTCCGGGACTTCTTCGCGGCCCGTCGCCCGCCGCGCGACTAGAGGCGACAGCGCGCCGCCGCGACGCGGGCGCGCACGTCGGCGGCGTCCCGCGTGCGACGCGCCGCATCCGGCGCCCGGAACGACATCAGGTAGGCGCCGTCGGGCATCGTGTCGGTGCGGAGTCGGTCGTACCCCATCGCGCGCAGCTCACAGGCAAGGAGGCGTGGCGGCGTCCCGTGACGGTCCGTGGGCGCATCCTGATCGAGGATCGCGAGTCGCCCGCCATCCCGGAACGCCGGACTGAGCCGGTGCAGGAGGGCGAAGGGGTCGCTGATCTCGTGATACATGTGGATCATCAGGGCGACGTCGATGCCACCGGCGGGGAGGCGCGGGTCCCCCGCGGCCCCCTCCACCACGACGACATTCGACCAGCCCGCCTCCGCGACACGCGCGCGGAGCAGGCCGAGGTACCGCGGTTCGATGTCCTGGCCGAAGACGACCCCGCCCGGTCCGACCCGCTCGCTGAGGTGGCGGACGTAGTAGCCGTCCCCGGCGCCGATGTCTGCGATCCGCTGCCCGGGGCGGATCCGCAGTAGGTCCATCACGATCTCCGCCTCGCCGAAGGCGTCGCGATCATCCTCGGCGATCCAGCGTGGCGCGACGATTCGCGAGACCGCGCGGGCCGGAGCAGGGAAGCTGTCGGCCGCGCCGCCCTGCGCCTCGGCGGTGCCCCAACCGAGGCTGAGGAGCAGCGGGACGATGGCGGCGACGCGTCTCGCGGACGCGCGGGGTGGCAGGCGGAGGAGGGGCATGCCATCAGAACCCGGGGCAGAGGAATGACGTTCCCGACCGGCCTTCGGGCGTTGACCCTCCCTCGGCGCCCGTGGTAACTTCCCCCGTCTGGACAGATGGCCGAGTGGTTGAAGGCACCGGTCTCGAAAACCGGCATACCGGCAACGGTATCGTGAGTTCGAATCTCACTCTGTCCGCTCGCACGAGCCGGCGCGCCGGAGCCTCGTCTCCGGTGCGCCGGCTCGTGTATCGGGCCCCGAGGTGTCGAGGGGGTCACGCAGGGACAGGTGGCCGAGCGGTTGAAGGCGCACGCCTGGAAAGCGTGTAATGGTGAAAGCCATTCGCGGGTTCGAATCCCGCCCTGTCCGTCGGAACGGCAGGGTCCGCGTGAGCGGGCCCTGCCGTTCGGCCGTTCAGCGGGCCATATTCCCTCTCCGGAATGACAGACGCCTCCGCCGTGGTCCTCAGCGCGCGCGCCGTCGCCCGGACGATCTCCCGCATGGCGGATGAGATCCTCGAGCGCACCGACGGCCCCGACGGCGTCGTCCTGGTCGGCATCCAGCGCCGTGGGGTCGAGATCGCCGACCGCCTCGCCGACGTGATGCGAGACCGTGACGGCTCCGTCGTCCCCCGCGGTGCCCTCGATATCACCTTGTACCGCGACGACCTCCAGACCGTCGGGCCGCGCCCGGTCGTCGGCCGCACACACCTCCCGGTCGGCATCGACGGCCGGACGGTGGTGATCGTCGACGACGTCCTCTTCACCGGTCGGACGATTCGCGCGGCCCTCGACGAGCTCGCCGATTTCGGACGCCCCGCCCGCATCATGCTGGCCGTCCTCGTCGATCGGGGCGGGCGGGAGCTCCCGATCCAGCCGGACGTCGTCGGGAAGGTCGTCGACGTCGCCCCGCGTGACCGGGTCGACGTCTTCGTCCCGACCCTCGATGGACGCGACGAGGTGGTCGTCTCCCGGGGGGCGACATGAGTCTCCTCGGGAAGGATCTCATCGGACTCGAGGGGCTCACCCGCGAGCAGATCACCACGATCCTCGATGTCGCCGATCCGCTGAAGGCGATCTCCGAACGGGCGATCAAGAAGGTCCCGACGCTCCGTGGGATGACGGTGGTGAACCTCTTCTTCGAGCCCTCCACCCGGACCCGCATCTCGTTCGAGTTCGCCGAGAAGCGCATGTCGGCGGACACGGTGAACGTCGCGATCGCCGCGTCGAGCGTCTCCAAGGGGGAGACCCTCGTCGACACGGCGCGGAATCTCGAGGCGATGAAGATCGACATGGTCGTCATCCGCCACCCGGCCTCCGGGGCGCCGCGCTTCCTCGCCGATCGGATCGAGTCGAACGTCATCAACGCGGGGGATGGCACACACGAGCACCCCACGCAGGGGCTGCTCGATCTGCTCACACTGCGCAGTCACCTCGGATCGCTCGAGGGGAAGCGGATCTGCATCTGCGGCGACGTGCTGCACTCGCGCGTGGCGCGCTCGAACATCTGGGGCCTCAAGGCCCTCGGGGCGCAGGTCGCAGTCTGCGGGCCGCGCTCCCTCCTCCCCGGCGCCATCACCGAGCTCGGCGTCGACGTCTTCGATCGCATCGAGCAGGCCATCGAGTGGGCGGATGCGCTGAACGTGCTCCGCCTGCAGCTGGAGCGGATGGAACGGGGCTACATCCCCTCGCTCCGCGAGTACAACCGGATCTTCGGTGTCACGCGCGCCCGCCTCGAGCGGGCGCCGAAGGACCTCTTGATCCTCCATCCGGGCCCAATGAACCGCGGCGTCGAGATCGATTCCGACGTCGCCGATGGCCCGCACAGTGTCATCCTCGAGCAGGTCACCAACGGCGTCGCCGTGCGGATGGCCGTGCTCTACCTCCTCGCCGGCAACGCGCCGGCTCTCGCCGACGCCGCCAAGGCCGACTCCGTATGACCGCTCCGCTCCTCCTCACCGGGGGTCGTCTCGTCGACCCCTCCCAGGGTCTCGACGCCGTCGGCGACCTCCTCCTCGTCGATGGGAAGATCGCCGCCGTCGGCGGCACCATCGCGGGCCCAGATGGGGCCCGGCGGATCGACTGCGCGGGGCAGGTCGTCGCGCCGGGCCTCATCGATGTGCACGTCCATCTCCGCGAGCCGGGACGGGAGGACGTCGAGACCGTCGCGACCGGCGCCCATGCCGCGGTCGCGGGCGGCTTCACCGCCGTCGCCGCGATGCCGAACACCCGGCCGGTGACCGACAATCAGGCGACCGTCGGTTTCGTGAAGCGACAGGGCGAGGCCGCGGGCTTCGCCCGTGTCTACCCATACGGCGCCATCACCGTCGGTCAGATGGGGGAGACCCTGGCCGAGTTCGGGGAGATGGTCGCGGCGGGTGCGGTCGCGGTCAGCGACGACGGCAAGCCCGTCGAGAACGCGCACATCATGCGCACCGCGCTCGAGTATGCGCACACCTTCGGGATCCCCGTCGTCGAGCACTGCGAGGTGATGGCGCTCGCCCACGGCGGCGCGATGCACGAGGGTACGGTCTCCGCGCGCCTCGGCCTCAAGGGGATCCCCGCCGAGGCGGAGGAGATCGACGTCATTCGCTGCATCCTCCTCGCCAAGCTCACCGGCGGGCACATCCACCTCTGCCATCTGAGCACCAAAGGCTCCGTCGATCTCGTGCGCTGGGGCAAGGATCAGGGCGTCCGCGTCACCGCGGAGGTGTGCAGTCATCACATCTCGCTCACCCACGAGGCGGTCGAGGGGTACAACACCAACGCGAAGATGAACCCGCCGCTGCGGACGGCGCGCGACGTCGAGGCGCTCCAGCAGGGACTGAAGGACGGGACCATCGACCTGCTCGTGACCGACCACGCGCCGCACCACTACGACGAGAAGGAGCGCGAGTTCGCGGACGCGCCCAATGGCATCGTCGGTCTTGAGACCGCGCTCGGCGTCAACATCACCTGGCTCGTCGACCGCGGCGTGCTCACGATCCCGCAGCTCGTGGATCGGATGAGCTGCCTGCCGGCGAAGGTCTTCCACCTCCCCGGCGGCACGCTCGCCGCGGGGGGGCTCGCCGACGTCACGGTCTTCGATCCCACGCGCGCCTGGGTCGTCGATCCGGCGGCGTTCAAGTCGAAGGGGCGCAACACCCCCTACGGCGGCCAGACGCTGCGCGGGCGCGCGACCAGCACGATTGTCGGCGGGCGTGTGGTCCACACCCTCGACGGATGACGCAGCGGACGGCGCGCGCGATGGAGGTCCGCTGTGGGGTCGTCTGAGGCCTCTCGGGCGGAAGCCCTCGACGCATTACTCGCCGACAAGCGCCGGCACGAGGGCTACCTCCAGCGGCTCGAGGAACGGCGCGAGAGCACGCCGGCGCATCTTTACGCACGGCTCCACGAGGAGTACGGCGCCCGCCTCGCCGACCTCCGCCGCCGCGCGCTCGACGAGGCGGCGGCGCTCGCCGACGGGCTCGCCGAGGATGAGGCGGCCGTCGCGGAAGTCGAGGGGCGGCTCGCGACGATTACCGAAGAGCGGGCCGAGGGGGAACTCCGGGCCGCGGTCGGGGAGTATGATCCTCGATCGTGGGCGAAAAAGCTTGCCGCGCTGAACGCATCGATCAGCGCCGTCGAGGGAGAGCGGGATGCGCGCCTCGCGGCGCTCGAGCATCGCCGGGCGTTGCTGGCGGAGGCGAGCGGGGCAGTGGACGGGCTACCGATTCCTGAGCTCCCGGTGATCCCGCCACCACAGGTCCGGCCGATCGTTCCAGCGCCGGTGCGCGTGGAGGCGCTGGCGCCGCCCGCACCCCGCGCCGCCCCTCCCACCGCCGCCCCGCCCACCGCGGCCACGCCGTCGGTCACCTCGTCGCCCCGCCCGCCCGCGCCCGCGAAGCCGCCAGCGCCGCTCGCGCCGGAACTCCCGCTGGCCGATGCGTTGGTGCTGCCGGACGGCCCGCTCGTCGCCCCGATCGAGCCGCTCGCCGAGGGGCCCGACGCGGTGGGGGCGGTCGACTCGGGGAAGTCGCTTCGCTGCGACGGGTGCGGCACCCCGAACTTCCCGACCGAGTGGTACTGCGAGCGCTGCGGCGGGGAGCTCGCGGCGGTCTGAGCGGGGGTGCCCGAAACAACGGAGGCGCCGCGACCCGGT
>JARIFA010000072.1 GCA_031127075.1 Gemmatimonadota bacterium | reverse complement strand
GGGCTCCGCGACTGCAAGCCGACCCTCCCGATGTTCTACGCCGACCAGACCGACCTGCTCGCGTCGCCCTCGCGGACGCCCGGGTGCATCCGTCACGAGATCGGGAAGTGCCTTGGCCCCTGCGTGGCCGCGGTGCGCGAGACGGAGTATCTCGCGGCGTTCGGCGCGGCGCGCGATTTCCTCGAGGGCCGCGCCGACGCACCCCACGCGCCGCTGCTCGCGCAGATGACGGCGGCGAGCGAGGCGCTCGACTATGAGCGCGCCGCGCTGCTGCGGGACAAGGTCGCCCGCGTCGACTCGCTGCAGATGCAGCTCAGTCGCCTGCGCTTCGCGCTCGAATCGCTCTCGTTCGTGTATGCGCTGCCCTCCGATGACCCGGCGCGCGGCCGCAGCTATGTGGTGCGGCGAGGGCGCGTGCGGCACGAGGCGCCGACCCCACGGAGCGCCGCCGAGCGCCGCGCGTTCGCCGACGCGGTCGAGGCGATCCTCGCCCCGGCGGACCCAGCCCCGGCCACGGTACCCGGGCACGAGGTGGACGAGGTACTGCTCGTCGCCGCCTGGTTCAAGCGACACCCCAAGGAACTGGAGCGGACGACGCCTCTCAGGGCGTGAGCGGCACGAGGGCGGCCTCGGCGCGCCCGTCCACGATGGTCAGGATCGCCACACTCGGCTCGAGATCGAAGCGACGCGGACCCGCGGCACCGGGATTCACCACGAGCCGCTCACCGACCCGCTCGATCAGCTGGCGATGCGTGTGGCCGAACACGCAGACATCGGCATCGTAGGCGGCGGCGACCTGCTCGGGACGCGGCCGCCCGAGCTCATGGCCGTGGCGCACGTGGATGCGCACGCCGCCGACCGTCAGGTGGAGCGCCTCGGCGAGGCGCGGATCACCCGGAACGTCGCAGTTCCCGAACACCGCCTGCACCGGCGCGACCAGGGCGAGCTCATCGAGGATCTCGTCGCCACAGACGTCGCCGGCGTGGAGGATGCGATCCACTCCGGCGAAGACCTCGTGTACCTGCGCGCGCAGCAGCCCGTGGGTGTCCGAGATCAGGCCGATGCGGACCGGGACGGTCACGCGGGCTCCCCGGTGTCGCTCTCGCCCCACCGCGGGGCCAGCGTGTTCGGGACGCCGAGGTGATCGAGCGCGCGGGCGACGAGGAAGTCGACGAGGTCGGCGATCGACTCCGGGCGATGATAGAACCCCGGGGCGGCGGGCATCACCGTGGCGCCGGCCATCGTGACGCGCCGCATGTTCTCGAGGTGGATCAGAGAGAGCGGCGTCTCGCGGGTGACAAGGAGGAGCGGGCGGCGCTCCTTGAGCGCCACGTCGGCGGCGCGCTCGACGAGCGAACGCGAGGTCCCGGCCGCGATGCTCGCCACCGTCCCCATCGAGCAGGGGCAGATCACCATCCCGCCGGCGAGGGCGGAGCCGGAGGCCGGCTTCGCGCCGCGGTCGCCGTCGTCGTAGACCGTCACGAGCCGGTCGAAGCGCTCGGCCCCGACCGCCGCGCGGAGGCCGGCGAGGTCACCCACGTCGCTCTCCGTGCGCAGGAGCCGGAAGCCGTGCGACGAGACGATGAGCTGGATCTCTCGGCCCGCGACGAGGAGCTGCTCGAGGAGCCGGATGCCGTAGGGCGCCCCGGAGGCACCGGTGATCGCCAGGACGAGCGGTGCGGCGGGATCGGCGGGGCGCGTCACGCGAGCCACCGGTCGACGAGGATGCAGGCGAGGAAGCCCATCGAGATCACGCCGTTCATGGTGAAGAAGGCCGCGTCGAGCTTGGAGAGGTCGTCCGCGCGGACGAGCGAGTGCTCATAGGCGAGGAGCCCGGCGGCGAGCCCGACGCCCCCCCACGCCGCGGCACCGAGCCCCGCGACGACGATGGTGGCCGCGAGCGCCGCGACGGTGACCAGGTGCAGGGTGCGCGCCACCACGATGGCGCGCGGAACGCCGAGCGCCGCGGGGATCGAGTGGAGCCCGTTCGCGCGATCAAACGCGACATCCGGGAGGGCGTAGAGGATGTCGAAGCCGCCGGACCAGGTGGTGATCGCGAGCGTCAGCAGCAGGAGGAGCCACCACGGCTCGCTCCAGGCACCGGTGACGGCGAGGTAGCCGCCGACGGGGGCGATGGCGAGCCCGAGGCCGAGGACGAGGTGCGCGTACCGGGTGAAGCGCTTGGTGAACGAGTAGAAGCAGACCCAGGCGAGCGCGACCGGGCTGAGCGCGAGGCAGAGCGGATTGAGGCGGGACGCGGCCCAGACGAAGCACGCGGCGGCCACCGCCACCGTGCCCCACGCGGCCCCCACCCCGATCGCGCCGCGCGGGATCTCGCGCATCGCGGTCCGCGGATTGCGCGCGTCGTACTCGCGGTCGACGATGCGGTTGACGGCCATCGCCACCCACCGGGCCGCGGTGAAGGCGAGGACGACCCACGCCACCTGCGCCCAGGTCACCGGCGCGACACGCGTGGCGAGTGTCACGCCGACGAGCGCGAAGGGGAGCGCGAACACCGTATGCGGGAGCTTCACGAAGCTCGCCCAGCGGGCGAGCGTCGACTCCCCCGCGAAGGTCTGCCCTTCGCGCGCGCCCGTCGCGTCGGCGCGGGTGGGGTTCACGGGCGGTCGATCCCGAGCGAGGCCCAGCGCGCGTCCACGCGCGCCTTCGTCTCGTCATCCATCGTGATGACCTTGGGCCAGTCGCGGGTGAAGCCCTCCTCAGGCCACTTCCGCGTCGCGTCGATCCCCATCTTCGAGCCGTAGGTGAAGGCGCGGCTCGCGTGGTCGAGCACGTCGACCGGCCCCATCGTGAAGCGCGTGTCGCGCTCGGGGTCGATGTTGTTCAACGCCACCCACCACGCCTCCTGTGGATTACGGACGTCGACCCACTCGTCGACCACCACGAGCACCTTCGCGAGCGACATCAGCCCCGCGCCCCAGAGCGCGTTCATCACCTTCCACGCCTGGCCGGGGTAGTGCTTCTTGATGCTGACGAAGACGAGATTATGGAACACGCCCTCGGCGGGCATGTGATAATCGACGATCTCCGGGTTGGTGAGCTTGAGGAGCGGGAGGAAGATCCGCTCGGTCGCGTGGCCGAGGTAGAAATCCTCCATCGGCGGGCGTCCGACGATCGTCGCGCAGTAGACGGCGTTGCGCCGCATCGTCACCGCGGTGACGTGCACGCGCGGGTAGAGGTCGGCCTCGGAGTAGTAGCCCGTGTGGTCGCCGAAGGGGCCCTCGACCACCAACGCTTCCGACGGGTCGATGTACCCCTCGATGACGATCTCCGCCTCGGCGGGCACCTCGAGGTCGCAGGTCACCGCCTTGGCGAGCTTCACGGGGCTGCGGCGGAGGAAGCCGGCGAAGATGAACTCGTCGACGTTCGGCGGGAGCGGCGCGCTCGCCGAGTACATCGAGGCCGGATCGGCACCGATCACGATGCAGACGGGCATCTTCTCACCCCGTTCCGCCATCTCGCGCCAATGCGCAGCGCCCGTCTTGTGCCGCTGCCAGTGCATGCCGACGTGTCGCTTCCCCATCTGCTGCACGCGGTACATCCCGACGTTACGGATGCCGCGCTGCGGGTCCTTGGAGACGACCGCCGTCATCGTGATGAACGGTCCGCCGTCCTCGGGCCACGTGGTGAGCACCGGGATCCGATCGAGATCGATCTCGTCGCCACGCCAGACAACCTCCTGGCACGCCGGTGTCCCCGACGCCATCCGCGGCGGGAACTTGGCGACCTCGAAGAGACGCGGGAGCAGCTGCAGCTTGCCGAGGAACCCCTCCGGCACCTTGAGGTCGAGGAGTTTGGTGATGCGGTCGCCGTGTTCGTCGAGCTGCGCCACGCCGAGCGCCATCGCCATCCGCGACATCGAGCCAAAGAGGTTGATGGCGACCGGATACTCGGCGATCGACCCGTCGCGCAGCACGGGCTGCTCGAAGAGGAGGGCCGGACCGCCGCCCGGCATCTTCATCACGCGGTCGGCGATCTCGCACATCTCGAGATGCACGGCGACGGGTTCACGGATGCGTCGGAGCTCTCCCGCGGCCTCGATGGCGGCGATGAACTCGGCGAGGGTGTCGAGCGTGTCGGTCACTTGGTCCCCACGTGGATCGCCGCGATGCCGAAGGTGAGCGTCTCCCAGCGGACGTCGCGGAAGCCGGCGGCTCGCATCGCCGCCGCGAGCGCCTCGGTCTCCGGGAAGTGCGCGACGGAACGCGGCAGGTAGGTGTAGGCCGTCCGATGCCCGCTGATGAGACGACCGATCAGCGGGAGGATGCGGTGGAAGTAGAAGAGATAGGCGGCGCGCACGAGCGGGAGCCGCGGCGTCGAGAACTCGAGAATCACGAAGCGCGCACCGGGGCGCAGCACGCGGTGCACCTCGCGGAGCCCGGCGCCCAGGTCGGCGACGTTACGAATGCCGAAGGCGACGATCGCGCCGTCGAACGCATCACCCGCGACCGGGAGCGCCATCGCATCCGCGACGACGGGGGCGAGCACGGTGCGCGCCGCCTTCCCCGTCCCCGCGCGGAGCATCGGCTCCGCGAAGTCCGCGGCGAGGATCCGGCCGCGGAACCCCGCCTGTCTTGTGAGCTGCGCGCCGACGTCGAGCGTCCCCGCACAGAGATCGAGGAAACGACCCGCCGGCGCGCGGTCCCATCCGAGTCGACGGAGCGCGATGGTCCGCCAGCGTCGGTCGATGCCGAGGGAGAGGACGCGGTTGAGCAGGTCGTAACTCGGCGCGATCTCCGAGAACATCCGGCGCACGTAGACGCGCTTCCCATCGACGGAAGTGCCCGCGGCGGCGGCGCTGGCCTCGGCGGCCTCGAGCCCCTCGGGGGCGAGCATCTGTGCCATTGAGGAAAGTTGCCGGGGAGCGCCCCCGCCGGACAAGTTGAGCGAGAAGTGGACCGGCGCGGGCGCCGAGCGGCGATGCTCGCGAAACTTCACCCCTCGGTCCGCCGTATGACCGTCATCCCGCCGGTTCATCCCCTGTCCGACCTTTGGTGCCCACCGACCTCCAGACGCTGTCCGATCAGGCCGTGGTGCTCTTGGTCCGCGAGGGGCGCGAGGACGGTGCACGCGAGCTCGTGCGCCGCTACGAGCGGCCGGTCTTCTCCCTCGTGCTTCGATTGACCGGCGACCGGGCGCTCGCCGAGGACCTCGCACAGGAGACCTTCGTCCGCACGCTGTCGCACATCGACAGCTATAGGACCGAACTGAAGTTCTCGAGCTGGATCTTCCGGATCGCGCACAACGCCGCGGTCGACCACCTCCGTCGGCGCCACCCGGAGACGCTGTCCCTCGACGGCGACCCGAACGCCGAGAGCCTGGAAGAGGCGGCGGCGGGGGCGATCGCCGTCGCCGATCCCGGTGCCTCCCCCCTCGACCAGCTCGTGGCGGCCGAGCTCGGCGCGCAGATCGAGGGGGCCATCGCGCAGCTCCGTCCGGCGTACCGGACCTGTGTGATTCTCCGCTACGTCGAGGAGCTCTCGTACGAGGAGATCGCCCAGACCCTCGACCTGCCGATCGGCACCGTGAAGACCCATCTGCATCGCGCCCGGCTCGAGCTGCAGGCGCTGCTGAAACCCTGACGCCGGTCCCCTCGTACCTCCTCCCAGACGCCTATGTCACCGCACCGTCCCCTCTCCTCCGCTGACGTCGAAGCCCTGCTTCGGGCCCTGCCTCGGCACGCGCCCGACGCGGGGTTCGCCGATCGGGTGCTCGCGCGGGTCGCGATGCGCGCACCGGTCCCGGTCTGGCGAAGGATCCCGTGGCGCGCCGTGGCGGGGCTCCTGACGCTCGAGCTCGGCCTCGTGGCGGTCTTCGTCCTCCGGTTCCGCGCCGAGCTCGCCCAGCTGCCGATGCGAGTGCTCGAGGGCCTGACGCATCTCGTGGTGGCGATCCGCACCGCCGATCTCAGTGACGCCACTCGGGAGTTCCTGCTCGCACTGGTGCCTCGCGTGGGCGCGGTGCTCGCCTCGGACACCTCCATCCTCCTCGCCCTCTCGCTCGGTGCCGTCGGCGCCCTCCTCTCGATCTCCCTCTTGGGGCGCGGATTGCGCGCCGCCACCATCTCCCGGTGATCCGCCCATGACTCGCTCCCTCGTTCCTCTCGCCCTCCGCCGCAGCGCGCTCGTGCTGCTGGCCATCGCATCACTCCGTCCGACGCCGGTGACCGCTCAGGGCACCGACACGGCCGCCTCGCGACCGGCCGCCACCCGCACGGCGCGCCCCGCCGACAGCACAAAGCGGATCGTCGACCGCCGCAGCGTCGACACCGTCGGCCGTCCGGTGGATGCCGTCGTCCGAGTCCGCATCGACGCGCCGGGCGCGCCCGCGCGCATCGACTCCTCGGCCACCCGCGAGGAGGCGCAGGTGGAGTGGGGGAGGGGGCGAATCGCCCCGGGCGACACCATCCACGGCGATCTCGTGAACCTCTTCGGCGACCTCGAGGTGAGCGGGGTCGTGCTCGGCAGCGCCGTGACGCTCCTCGGTGACCTCACGGTCCACGAGAATGCCATCGTCGAGGGCGACGCCGTCTCCGTCCTCGGCGACCTCGTCCTCAAGAAGGGCTCGGTGGTCCGCCACGATGCGGTCGCCGTCAGCGGGACGGTGCGGGTGCTCGGCGGCGCGGTCGAGGGGAGCATCGTCAGCGGCAGCGGCCGGAGCGGGACCTGGGCTGCTGAGGACGGCGATGACGAGGACGAAGAGTCGCGGACGCCGATGAGCCCCTGGGCCGCGCTGCTCGGCGTCCTCGGAACCGCCGCGGTGCTCGTCGTCTGCGGCGTCGTGGCCGTCGCCGCCTTCCCGAGCCGCCTCGATACGATCGCGCGTCGACTCGAAGCGGGCGTCGGCCGTGCCTTCGCCGCCGGGCTCCTTCTCGAGCTCGGCTTCGCCCCGCTCCTCCTGCTGCTGATTCTCGGACTCGTCATCACGCTGCTGGGGATCCTGCTCATCCCCTTCGCCACCTTGGCGTTCGTCGCGCTCTACCTCGTGCTCGGACTCCTCGGCTGGTTCGCCGTGGCGATCCTCGTGGGCCGCGGGGTGGCGGGGGACGGCGGCAGTGCGCGGGGAGCGCTGATGCGCGCGATGGCGATCGGCACGGGGATCCTGCTCCTCCCCTATGCCGTCGGCGCGGTGCTCCCGGGGATCGGCGGATGGATCATCGCCTTCTCTGCGGCCGTCACCTGGGTCGCGGTGACCGCGGGATTCGGCGCCGCCGCGCTCTCGCGCGGCGGACGGCCTGCAGCGCCGACGCCCAGCTGGTGGCCGGCATCCCCGACGCCGCCAGCCCCGCCAGCCCCGCCAGCTCCGACGGCTCCGACGGCTCCGACGGCTCCGACGGCCTAAGGACGCGTGAGGGCTGACCGCGCCGCGCCGCTCAGCGCGGCGCGGTGATCCCCAACTGACGGACCACCGCGAGAGCGACCTCGCCGAGCTTCTTCGCGGCGCTGCTCGCGGCTCCTGACACGACAATCGGGGCACCGCGGTCGGCGCCCTCGAGCACCGGGGGATGCAGCGGGATCTCGCCGAGCAGCGGGACCTTCAGCTCGTCGGCGAGGCGCTTGCCGCCTCCCGATCCGAAGATCGCCATCGGCTTCCCCGTCTCGGGCGATTCGAAGTACGACATGTTCTCGACGACACCGAGCACCGGGACGCCGACGCGGCGGAACATCATCGCCCCGCGGAGCGCGTCCCCGACGGCGACCTCCTGCGGCGTCGTCACGATCACCGCACCGGCGACGCTCGTCGCCTGCACGAGCGAGAGCTGCGCATCGCCGGTGCCGGGCGGCATGTCGACGAGGAGCAGATCGAGCTCCCCCCAATCGACATCGCGCAGGAACTGCGTGATGATCTTCATCACGATCGGCCCGCGCCAGATGGCCGGCTGGTCGCGCTCGATGAGGAAGCCGAGCGAGATGAGCTTCACGCCGTGCGCCTCGAGGGGCTGGATCTTCTCGTCCTTCACCGGCGGCGCGGCATCGACGCCCATCATCCGCGGGATGTTCGGCCCGTAGATGTCGGCATCCATCAGCCCGACGCGATACCCGGCCTGCGCGAGGGCGATGGCGAGGTTCGTGGTGACGGTCGACTTGCCCACGCCGCCCTTCCCCGAGGAGACCGCGATGATACGACCGAGGCCCGGGTACGTGACCGGCGTCGGCGGGGTGGGCGGCTTCGGCGCCCCCGCGGGCTCGCCCATCACGGGGAGCGTCCGCCCGCCGGCCGGCTTCGGGGAGGGCGTGGATTCAGCCGGCGCCGACGGCGGCGCCTGTGCCGCGTCCTTCACGTCGACGCGGACGTCGGTGACGCCCTCCACCGACTCTAGCGCCTGCCGGACCTGCCGAGCGAGGACGGGGTCGTCCTGCGCGCCGAGGAGGAGGGTGACGCGGACCTGGCCATCGCGCGTGGCGGCGATGTCGCGGACCTGCTGCGTCTGGTAGAGGGAGGCGCCGGTGCGGGGATTAGCGAGCGGGGCGAGCGCCTCGGCGAGGCGAGCCTGGAGCGTATCGGACATCAGTACGACGGGAAGGTGTTGGCCCAGGAGTTCTGGTAGACGCGGAGCGCGCCGAGGGAATTCAGCGCGGAGCCGACGTTGCACGAATTATAGAGATAGCGCTTGGTGCCGTAGAGCTCGTCCACGTCGGTCGCCGTCACCGCGTATCCGAGCTTGACATTGAGGCCCGTGATCGTGGCGCCCGACACCTGATTCGCTCCGTTCGACCGGATCTTACCGCCGGTGATGATGATGCCGTCCCAGCCGGCGGAGTTGCCGTTGAGGCGGAGATCGCCGTACACGATGAGCAGTCCCCGGCCGAACGAGCTGAGCGTAAACTCCCGGTTCGGCGACGGCCCGTTGTTCACGATGATGGTCGGCCACGACGAGCCATTGGAGGCGAACCAGCCGGTCGTGGGGAAGCCGTTCCCGAGGTAGTCGGACAGGAAGTCCGGCGTGATGGCGTTCCCGCTGACGATGTCGGCCCAGTCGAAGGGCACCGTCGTCGAGGCGGCGGCCGCCGTCGCGCCGAGCGACTGGACCTTCGGGGTCCCGGTGAGGGGGGTGAGGGAGCCGGAATACCCCGGCACATCCGGGACCGCCACCGCGGCGACCGTAGCGCCAGTGCCCCCGCTCGCCGGCGGGCACTGATCCACGCCGCTGATGTCCCCCGCGACGCCGGTCTTCTGGATTCCGTTGATCCCCGTGAGCGCCGACTGGACCGTCATCGTCATCGCCTGGAAGGTCGCGAAGGCACTGCTGACCGCGACGGCGTTCCCCGCCCCACTGACGCCCGTCGCCGTCGAGACCCCGCGCGACCGAACGAGGTACAGCGCGGCGACCGTGGTCCCCGACGCGGCGCGGAGGCGGGTGGTCACGATATCGGCGTAGCCGCCCGTGAGGGCGAGCCGCACCGAGTCGGAGGCCCCCGGCACGGCCGAGAGCCCGAGCCCGGGTCGATTGCGCAGCCCCTGCTGCAGCCCCGTCTCGGCGAGCGCGGCGGCGGCCTGCGACTGGATGGCCGCATCGTCCGCCCCGCGCTCGCTGGTCAGCATCCCGAAGCCGGACGCGAGCGCTCCCACCAGGATGAGCATCACGAGGATG
>JARIFA010000071.1 GCA_031127075.1 Gemmatimonadota bacterium | reverse complement strand
GTACGCGCGCTTCGCTCCCGCGCCCGCCGGCAACGCCGCGCGGAACGGGCTCGGCGGGTGGCGACGGGCCGTCCGGGCCACCGTCGGGTGGGCCCGGGATCGCGACGACTGATGGATCCCGTCGTCCCCATCCTCCTGTGGCGCCTCGCCTTCGGGGCGCCGCCGGACCGTCCCCCCGATCCGTGGTTCGCCCCCGATAAGGCCAAGCACTTCGTCGCCTCGGCGGTGATCCAGGTGGGGACGCACGCCGCCCTCCGGTCCAGCGGCCTCGACTATCGGGCGGCGTCGCAGGGGGCCGGTGCCGTCACGTTCGTCGTCGGGGCGGGGAAGGAACTCTGGGACCGCGACCACGGCGGACACCCCTCGTGGCGTGATCTCGCCGCCGACGTCGCCGGCGGCGTGGCCGGCGCGGTGGTGGTGCGCCAGACGCGCCCCTGAGCCCGGTCCGCCGGGTATATTCCCGAAATGCATCCACGGACGAAGTTCCTCATCGGTGGGCTCATCGTGCTCGGCACCGCCGGGTGGCTGATGGCCGGGAGCATCAAGGCCACCGCCGTCTACTTCCTCACCCCTGAGGAGCTGCAGGCCAAGGTCCTCGAGGACCCGGGCCTCCGGGAGACCGGCGTGAAGGTCGGCGCCCGCGTCGTCGCGGGGACGGTGGAACGTGACTCGAGCGGCAAGCGCGTCACCTTCGACATGACCGACGGGAAGGCCACCTATCGCGTCGAGTACATCGGGCTGATTCCCGACACCTTCAGCGACTCCGTCGACGTCGTCGTCGAGGGCCGTCTCGGTGCCGATGGCGTCTTCCGCGCGACCACGCTGCTCGCGAAGTGTGCCTCGCGCTACGAGGCCGCGCCGGAAGGGTACGACACCGCCAAGGTGCACGAGCAGTACCGCGGGACGAGCGCCGCGCCGACCGATACCGCGTCGCGATGATCCTCGTCGGCGAGCTGTCGCTGTGGATCGCGCTGCTGATGTGCGCCTGGTCCGTCACCCTCAGCTTCGCCGGTGGTGTGACGCGGCGGCCGGAGCTCGTCGCCTCGGGTGAACGGGGGCTCTATGCGGGGGTCGGGTTCGTCATCCTCGCCTCGGCCGGCCTCTGGACCGCGCTGCTGACGAGCGACTTCTCGCTCCGCTACGTGGCGTCCTTCACGAGCGCCAACCTCCCGACGGTCTACAAGATCTCCGCCTTCTGGGGCGGGCAGGCCGGCTCGCTCCTCTTCTGGTGCCTCGTGCTCGGGGGCTACGCCGCCCTCGCGACCTGGACCAACCGCGGGCGGAACCGCGAGCTGATGCCCTGGGTCACGGGCACCAACGCCGCGGTCCTCCTCTTCTTCGTGATGGCCACCGCGCTCGCCTCGAACCCGTTCGAGCGGCTCGACTGGGTTCCGGCGGACGGGCGCGGTCTCAACCCGCAGCTGCAGAACCCGGCGATGGCGATCCACCCGCCGCTGCTCTACCTCGGCTACGTCGCGACCGCGATCCCCTTCGCCTTCGCCATCGCCGCGCTCGTCACGCGCCGGCTCGACGCCGAGTGGCTCGGCGCCGTCCGCCGCTGGTCCCTCGTGAGCTGGGTCTTCCTGACGCTCGGGATCGTGATGGGGATGTGGTGGGCGTACGTGGAGCTCGGCTGGGGTGGCTACTGGATGTGGGATCCCGTCGAGAACGCCTCGCTCCTCCCCTGGCTCACGGGGACGGCGTTCCTCCACTCGATCATGATCCAGGAGAAGCGCGGGATGCTCCGGAAGTGGAACGTCACCCTCGTGGTGGGGACCTTCCTGCTCAGCATCCTCGGCACCTTCATCACGCGCTCCGGGATCATCCAGTCGGTGCACTCGTTCGCGCAGAGTGCGATCGGCGCCTGGTTCGCGACGTTCTTCGTCCTCGCGCTCCTCGCCACCATCGCGCTCGTCTCGATGCGGCTGCGCGATCTCGAGGCGCAGGCGCAGCTCGAGGCGATGATCAGCCGCGAGGCGGCGTTCCTTTACAACAACCTCGTTCTCGTCGGGATCGCCTTCAGCGTCCTCTGGGGCACGCTCTTCCCGATCCTCAGCGAGGCGGTGCGGGGCACGAAGATCACGGTGGGCGAGTCGTTCTTCAACGCGGTGAACGTCCCGCTCGGGCTCCTGCTCCTCGCGCTCACCGGCGTCGGCCCGCTCATCGCCTGGCGGAAGGCCTCGGTGGACAACATCCGTCGCCAGTTCGTGGGGCCGGCGGCCTTCGGGCTCCTCGTGGGCGCGGCGCTGCTCGTGCTCGGCATCCGGAAGCTCTCCCCCATCGTCGCGTGGACCCTCGCGGGCTTCGTCGCCGGGACGATCGTGCAGGAGTTCTGGAAGGGCGTCGGCGCCCGGCGGCGCATGTACGACGAGTCACTCCCGCGGGCGTTCGCGCGGCTCGTCGCACGCAACCGCCGCCGCTACGGGGGCTACATCGTCCACGCGGGGATCGTCATCCTCTTCGCCGCCTTCGCGGGGATGGCGTTCAAGAAGGAGTACGACCTCACGCTCAAGGCCGGCGAGTCGGCGACCGTCGTCGATCCGTACGGCACGCGCTGGACCTTCACGAGCGAGGGGCTCTCGGAGTTCAAGGCGCTCAATCGGGATGTTCTCACCCTCGCGCTCCGCCCCGAGGTCGATGGCGTCCGGCTCCCGCTGATCACCAGCGAGAAGCGCCAGCACCGCGATTCGCGTGGCGCGCCGACCTTCCAGCCGTCGACGGAGGTCGGGATCCTCTCGCAGCAGCGGCAGGACGTGTACGTCGTACTCGCGGGCGCGATCGGCGAGGACGCCGAGGTGCGCATCAACTTCAATCCGCTCGTCGTCTGGGTGTGGAACGGCGGTCTCCTGATGGCGATCGGTGGGCTCATCGTGATGTGGCCCGCCGCCGACCGCCGGCGCCGGCAGGTGGGGTACGTCGCCGAGCTCGAGCCGCAGGCGATCGGGGCCGGCGCGTGAGCAGCAGTCCCGCGGACGTCTCGCGGTCGGTCGGCGCGCCGCGCACCGCCGATGGCGCGGTGTCGCCGCGCGCCATCCCGCGTCGGGCGCTGCTCCGTGGGCTCGGCATCGGCGGTGGCGCGCTCGGGCTCGTGACCGTCGCTCGGCGCGCGCTCGGCGCGCAGGAGACCCCGGCCGCGAACTTCGCGCCGATGGAGCAGGGGGCGTATCGCCCCACCCTCCGCGACCCCAAGCCCGACGCGACACCGCGCCTGACCGACGCGGATCGTGATGCGCTCGAACATCGCATCAAGTGCCAGTGCGGCTGCATCCTCGACATCTACACCTGTCGCACGACCGACTTCACCTGTCAGGTCTCACCGGCGATGCACCGCGACGTGATGCGCCTCGTCGCGGGGGGCTACGAGGCGGAGGAGATCCTCGAGGCCTTCGTCGCCACGTATGGGGAAGTCGCGCTCACGGCACCGAAGAAGGAAGGGTTCAACTGGGCGGGGTACCTCGCGCCCGGGATCGCGATGGCCACGGGTGCGGTCGCGCTCACCATCCTGCTGCGGAAGTGGGCGCGTGAGGCGCGCACCGCCGCGGCCGCGCGCCCGGCGGGCGGTCTCGGCGCCGCGACACTTCCCGGCGTGAGCGCCGAGGAGCTGTCCCGGCTCGACCGCGCGCTCCGCGAGGAGGGCTGACGATGACCGCGCTTCTCGTCGGGAGCGGGCTCTCGGTGGCGGCGCTGCTCTACGTGCTGCTGCCGCTGCTGCGAGGCGTCGCCGTCGCGACGGATGCCGCGCTCGCCGAGCGGCACGCGGAGGTGGAGCCGGTGGCGGGTGGGATCGAAGCGCTGCGGGAGATCGAGTTCGACCGCGCGACGGGCAAGCTCTCGGACGAGGATTACGCCGCGCTGCGGGCGCGCTACGCGCCGCTCGCGCTGGCGGAGCTGCGGGCGCGTGACGGTGGCGCGGGTGTCGCCGGCGCACCCGCGGCCGTCGCGGACGCGGACGATCCGGTGGAGGCGATGATCGCCCGGGCCCGCGCGCGGGCCTCGAGTTGCGCGTCCTGCGGGCCGCGCCCGGAGTCGGACGCGCTCTTCTGCTCCGACTGCGGCGGCACGCTGCTGGCGACCTGTCTGCGGTGTGGCACGGCCGTCGAGGCGCCGCAGGCCCGGTTCTGCACCGGCTGCGGCGCCGCGTTCGCTGCCTGACTCACATCCGGGGCGTCGCCCCGGTCAGGTAGTCGATGGCGAGCGAGCTCATCACGCGCACCCCGTTGGGCAGCGCGGACTCGTCGGCGAAGAAATAGGGTGAGTGGTTCGCGGCGATCGTGCGCGGATCGGCGGTTCGCGGGCTCACGCCGAGGAAGACGAAGACCCCGGGCGCCTTCCGCTGGAAGTACGAGAAGTCCTCGGCTCCCGTGTTCATCGGGGACCGCGAGACGTTCGACGCCCCGACCGCCCGCTCGAGTGTCGGGAGCATCCGCTGGGTCAGCGGCTCGTCGTTCGCGGTCACCGGGTAGCCGGAGTCGATGACCACCTCCGCCGTCGCACCCGCGCTCAGCGCGATCTGCTCCGCCGTCCGCTGCACGGCGGCGAAGACGAGCCGCTTCTGCGCGTCGCCGAAGGTGCGGATCGTCCCCTCGAGCATCGCGGTGTCGGGGATGATGTTGTTCCGCACGCCGCCGTGGAACATCGCGACCGTGACGATCGCCGGGACCTCGGTGATGTTGACCTGGCGGCTCACCACCGTCTGCAACGCCGTCACGATCTGCGCGCCCGTCACGATCGGGTCGATGCCGCCCCACGGCACCGCGCCGTGCGTCTGCCGACCGCGCACCTTGATTCTGAACGCGTTCGACGCGGCCATCGTCGCGCCCTCGCGCACTTGGATCGAGCCTGCCGGGCCCGGCCAGACGTGCAGCCCGAACACCGCATCCACCTTCGGATCATCCATCGCCCCGGCGGCGATCATCGGCTCGGCGCCGCCGGGCCCCTCCTCCGCCGGCCGGAAGAGGAAGACGACGGCCCCGGGGAGCTGGGCCTTCATCCCCGCGAGCACCTCGGCCGCGCCCATCAGGATCGCCACGTGGTTGTCGTGGCCGCAGGCGTGCATCACGCCGACCTCCTGCCCGTTGTACTGCGTGCGCACCGTCGACTTGAAGGGGAGATCCACCATCTCGGTGACCGGCAGGCCGTCCATATCGGCGCGCAGCGCGACGACCTTCCCCGGACGTCCACCGCGGAGAATCCCGACGACGCCGGTGCCGCCGACCCCCGTGCGCACCTCGATCCCGAGCTTCCGCAGATGCGCCGCGACGAGGGCGGCGGTCCGGACCTCCTGCATCCCGAGCTCCGGGTTCGCGTGGATGTCGCGTCGCCACGAGACCACCTGCGGGTTCACGGCCTCGACGCGACGGTCGAGTTCGGCGTAGAGACGTGACCCCTGCGCGCCGGCGAGGCCGGGGAGGGTGAGGGTGGCGACGAGGAGCGCGCGACAGATCGAGGGCATACGAGAGCCGGGTGAAGGGTGGGGAGTCGGAGGAATCCTGCGCCGCCCGGTCGATGGGCGGAAGGGCGCCTGCCCGCCTCCGGTGTGGTCGCGGCCGCCACGCGGATCGCGTGGTCGCCGTGCGCTGCTCACCGGGCCTCGGGCGGGTGGTCGATCGCCTCGGCGACACGCGCGGCCGTCGCCGCCGCGCTCTCGAGCAACGGGATCCCGGGGCCGCGGTACGACCCGCAGAACCAGAGCCGGCGTCCGTGCTGCGCGTGCAGGAGATCCATCTCCCGCGCACCGACCAGGGCGGCGGCATTCACGACGGGACGATCGAAGCGTGCCTGCGCGTGGACGCGCTCGGGCGCCGGCGCCACGATCGGATTCCAGGTCTGGAAGACCGCGGCCCCCGACGCGAGCGCGGGCTGCACGCGGTTCATCCAGATCGTCGCCATCGGTTTGTCGTGCTCCGGCGAGGAGATGAGGTTCACCGGCGCCCAGTGGCGGCGGTCCCGCGGCGCGAGGCGCGCGTCGGTGTGCACCACGACTTCGCTCGACTCGTACCCGAACCGCTCGAGCGCGTCCCGCTCGCGGCGGTACGATGCGTCGAGCATCCCGATCGCCTGGTTCGCCTGCGTCGCGACGACCACGTGGTCGAAGACCTGTGCCCCGCCCTCCCACCGTACCCGGACACCCTCCGGCGCCGGTTCGATGGTGCGCACCGCCACACCGCACCGTACCTCGGCGAGCGGCTCGGTCAGCCGGCGCACGACCTCCTTGGTCCCCAGCACGACGCGCCGCACGCCGCCGAAGGTGAGCCCGCGGGTCAGGTACTCGAGGATGATGCGCGCGGGGTAGGCGCGGACCGCGGCCGTGCTACAGGTGCAGACCGCCGCGAAGGTCGGGATGAGGAACCCGTCGGCGAAATCGGCGCCGAGCCGCGACCGGTCGAGCCAGGCGCCGAGCGGCTCGTCATCCGCCCGGAGCGCGGCGAGTGCGGCCGGTGCCTTGCGATAGAAGCGCAGCAGGTCGGCGTTGATCCGCCAGGCGCGCGCGCCGAGCGGCGGGGCGGGGAGCGGGACGGAGCGCCCCGCGACGATCCAGTTCAGGTAGCGGTAGTACGTCTCGCCGCCGAGCTCGCTGAAGGAGCCCGCGTAGTTCGTGCGCTCGAGCTGGACGCCGAGCGATTCGTACAGGCGGATGAGCGTCGGGTAGTAGCCCTCGTAGATCACGCGGAGCGGGACGTCGATGCGATGCGTCCGGTCGTCGTGCGGCAGGTCGAGCGAGTGGGCGTCCATCCCCGCGACGGCGTGGCGCTCGAGCAGGGTGACGCGATGCCGCGCGCTGAGCCGCCACGCGGCCGAGAGCCCGGCGATCCCGCCGCCGACGACCGCCACCTCCATCCCGATCCGCATCCGTCGTCTGCCTCCCTGTACCGGTCGTCGCGTCGATGGCGATGCCCCCGTGGCTTCCGCGTCTCGGGAAGATGCGCGCCGGACCACGAGGGCGCATCCCGTGCCTCCGGCGACCGCTCGCCCGGCGGTGCATCTTCCCGGGATGTCGATCGATCCCGTGGGATACGAGCGTCGCCTCGGCCTCCCGTCCGCGACCCTCCTCGTCGTCGGTGGCATCATCGGCTCCGGCGTCTTCCTCAATCCCGCCGTTGTCGCGCAGCGCGTGGGGACCGCACCCCTCACCCTCCTCGCGTGGGGGCTCGGCGCGGGGATCGCGATCCTCGGCGCCTTCATCTTCGCCGAGCTCGGGGCCCGGCTCCCCGCGGTCGGGGGCGGCTACGCGTACCTCCGTGAGGCGTTCGGGCCGCTCCCCGCCTTCCTCTACGGGTGGGCGCTGCTCCTCGCGATCGCGAGCGGAGCGATTGCCGCCGTCGCCGTCACCTGCGCGAGCTATCTCGCGCTGCTTGTCGGCCTGCCGGCCCCCCTCGTGCGACCGCTCGCGCTCCTGCTCATCGCGGGGATCAGCGTCGTCAACGCGATGGGGATCGCGCCGGGCGTCCTGCTGCAGAACCTCTTCACGGTAGGGAAGCTCGCCGCGATCGCGATGCTGGTGGTCGTGGGGCTCGGGGGGGGCGCGTCGGAGGGCTCGACGCTCGCGGTGACCACGACGGTCGCTCCCGACGGCGTGGTCGGCACGCTCCGGGCCCTCGCCACCGCGCTCGTCCCCGTCCTCTTCGCCTATGGCGGGTGGCAGCAGACGAACTTCGTCGCGGAGGAGATGGTCGATCCGCGTCGCGACCTGCCACGCGCCCTCGTGCTCGGCGTGCTGATCGTGGCGGTCGCGTACGTGTCCGCCAACCTCGCGTATCTCCGGGCGCTCGGCGTCGACGGGCTCGCGGCGAGTCACGCACCCGCCGCGGAGGCGATGGATCGCGCCGTCGGCGACCTCGGCCGGGGACTCATCGCCGTCGGGATTGCCGTCTCGACCGCCGGCTTCCTGAATGTCGTGATCCTGGTGACCCCGCGCGTGTATCAGGCGATGGCCCGCGACGGGGTGTTCTTCCGGGGGCTCGCCGCGCTGCACCCGCGCACGCGGGCGCCCGTGGCTGCGATCACGCTGCAGGCGGCGTGGTCAGGCGCGCTCGTCCTGTCCGGTGGGTACGGCGACCTGCTCGACTGGGTGACCTTCGCCGATTGGATCTTCTTCGGCGCGACGGCGGCCACGCTCTTCGTCTTCCGACGCCGGGCGGCGACGGCGACCGCGACCGCCCTCGCCCCGTTCCACCCCTGGTCGACGGGACTCTTCATCGTCGCGGCGGGGTTCGTCGTCGGGGGCGCGGTACTCTCCAACCCCGCCAACGCCCTGCGCGGGACGCTGATGCTCGCGGCGGGCGTACCGGCCTATGCTTGGTGGCGACGGCGCGGCACCAGCCCCGCTCAGCTCGAGTAGTAGCTGGCGTTCTCCTCGATGTAGCCCTTGGTGAGGTCGCACCCGTACGCCGTCGCCTCCGCCGGCCCGACGCCGAGGGCGATCTCGAGGTCCACGACCTCTGCGGTCAGCGCCTCCCGCACCACCGCGTCCTCGAAGGCGAGCCGTTCCCCGCCGCGCACCACCTGATGCCCGTTGATCCAGGCATCGGTCGATGTCGGATGTACGGTGCAGTCGAAGCACTTCCCGACCGCCATCAGCAGCCGTCCGACGTTGGGATCGGCGCCGTGGACCATCGTTTTTACGAGCGGCGAGTTGAGCACCGCCTTCGCGATGAACCGCGCCTCGCGGTCGTCGCGCGCGCCGCGCACGTGCACCCGGAGCAGGTGCTCGGCCCCCTCGCCGTCGCGACCGAGGATCTCCGTCATCCGCACGCAGCCGGCGGTCAGCGTCGCGAGGAAGGCCGCCTCGTCCACGGGCCCGGCGAGCCCGTTCGCGAGGATCGCGCAGGTGTCCGACGTGCTCGTGTCGGTGTCGACGCTGAGCATGTTGAACGACCGGCCGATCGCCGTGCGGAGCATCGCGTCGAGCGTCGCCGGCGCGATCGCCGCGTCCGTGAAGATGTAGGCGAGCATCGTCGCCATGTTCGGCTCGATCATCCCCGACCCCTTCGCCACCCAGGTGATCGTCGCGTCCCCCACGCTCGCCGACAGCGCCTTGGGGTGCGTGTCGGTCGTCATGATCCCTTCCGCGCCGACGAGCGGATCGGATTGCAGCTCGGCCGCCATCCCGACGACACCCGCCTCGATCTTCTCGATCGGCAGCGGGACGCCGATGACGCCGGTGGAGCTGACGAGGATGTGATCGGCGCGCGCGCCGAGTTCCGCCGCCGCAGCCGCCGCCATCCGCCGCGCGTTGGCCACGCCGGTGGTGCCGGTCGCGACGTTGCTCACCTTGCTGTTCGCGAGGATCGCCCGCAGCGTCCCGCCGCGGATCGTCTCGCGGCCGAGGATGATCGGCGCACCCGGGAAGTGGTTGCGCGTGAACACCGCGGCGGCGGCGGCGTCGACGTCGCTGACGAAGAGCGTGAGGTCCTTGGCGGCGGGCTTCAGCCCGACGTTGCGGCTCGCGCAGCGGATGCCGCGCGGGAAGCGCGCGGGGGAGTGGAACGTGGTCATCGTTCGAGGGTAGGCGGAGCGGGAAGATACGGGGCTCCCGCCTTCCCTCGCCATCGCCTTAACGTTGGCGTCGTCGATGCGTCAGATGACTTGTACGGCGCCGTCGCCCTCACCACTCGCTAGGAGTCCTCGTGACCCGATCGACCATGCGTGCCGCCCTCCCGCTCCTGCTCGCCCCGTTCACCCTCGTCGCGCAGCGTCCGCAGCGTCCGCAGCCGCCGATGCCGGGGATGCCCCCTGGCACCCCCGGCGCGATGGTCGTCGCCGTCCCG
>JARIFA010000070.1 GCA_031127075.1 Gemmatimonadota bacterium | reverse complement strand
TAGCACCCATCGAGCTGGTCGGACGACGGGGGCCTGGCGCTACGCGCCCGGCCCCCGTCGGCTACGCGTCACCGCCTTGCGACTAGCGCGTGCCGTCGGCGCCGCGCACGACGCGGCCGCCCTGCATCACGAACACCACCCGTCGCGTCGCATCGATCTCCCGCGTCGGATCCCCACGCACGGCGACGAGGTCGGCGAGGAGGCCGGCACGCACCGCGCCGACCCGCTCCGCGAGCCCGAGCGCGCTGGCGTTCCCGCTGGTCGCGGCGCGGAGCACAGCGGGGGCGGGCATGCCGTACTGCACCATCAGAGCCATCTCCCACGCATTCGTCCCGTGGGAGTAGACGCCGGCGTCACCGCCCATGCACATCGACACCCCGGCGGCGCGCGCGGCGGCGAACGCGGCCCGCTTCTGTGCCACCCGCTCGGTCGGGGGCATCCCCTCACGCCAGCCGGCGTACCGCGACGTCGCTTCCGTCGCCGCGAGGGTCGGGCAGAAGGCCACGCCGCGCTGGGCCATCAGCGCGAACACCTCCGGCGTGCCCCCATCCCCGTGTTCGATCATCGCCACACCGGCGAGCACCGCGCGTCGCATCCCGTCCGCGGTCGCGGCGTGTGCAACCACGCGCCGGCCGCTGGAGGCCGCGACCTCGACGAGGGTGCGGAGTTCCGCCTCGGAGAAGGTGGGCCGCGCCTCGCCCGACGGGCCCCACCGATAGTCGGCGTACACCTTCACCCAGTCGGCCCCGTGCCCGATCTGCGTGCGCGCGGCGCGTGTCAGTCCCTCGACCCCATCCGCCTCGTCGGCACCCTGCGGGACCGCCCACTCATCAGCGAAGCCCTTCGGGCCGTATGAGCCGCTCGCGACGATCGCCTTCGACGCGATCTGCAGCCGCGGTCCCGGGATGATGCCCTCGGCGATCGCCTGCTTGAGTCCCGCGTCCGCATAGCCGGCGCCCTCGGTGCCGAGGTCGCGCGCCGTGGTGAACCCCGCCTCGAGGGTCGCCTTCGCGTGGGTCACGGCCCGCGCCGTACGCAGGCTGAGCGGCTCCCGCAACACCTGATCGTTCCAGCTCGTCTCGTCGTACGGATGCAGGAAGAGGTGCGTGTGGCCCTCGATGAAGCCGGGCAGGAGCGTGGTGCCGGGGAGCGCGACGGTGCGCGCCCCCGCCGGCGCACGCAGCTCGGCGCGCGGCCCCACCGCGGTGATCCGGTCGCCGGTGACGAGGACGGCCCAACCCGTGCGCGCGGAATCCTCCGTGCCCAGGAAGACGCGGTCCGGCACGAGCAGGACGATGGACGACGCGGGCGCGGCGGGGGCGTCCTGCGCGACGAGGCGACCCGTCGCGGTCGCGAGGGCCAGGGCGATGCCGGTGATGTGTGCGACGCGCGGGCTCATGGCTGCACCGCCCGCGGCGTCGGCACGTCGGAGACGCCGCCCGACACGATGAAGGCGAGCACTTCGGAGCTCGGCGCGGTGAGCCGCTGCACCCGGTCCGCAGGCACGACGAGCACCTGCCCCGCGAAGTTGTACGACTGCGGGAAGTAGACCGCGATGTCCCCGGGCATCCCGAGCTGCGCCATCGAGCCCTGCGTGATGAAGCCGAAGGTCCGGAGCGCCCCGTCAGTCGAGAGCGTCACCATCACGGGGGCGTCGAAGCGGCGCTGTTCCCCGACGAAGGCGTTGAGGAGATCCTTCGTGGACGAATAGAGCAGTCGCACGAACGGCAGGCGGTCGAGGATCGCGTCGAACCACTGCTCGGCCTGTTGCGCGAGGAAGGTCGACCCCAGGAAGCCGACCAGCGTGATGCCGGCGAGCGTGATCAGGAGGCCGAGGCCGGGAATCCCGATCCCGAGGAGGCCATCGACGCGGCGCAGGACCCAGAGGCAGACCGCGATCGTGACGGCGACCGGGACGGTCAGGACCAGGCCGCGGAGGAAGTAGGTGAGGAGCCGCTTCACATGAGAAACCTCGCAGCGGGGGGAGCGGAGCGCGCGTACATTGGGACCGTCGATGGTCCCTGCGGAAGATACCCCCGAACCCCGCCGTCCGATGCCGCTGCGCTCCCGGTACCTCACGCCCCTCCTGCTCGTCCTCCTCGCGCCGCGCTTCCTTGGCGCACAGGCCGCGACGGAGCGTCTCCCGCTGACGCAGGACACGTACGATCTCTGGCGCTCGATTCTCCAGCCCTCGCTCACGAGTGATGGGCGGTGGGCGTTCTACACGCTGACACCGACGGTGGGCGATGGCGAGCTCGTGGTGCGTGCCACCAGCGGGAACGTCGAGCATCGGGTGTCGCGCGGGTGGACGGGGCGGCCGCTCACGAGCGTGACGGGCTCGGCCTTCTCGCCGGCGGCGGCCCAGGCTACCGCCGACGCGCGATTTATCGCCTTCCTGCGCTATCCCACCAAGGGGGCGCTCGATTCGGCCCGCGCGCGTCGCACGAAGCCCGCCGACCAGCCGAAGCCCGCGCTCGGGCTGCTCACGCTGGAGACGGGGCGCGTCACCACGATCGAAAAGGTGCGCGGCTTCCAGCTCGCGCGGGACGGTGGGCGTTTCCTCGCGTATCAGCTCGAGGCCGACTCCGCGGCGGCGCGTCCGGCGCCCGCGCGCACGCCCGGCGCCGACTCCACCGCCGCCAAGCCCGCGGCGAAGAAGAAGGAGACGGGCGCGCCGCTCGTCCTCCGCGAGCTCGCGACCGGGGCGGAGACGCGCCTCGAGGGCGTCACCGAGTATGCGCTCGACCGCGGCGAGCAGTGGCTTGCCTACGTGCAGGCGGGGCCCGACTCGCTCGGCGTCGACGGCGTCTATGTCCGCCGACTCGCCACCGGCGTCACGACGCCGCTGAAGCGCGGCTCAGGGAATTACCGCGCACTCGCCTTCGACGAGGCGGGGACGCAGCTCGCCTTCCTGACCGATGCCGACGAGTGGACGGCGGAGAAGCCGCGGCTCGCGCTCTACCATGCCGCGCTCCCGGCGACGAAGCCCGCGGTGGTCACGCTCGCCGTCGCCGCCGGCGCGATCGGCGAGGGACAGCGCATCAGTGAACGCGGCGTGGAGTTCGTGCGTGGCGGCGGAGTCGTCCGCTTCGGGATCGCGGCCGTCCTCCCGGATTCGATCCCCGCCGATTCGCTCGCCGACAAGGCGATCTTCGAACTCTGGCATTGGCGGGATACACGGCCGCAGCCGATGCAGAAGCTCCAGCTCGCGCAGGACCGCAGCCGGAGCGTGCCGGCCATCTACACGGTGGCGACGCGCCAGATGCGTCGGCTCGGGAGCGATTCGCTGCCCACCGTGACGCTCTCGGACGACGGACGCCTCGGCCTCGCCGTGACCGACGTGCCATACGAACTCGACGCCATCGCCGGCCGCGATGCCTCGGATGTGTATCTGATCACCACGGCGACGGGGGCGATGCGCCGGGTCGCGACGCGGGTGCGTGCGGGGGCGCAGCTCTCCCCGGCGGCACGGTACGTGACGTGGTGGGACGCTGGGTGGAAGGTTCACGACGTCGCGACGGGTCGGACCCGCGACCTCACCACCGGCATCGTCGACATCCGATTCGACGACGAGACGCACGACACGCCGGGCGAGCCCGGGCCGTACGGCCTCGGCGGATGGACGACCGACGATGCGCGCGTGCTGGTCTACGATCGGTACGACGTCTGGGAGGTGGACCCGACAGGCGCCGCGGCGCCGCGGAACCTCACGGACGGCGTCGGGCGGGCCGGGCGGCTCACCTTCCGGGCGGTCGATCTCGATCCCGAGTCGCGCGCGATCGATCCGCGCGAGCCGCTGCTCCTCCGCGCCTTCGACAACGGTTCGAAGGCGGCGGGCTTCTATCGCGACCGCATCGGGGCCACCGCCGCGCCGGAGCGGCTGGTGATGGCGCCGAAGTCGTGGCCCGTGCTCGTGAAGGCCCGGCGCGCGGAACAGCTGCTCGTGACCCGGGCGGACTACCGGGAGTTCCCGGACCTCTGGACCGGCACGACCTTCGACCGGCTGACGAGGATCTCCGACGCGATGCCCGAGCAGGCGCGGTACCGGTGGGGCAACGTCGAACTGGTGACGTGGTCGAACGCCGACGGCGTCCCGATGGAAGGGTTGCTCTACACGCCGGAGGGGTTCGATCCGTCGAAGCGATACCCGATGGTCACCTACTTCTATGAGCAGCTGAGCGACGGCCTGCACGCGTACGCGCGGCCCGCCGGCCGGAACGTCGTGAACGCCCCGGTCTACACCTCGCTCGGCTACCTCGTCTTCATGCCGAACATCCACTACACGCCCGGCTACCCCGGTCCGAGCGCGGTCAAGTCGATCGTCCCCGGGGTGCAGTCGCTCATCGCGCGCGGCATCGCGGATCCGCAGCGGCTCGGGATCACCGGGCAGTCATGGGGCGGCTATCAGACGGCGTATCTGATCACCGAGACGAACCTCTTCGCCGCCGCGGTGCCGAATGCGACCGTCGTGAACATGACGTCGGCGTACGGCGGGATCCGATGGGAGAGCGGGGTGGAGCGCGCTATCGTGAACTATGAGCGCGGGCAGAGCCGCATCGGTGGGTCCCTGTGGGAGTATCCCGAGCGGTACCTCGAGAACTCGCCGCTCTTCAAGCTGGACCGGGTGCGGACGCCGGTGCTCTTCATGGCGAACGACGCCGACGGCGCCGTCCCGTGGTACCAGGGCATCGAGTTCTTCGTCGCGATGCGGCGGCTCGGGAAGGAGGCGTACATGATCAACTACAACGGGGACGCCCATAATCCGCGGAAGTGGGCGAACCAGAAGGACATCGACCGCCGGATGCAGGAGTTCTTCGCCGCCAAACTGCTCGGCGCGCCGGAGCCGGACTGGATGCGCCGGGGCATCCCGTACCTGGAGCGCGGGCGGGACCAGTTCCCGCGGCCGTGACCCGTTAGCTTTCCCGACCCATGTCCACGACCTCCCAGCCCGACTCCGCCGCCGCGTTCCCCGCTCCTGTCGAGCCGGGTGCGTCGGAGGCCGCCCCCGCGCCCGCCGCCGTCTGGAGCGTCGACGCGGCCAAGGCGATGTACAACATCGAAGGGTGGGGGGATGGCCACTTCGACATCAACGCCGCGGGACGGGTCGTGGTCCGGCCGGACAAGGACCACCCGCAGCGGACGGTGGATCTCTACGAGCTCGCGCACGACCTCGAGGCCCAGGGCGTCGCCCTCCCCGTGCTCCTGCGCTTCTCGGACATCCTGAAGTCGCGGATCGAGTCCCTCCACGCGCGGTTCGCGAGCGCGATCGCCGAGTTCCAGTACGAAGGGCGCTACACGACGGTCTATCCGATCAAGGTGAATCAGCAGCGGCACGTGGTCGAGGAGATCGTCGAGTTCGGCAGCGCCACCGGCGTCGGCCTCGAGTGCGGCTCGAAGCCGGAGCTGCAGGCCGTGCTCGCGCTCACCGAGCGTACCGACCACCTCATCGTCTGCAACGGCTACAAGGACGAGGAGTTCATGCGGCTCGCCTTGATGGGGCAGCAACTCGGGCACACCGTCATCATCGTCATCGAGCAGGTCAGCGAGCTCGACGTCCTCGAGAAGGTCGCCGCGGAGATGGGGGTCACCCCGACCCTCGGTGTGCGCATCAAGCTCTCGAGCGAGGGCTCCGGGCGCTGGGCGCAGTCGGGCGGCGAGAAGTCGAAGTTCGGGCTCACCGCCGCGCAGCTGATGCAGGTGATCGACCGGCTGAAGGGGGAGGGGCGCGCCGAGTGGCTCCGGCTCATCCATTTCCACCTCGGCTCGCAGATCACCGACATCCGGTTCATCAAGCGTGGGCTCCAGGAGGTCAGCCGCTTCTACGTGGAGCTGCGCCGCCTCGGCCTCGAGATCCGCTGGGTCGACGTCGGCGGCGGGCTGGGCGTCGACTACGACGGGACGCAGTCGACCGCGCAGGCATCGATGAACTACTCCGCGCAGGAGTACGCCAACGATGTCGTCTACACGCTGGCGGAGACCTGCCGGGAAGAGGAGCTCCCGATGCCCGACATCATCTCGGAGTCGGGGCGCGCCCTCACCGCACACCATGCGCTGCTGCTGCTGAGCGTCATCGACGTCGAGTCGCACGCGGAGCCGGCCCCGCCGGCGATCGGTGAGGACGACCACGCGATCCTCCACGAGATGGCGGAGGACCTGAAGACGGTCTCCCGGAAGAACGTCGCGATGCGGCGCATCCGCGAGATCTTCCACGACGCCACCTTCGACAAGGAGCGCGCGCAGCAGCTCTTCAACTCCGGTGTGCTCTCGCTCCGCGAGCGCGCCCTCGCGGAGACGCTCTATCTCTGCACGCTGAACGCCGTGGCGCGACTCGCCGAGGGGCGGCGCGACCGGTTCGAGGACATCGTGGGCGACCTCGACACCGCGCTCATCGACCGGTATTTCGCGAACTTCTCGCTCTTCCAGTCCCTCCCGGACACCTGGGCGATCGACCAGCTCTTCCCGATCATGCCGGTCCACCGGCTGGACGAGGCGCCGACGCGCCAGGGCACGATCCAGGACGTCACCTGCGACTCCGACGGGAAGATCGACCGCTTCATCGGCGGGAAGACGGGGCTGCCGTCGCTCCCGTTGCACGTCTTCCGAGACGGGGAGGCCTACATCCTCGGGATCTTCCTCACCGGCGCGTATCAGGAGATCCTCGGCGACCTGCACAACCTGTTCGGTGACACGAACGCCGTGCATGTCCGCCTGAACGACGGGGGGTACGACCTCACCCACCTCGTGCACGGCGACACCGTGACCGAAGTCCTGAACTACGTGCAGTTCCAGGCGTCGGACCTCCTCGCGACCTTCCGGCGGAAGGTGCAGTCGGCGTCGCACATCTCGCGCGAGCAGGCGAACATGTTCATCGCCGAGTACGTCGCGGGACTCGAGGGGTACACGTACCTCGAGGGCGAGGCGGCACGCTAGGGCACCGCCCGCCCCGGGGTGGGGGACGGAGCGGCCCGGTGACGACCGGTCGGGCACCGATGTCGTGCCTGAAGCAACGCGGGGCCCCCACCGGATCGGTGGGGGCCCCGTGTCATCTCCGGCGGCGCGGGCGCTCAGCGCGCCGCGTACCGCGCCTCGACCGCGCCCCAGTGCACCACGTTCCACCAGGCGTCGATGTAATCCGGCCGGCGGTTCTGGTAGTGGAGGTAGTAGGCGTGCTCCCAGACGTCGAGGCCGAGGATCGCGTGGCGCCCCTCCATCAGCGGGTTGTCCTGATTCGGCGAGCTCTCGATGGAGACCGTACCGTCCTTCGCCGCCACCAGCCAGGCCCAGCCGGAGCCGAAGCGACCGACCGCCGCCGCCTTGAAGGCATCGCGGAACTTGGCGAAGTCGCCGAAGGCCGCGTCGATCGCCGTGCCGACCGCACCGCTCGGCGCGCCGCCCGCGTTCGGGGCCATCAGCTCCCAGAAGAGGGAGTGATTCCAGTGGCCGCCGCCGTTGTTGCGCACGGCCGTGCGGACGCTGTCCGGGACCTTCGCGATGTCGCGGCAGAGCTGGTCGAGGCTCCACGAGGCGAGCTCGGGGGCCTTGTCGATCGCCGCGTTCAGGTTCGTGACGTACGCGTTGTGATGCTTCCCGTGGTGGATCTGCATCGTCTGCGCGTCGATGTGCGGCTCGAGCGCGTCGGGAGCGTAGGGGAGGGCCGGGAGAGTGAAGGGCATGTCGTTCGGGGGTGAGGGGTCAGGTGTCAGGTGTCAGGTGTCAGGTATCAGGTATCAGGTTTCAGGTGTCAGCTCTGCTTCTCCACCACCCCACGATCCCGGGAAGCACCGAGATCACGATGATGGCGATCACGACCTGCTCGACGTGCGCCTTCAGCCACGGCACCTGTTCCACGATCAGATACCCGGTGAGGAGCATCGACCAGATCCAGGCGAGCCCGCCGATGACGTTGTACGAGATGAAGGTGGGGTAGTGCATCCGCGCGGCGCCCGCGACGACCGGGGCGAAGGTGCGCGCGAAGGGCATGAACCGCGCCAGGATGATCGCCTTCCCGCCGTGGCGGTCGTAGAACGCCTGCGCGGCGCGCAGATGCTCCTGCTTGAACCAGCGGGAATCGGGGCGCGAATACAGGGCCGAGCCGGCGCGCCGCCCGATGCCATAGGCGATCTGGTCCCCGGTGATGGCTGCCAGCGAACAGAGGAGGCCGAGGGTCCAGACGTTCATCGTCCCCGTCACGCAGACCAGCCCGGCGGTCACGAGGAGCGAGTCGCCCGGCAGGAAGGGGAAGAGCAGCCCGGTCTCGATGAAGATGATCGCCGTGATGCCGAGGTATCCGGCCGTCGCGACGAGGCCGTCGAGATCGCGGAAGAGGTCGAGGAAGGCGTGGACGAGCTCCATGGCGGCGAAATCTAGCGGGGGCGCTAGCTTGCAACGCGTCATGTCGATCCTCGATCAGGTCGTCGTCGTCCTCAACCGGGTCCAAGACCCCGTGAACATCGCCGGGACGGTCCGGGTGATGAAGAACATGGGGGTGCGCGACCTGCGCCTCGTGCAGCCGGTGCCCTACGATCCGTGGCGGATCGAGGGGGTCGCGCACGGCACCCGGGATCTCGTCGAGCGGATCCAGCACTTCGAGACGCTCCCCGAGGCCCTCGCCGACTGTGTCCACGTCGCCGCCTTCGGGGCGAAGCGTCGCGCGCACCGCTGGCCGATGACGACGCCGCGCGAGCTGGCGCCGGTGATGCTGGGCCGGGCGTCCGAGGGGCGGGTGGCGCTGCTCTTCGGGCAGGAGGACCACGGCCTCCCGAACGAGGCGATCGACCTCGCGCACGTGATGGTGGCGATCCCGACGACGGAACACGCCTCGCTGAACGTGGCCCAGGCGGTGCTGGTCGCGCTCTACGAGCTCCATCTGGAAGCCGGCGACGCCACCCGCACCGTCGCGCGCCACAAGCACCACGCGGCCCTCCCGAAGCACGAGGAATGGGAGCGGGCGCTGGGGGACATCGACCGGTCCTTGGCGGCGATCGCGTTCTACCGGACCCGGAACCCGGAACACATCATGCGGTCGGTCCGTTCATTGCTGAACCGGGCGGGTCCCGACTCCCGGGAGCTCACGCTGGTGCGGGCGATGGCGATCGAAGTGTTGCGGACGATCGACCGCGTTCGCCGCGGGTTGGAGTGACGGGGGCCACGTCGGGGCAGTGACTGTCCTTGCGTGGGGGATTTCCCCCGGTTTGTTTTGTTGGCTGGTCGGTTTGTGAAAAAGTTCACAAGCCGAATATTCCGTTCGGATTTCTCCCTCTCATCCGAGACGCGCATGTCCGGTCGCAGGAAGTGGGTCATGATCCCAGGACTCATCGCCATCGCCCTCACGGCGACGATGATGTCCGCGTACGCGGGTTCGCAGTCCGCCCCCGATGACGCTCCCGCCCCCGTCGACACGACGACGGCCACCTACAAGGCCAATCAGGAAGCGTTCGGCAAGGCGAAGCCCGGCCCCTGGGCCTACAGCGGCGCATCCGGATATACGAATTACATCGGCGGCGGCATCGGTCGCTCGCCGGAGCAGCCGGTCAAGTTCCCGCACCCGGTGCACGTCAACGCGCTTAAGATGAATTGCGCGTTCTGCCACAACGCGGCGAACCAGTCGCCGGACCCGGGCCTTCCCGCGGTCGGCACCTGCATGGGCTGCCACACCATCGTCGCCGCCGGGCGTCCCGAGATCGTGAAGCTCACGGAGTACTGGAACAACAAGCAGCCGGTGCCGTGGGTCCGCGTCCACAAGGTCCCGGAGTACGTGCACTTCCCGCACATGCGCCACGTGAACGCCGGCGTCACCTGCCAGAGCTGCCACGGCCAGGTCAACAACATGCCGCAGGTCTTCCAGGCGCAGAGCCTCAACATGGGCTGGTGC
>JARIFA010000069.1 GCA_031127075.1 Gemmatimonadota bacterium | reverse complement strand
GGCGTCGGTGCCGGTCTATGGCTACGTGAACAACCACTTCGCGGGGCACAGCCCCGCGTCACTGCGGATGCTGCAGACGATGCTGGGCCAGACCCCGCAGGACCCGGCCCAGCTCGACGAGCAGTTCGGGTTGTTCTGAGGCTCGACGGGCGCGGCGGCGCTCAGCCGCCGCGCCCGTCGATCAGCGCGACCGCCGCCGCAGCTTGAGCGCGACGCCGCCGCGCGCGGCGCAGGCGGTCGCGGTGGTGTCGACGCGGACCATCGTGCCGTCGCGACAGATCTGCGTGGCGTCGGCGGGGGGCGCGCCGGTGGGGATGGTGGCAGCGGGCGCGGCGCGGACCGCCGTCGGGCGTGACGGTGCCGTCGGGCGTGGCGGCTCGGGCGCCTTCACCGTCGCGGGCGTCGTCGGGCGCGCGGGAATCCGGAGCATCGGGTAGCGGAGCAGCACGCCTCCCTTGCCGTCGCAGGCGCTGGCCGGCGCATTCGCCGCGGGATGCGAGCCGTCACGGCACTTGAGGGTGGCGCCGTTCGGACCCGCACCGCGGCGCCCGGCCGGGGCGCGGTACGACGAGTCGCTGGTGCTGGGGGCCGTCATCGCCGCCTCCTGCGCGGCGACGGGGGCCGCCACGACGAGCGCGGCCAGGCAACGGAGAACGAAACGGGAAGTGGGCATCGTGGGTCGTCCGGTCAGGGCGCGCGGACCGTGAGGGCCGCTTGGAAGGTCGCGAAGTTCGGGGTCGTGACGGTCAGCGTCGCAGGGCCGGCGCTCACGCCCTTGAGCCAGATACCGGTGGTGAACATCCCCGGCTGAATGGTGACACTGGTGGCGCTGCCGCTGCCGAGGAGGCTCAGGAAGGTCGGGGTGGTCCGGTCGATGACCGTGCCGTCGCCGATCTGCCCGTACTGGTTGGCGCCCCAGCAGGCGGCCTCGTTGTTCGCGCCGATCCCGCAGGAGTGTGAGCCCCCCGCTGCCGCCTTCACGACGTCACCCTCGCCGCCGATGAGGACCGGGGTGCGACGCGTGGTGAGGGTGCTGTCCCCCACCTGACCGTTCGAGTTCAGGCCCCAGCAGTACATGTTCCCCGACGCGACGCCGCAGGTATGGGAGCCGCCGGAGGCGATGGAGGTCCACGTCAGGCCGCCGGCGACCGCCGTCGGCGTCGGCAGGCTGCTGCTGAAGCTTCCCGACCCGATCGAGCCGTGGTTGTTCGCTCCCCAGCAGGTCGCGCCGCCGCTCGTGAGGATCCCGCAGGTGTGGCCGCCGCCCGCGGAGATCGCCGTGTAGGTGCCGCTGCCGCTCACCGCCGTCGGCACCGAGCGATTGAGCGTCGTCCCGTCGCCGAGCTTCCCCGACTGGTTGTTGCCCCAGCAGTGGAGTGTGCCGTTCGTGCTGTCGATCGCGCAGGCGTGGTCGCTCCCCGCACTCACCGCCGAGAACCGGCGCGTGCCCTGGCTCGTGAGGACCGGCACGTTGAAGTCCGTCAGGACGCCGTTGCCGAGCTGGCCAGCGTTGTTCCGGCCCCAGCAGAAGACCTCACCGGTGGTGGTGGTGCCGCAGGTGAAGAGTCCCCCGGCGCTGAGCGTCGCCCAGTTCCGCTCGAAGCCCGGCTCCACGACCGTCGGCACCGACGACGAAAGATTCGTCCCGTTCCCGAGCTGTCCGTAGCCGTTGTCGCCCCAGCAGTATGCTTTCCCGTCAGTCGCGAGACCGCAGGCGTGGACGTACCCGACGGTGAGGCTCGTGAAGGTCATCCCGTTCCCCACGAGGGCGGGCGAGCGTGCGTCGGTGGTCGAGCCGATGCCGAGCTGCGCGAAGGCGTTCTGCCCCCAGCAGTAGACCTGACCGTCGGTGCGGCGGCCGCAGGTGAACGCCTCGCCGCCATCGACGTCGACGAGCGGGAGCGCCGTCGGTCCCACGCTCGCGGTCACCGTCGGCGAGGTGGCGATCGCGAGCGTGATCGGGGCGATCGCCGCGACCGGGCCTCCGGTGATGTCACGCAGGCCGAGCGGGACGAAGAGTGAGTCGCCCACGCGGAGGCTCGCGGGGAGCGGGTCGGACTCGATGAGGTCGATCGCGCCGCCCGTGACGTTCACGATGAGCGTGTCGGGGCGGTGACCCGGTGCCGTGGCGATCAGCGTGTCGACCCCGATCGCGAGCCCGCGGAGGGGAAGCGCCGCCGCGGCGCCCGGACCGAATGGCAGCGAGTCGCTGCCGACGAGCGTGACCACCGGCGCATCGAGTCCGACGCGCGTGAGCCGGCTGGTCAGCTGCACGACCACGGAGTCCGCGGAGGCGGTGGTGCGGATGAGCGGACGTCGCTCCGGTGCCGTGAGCGCGAGGAAGGGGACGGCGGCGCGCGTCCCCGGGACGAACTCCAAGGCCGCCTGCTCGACGAGGACGTTCTGTTCCGCCGGCGTGAGCCGGGCGAAGACCGTCGCGCGCCGATCCTCGATCCGCGCCTCCGAGCGTCCCGGGCGCTTCCCGACGAGACCAGGCATCCGCGCCACGAAGCCGTTCACGGGGATCGTGGCCGTGTCACGCGCCACGGCGCCGAGGACCGTCGTGTCGGCGATCACCACCCGGATGGGGATCGGGACGGTGCTCGGTCGCACGGTCCCGCCGACCGGCGACTGCAGGTCGGCGGTCGTCTCGCCGCTGGCCGGTGTCGTGGAGGGTCCGTTGTACGTGCCACCGACGTCCGGCGCCAAGGCATACACATCGAGCGTGGTCCGGCCGCCGGTGGTGATCCCCTCGGCCCAGGTGAAGGGGGCGTGCGGCGCCAGGCGCGTCCGCTGCACGCGGACGTCGAACCCGGCCGCGATGTACAGCCCGGCCGAGGCGGTGATGCGTGCGGTCCCCACGGTGTCACCACCGGTGACCGGGATGAACGCAGCGATCGAGTCACTGGGGATCAACACCGAGTCGGGTACGCTGGCGATGGTCGGTGCCGAACTCTTCAACTTCACCCAGAGCGGCTTCCGGGCGGCGATCCCGCGGTCGATGTAGACCTCCTGCTCGAAGGTCCGCTGCTGCATCCCGAGCTCGAGGGTCTCGCCGGCATAGAACGGGGAGAAGAGCCGGGCTCGCTCGACGAAGACCGTCGTCGTGTCGACCCCGACGCCCGGCGTCGTGGCGAACGGCTGCAGCGTGAGCGCGGCCGCCCCGGTCCCGACGGCTCGCACGAGGCCGAAGCGAGACGACGAGCCGTAGGGCGCGAGCCGCACGGTGTCCTGCTCGACCCGCAGGCGCGTGGTGTCGAGTGAGACGAGACGCAGGGTGAGCGGGGCGGTGAGCTGGACCTCATACCCCGCCTGCGTCGTCGCCCCGACGAGCCCGATGTACCCACTCACCTCCGCGAGTTGGCCCAACCCGACCGGCGCGACCAGCAGTGTCGGCACGATGGTCGCCGGTTCGACGATGATCGTCACCGGGAGCGATCCCACACGGCTGATGGTCACCGTGTCGTTCCCCGTGCTCGGCAGGGTCGCGGGGCCGTTCAGGAAGAACGGCTGGTCCCCGTACGCCGTGAGGGGCAGGGTGTCCGCTCCGCTGATCGTGGTGCCGAGCGGGCCGCGGACGGTGACGGTCAGGCCGGTCGCGGCTTGCCCCGACAGCGAGGCCGTGAGCAGCGACCGCGTGCTGCGGCCGATCGGGAGGCGGCCGTTGACGAGCCCCGGGCCATAGACCCCGATCGCCGGTCGGTTCACGAGGGTGACCATCGACGTGTCGATGTCGACGCCGGCGAGGGTGGACAGGATGAACTGCACCTGCCCCTCGGCGAGGGCGCGGAAACGAGCGCTCGCCCAGGAACCGCCGGCGGCAATCGTCACGATCGAGTCGATCACCTGCGCCGTCGTCGGCGCGGTGGCGCGGATCCGGAACTGCTGCCGGACCGCGGTCTCCCCGTCGAGGTAGAGACTGAGGTCGTGCAGCGTGGGGCCGACATCCGCATCCGAGGGCGCGAAGATCGCCGCGATGCTCGTCGGCGCGACGACGCTGACCGATTGCGTCACCGGCGCCATCCCCGGCGCCGAGATCGTCACCACCGTGCTGCCCGCGGCTTTCCCTTCGAGTCGCACCGTGGTGAGGGACATCCCCGCGGCCAGTCGCACGCTCGGCGTCAGCACCGCGACGATCGACGTATCCGCGACGGTGATGGTGAAATCGGTCGGCACACCCAGGGCAAACCCATACTCTTGCCAGCCGAGCGTCAGCGAGGCGACGAGTCCGCTGGTGAGCGGGCCGAACACCGAGAGGGTCGGCGTCGCGGTCCCGACGAGGAAGGTGAGGGTGTCGGCGCCGTAGGTGGGCGCGGTCGCGATCACCGAGGTCGTGCCGGTCCCCACGGCGCGGAACCGCCCCTGCACCGAGGGCGTGCTGTCCGCCGAGAGACTCGGCGTCAGCACCTGCACGATCGTCGTATCGAGAGCGGTGAACGTCACCGGGACCGGTGTGGCCGGTGGCGCATCCGAGATGAAGCCCTGGGTCTGCGTGGGCTGTGTGCCGAGTCGCGCCGTGCCGGTGACGATCTGCCCCACGGAGAGCCCGGTGGAGCCGAAGTAGTCGAGGACGAGGCTGCGCTCGACGACCGTGACCGGGATCGTGTCGGGGACGAACCCGGGCGCGGTGATCTCCAGCCGTCCACTGCCGACGCCCACGGTACGGCCGAGCTGGAGATCGTAGGCCGCATTGGCGAGTGCGTCGATCACGACGACCGAGTCGACCGGGAGCACGATGCCCGGGTCGAGCGAGCGCACCGTCGCGGTGACGCGACGCCGGAATGGCGTGTTGAGCTGGATCTCGCCGGCGAGCAGGTGCCCGACCGGGGCCTGACCCGACCAGGAGAACCCGACGAGGGTCGGGCGTTCCAGATACACGGTCGAGAGCCCCGCCAGTCGGCCCGGTGCGGTGACGCGGAGGTCGACCGTCTGCCACGGCTCTGGGGCCGCGATCGGGAGGAGGATCACCTCGCCTGCGATCTGTCCCGCCGGGATCTGGATTGTCGCGGTCGCGCCCGGCGTGCCGAGCACCATCGCGGTCGTGTCATCGGCGGCACGCACGCCGAAGCAGTTGGTGCACTCCGGCGCCTCGGCGAGGCCGCGGCCGCTGCCGGCGGCGACGAGGAGCGTCGCCGGATCGAGCGAGGTGACGGTCGCCGTCACACCGCCGACCGGCGCCGGAGCGTCGAGCACCACCTGGGTGCGCACCGTGTCGCCCACGCTCGTGGAGACGCTGTTGAGTCGGAACCCGACGACGGCGGAGTCGACGTACACGAGGATCGAATCGCTCCCGGCGCTGCTGTTGATGCGCGCCATCGTCTGCCCGACGCCAACCGGGAGGAGCTCGGTGACGACCTGGGTCTGGCCCGCCGGGATGCTGAACGACGGGACCTCCCAGTTCGCGACGCCGCTCGTCGACGTGCTGAAGTTCACCGTGATCGCTGACGGCGAGGGTGAGCTCAGGAAGAGCGTGACCGGCTGCGGCTGTCCGACGCGCAGCGACAGACCGTCGCCCTGCCCGATGAAGAGCACCGGCGGGCCGCCCGCCGGGAGGCTCGTCGCGTTCACGAGGAGGTCGGGGAGTCCCACGGCTGTCACCTTCAGCTGTTGCGCGCCCACGGGGCCGACGGTCCACCGGACCGCCGCGCGACCCGGGGTGGCGCCGCCCGACGTCACCGCACTCGGCGTGGGGATGCTCCCGCCGCCCGACTGCACGGCGAACTGCACCGTCACCCCCGGCACGCCGAATCCGAAGCGATCGACGACGCGCACGACGATGGAATCGGCGAGCGGAATGAACTCGGGCGCGGTCTGGCCGCCGCCGCTGACGAGGACGAGCCCCGTCGCGGGTGCCGGCGTGACGGTGATCGTGTCGCTGTTGGTCTGGAGCCCCGCCTGTGCCGGATCGAGGGCCGCGAAGAGGCGGTAGCCGCCGCCGGCGCGATCGATGCTCAGTCCGGTGAAGGTCGCGACCCCGGAAATCGCCTGGCGCACGGTGGTACCGAGAAGCTGCGCGCCCGCGGTCCCGCCGCCGAGGGTGAGGCGCACGCCGCCCGTGTAGGTCGTCGCGGGTTGGCCGAGGCCGTTGAGCACCTGCACCTGCACGGCGGGCATCGAATCGCCGGCGACGATCTGTGCCGGCGCGCCGGTCAGCGTCACGACCGATGGCGCAGGCGACGCTTGCTGGCCGGAGGCGCCAGCCGTGAGGGACATCCCCGGCACCGACGCCGTGAGCGTCACGGCTCCGGGGAGCGTGCCCGCGGTCCAGATGACGCTCACCAATCCGTTGGCATCCGAGGTGTCGCGGACCTGACTCAGCCCACCGCCACCAAAGACGGAGAATTCGACCGGGATGCCTGCCATCGGGCGGGCGCTGTCCCCGAAGACGCGGAAGGAGATCGGCGTCGGGAAGGGGCTCCCGAAGAGTGCGGATTGCCCGCCGCCGCCGACGAGCGTCAGCGCCTGCGGGATTATCGCGGCGACCACGAGCGGCGTGACGCCGCTCGGCAAGCTCACGCTGAGGCGCTGCAGGCCGGTGACGCCGACGGTCCAGCCCGCGCTGGCCCGTCCGAGGGAATCCGTCGTCGCGGTGGTGGGCGCGACCGTCCCACCTCCGCTCGTCACGCTGAAGCCGACCGTGGCGCCGCGCACCGGGAAGCCGAAGCGGTCGACCGCCGTCACGACGATCGGCGCGGGGAGCGTGGCGCCACCGACCGCGCTCTGGCCGCCGCCCGAGGTGAGGACCACGCCCGCCGCCGGCGCCGCGCCGACACTGAAGGTGTCGGAGGTGACCGTCAGCACCGGGTTCGCCAGCGTCGCCACGAGGCGATACCCCGAGCCCGCGCGGTCGACGGTCAGGTTCCGGAACCACCCCGCCGAGGCGCCGGAATCGACCGGGACCGTGGTGGTGCCGATCAATTGCGCCCCCGGCGTCCCACCGGTCAGGGCGACGGACATCGAGCCGCGATAGTTCGGAAGGAGCTCGTTGAAGCCGTTGTAGATCGCGACGACGGTGGTGGGGAGGGAGTCGCCGGCGATGAAGGCGCGCGGGGGGATGGAGAACGCGAGGAACGCGGGGGCCGCGGAGGCCTGCTGCCCGTTGGCCGCTGCCGAGATGGCGGTGCCGGGGATGTTCGCGGTGAGCGTGACCGATCCGGCGGTGGTGCCCGCCGTCCACGTGGTGCTCACCACACCGAGCCCGTCGGAGGTGTCACGCACCTGGCTCAGGCTGCCGCCACCGGTGATGGTGAACGCGACCGGGATGCCGGCGAGGACGCGCCCGCTGTCCCCGCGCACGGTGAAGACGATCGGCTGCGCGAACGCGGCGCCGAACGCGGCGAACTGGCCGCTGCCGCTCGTCAGCCCGAGGGTGCTCGGCGCATCCGCCAGCACGCGGACCGGCGCGACCCCCGCGACGACGACATCGACGGTCTGCCGGCCCGAGGGGCCCGCCGTCCACGCCGCCGCGGCGATGCCGCTCGCGTTCGTGGTGGCCGGCGCGGGCGAGACGCTCCCGTTCCCTGCCGCGATGGTGAAGCCCACCGAGGCGCCGCCCACGCCGATGCCGAAGCGGTCCTTCACCCAGACGCGGATCGAGTCGCCGAAGGTGGTGCCCCCGACCGTCGTCTGATTCGCCCCGGTCAGCAGCTCGACGAGCGCCGGCGGCGCCGGGCTCACGGCGAAGGCGGCGCTCTGCACCGTGGGCACCGTCGCGACGGTGGGGAGCTGTGCGGTCAGCCGGTAGCCGGTGCCCGCGCGGTTCACGCTGAGCCCCGGGAAGCGCGCGACGCCGGCGACCGCGTTGACCGTCGCGGTGCCGAGGAGGCTGGCGCCCGTCGTGCCGCCGGTGAGCGTGAGCGTGACGGCACCGGTGAAGGTGCGCACCGTATCGAGCGTCGCATCGAGCACGACGACCTTGATCGACGTGAGCGTGTCCCCCGCGACGACGGTCGCCGGCGGCTGTGCGGCGAACCCGAGGGAGGTCGGCCCCGAGGAGAGCTGCGTCCCGCTGAAGGTCGTCGAGAGCGCCGACTGTCCGGACGCTGGCGTCACGCTCGCCACGACCGTCCCCACCATCGCGGTGTCACCGGCGGTCCAGGTCACCTGCGCGACCCCCGCGGTGTCGGTGGTCACCCGCGCCGCGCTGACCGTGCCACGTCCCGCGGTCACGGCGAAATCGACCGCGGCCCCGGCGACGCCCAGCCCATCCGCCGCGGTGACGCGCACGCGCAGCGGCTGCGCGAAGACGCTCGCCTGGCGCACCTGCTGGGTGTTCCCGCTCACCACGGCGATCGTCGTCGGTGTCGGAAGGATCCGCACCAGCGCGGTATCCCGCGGTCCCGTCAACGTCTGCGCGATCACGCGCGCGGTCCCGCGCACGCCGACGAGCGTGGCGGCGCCGGTCGAGAGTCCGACGCGCACGAGGGTGGTGTCCGTCGACGTGTACGCGACCGGAGTATTCGCCAGCACCGCGCCCTGCGCGTTCCGCGCGACGGCGCCGAAGGTCACCGCCTGGTTCCGCACGCCCACGACGGAGTCGGGGCTCATCACCAGCGAGGCGGCGGTGCTCCCCGGACCCACGTAGGTGAGCGGGATCGTCACCACGGGGGGCACCCCGGCCGCCGTCGAGGTCCGCGCCTGCACCTGCACCGGCGCCGAGGCGAAGACGGTGTCCCCGCTGGCGTTCAGGTAGCGCATCACCGCGCCGAGCGGCTCGCCATCGGCGGGCGCGGTCGGGCTCAGCGTCACCGGGAAGCTGAGCGAGAGGCTATCCGCATCGGCCGGGAACTCCACCACGCGGTCGATCGCGGTGTCGCCGTTCGCCCGGAGCAACACGACCCGTACGCGCGTGAACGGCACGATCGATCCCACCGAGAGGACCTCGCCCGATCCGTCGAGCCGCAACGCGGCGAACTGCGGCTGTAACGCCACCACCGCGCGGCGCGAGCCCGCCGGACCGGTGAGTTCGCGCCCGCAGCTCCCGACGACGAAGCCGAGGGCGAGGAGGGCGAACAGGGGACGGGTGAGACGGGGACGGGGCAGACGCATGTCGGGGATTCCAGGCCGTCGGGAAGCGCAGCGCGACGGGGACCCCCCGACACGGCTGCGTGGCATAAGCATAGGATGGCCGCCGATTAGACTTCCTGCAACGCCGCAGGTCGCACGCGACCTGTGACCCGTGTCACGCCGCCCCGCCCCTCCCCGTGCGCCCCCGGACCCTCCTCGGCCTCCTCATCCCGCTCGCCTGCGCCGCGCTCTTCGTCCGGCTCGGCGTCTGGCAGCTCACTCGGCACCGGGAGCGTGCCGCCTGGAACGCCGCCCTCGAGGCGCGTCAGGCCGCGTCACCCGCCCCTTTCCGCTCCCTCCCGCTGACCGATTCCTCGGCGGTTCGTGGCCGTCGGGCCCTCGCCGACGGTCGGTTCCGTTACGAGCGTGAGCAGGTGCTCGCCGGTCGCGTGAACGAGGGCTCGCCGGGCGTCCACCTGCTCACCCCGCTCGCGCTCGACGGCACCGACACCCTCCTCGTCGTGGTGCGCGGGTGGGTCTACTCCCCCGATGCCGCGGCGGTCGAACTCGCCCGCTGGCGGGAGGGGGATCGTGTCATCGTCGCGGGCCACCTCCTCCCGCTCCCGCCGGACGGCCCGCGCCCGCCGGCCGACGCCGCGCGCCCGCTGCGGTCGCTCAGCGTCGCCGCGCTCGAGGCCCGCTTCGGCGCGCCGGTCTGGCCGGTCCAGCTCGTGATGACCTCCGACTCCGCGCCGCGTGCCGACTCGGTGCCGCGACGGCTCCGCCCGCCGGCGCTCGACGCGGGGCCGCATTGGTCGTACATGTTGCAATGGTTCGGCTTCGCCGGGGTCGCCGTCGTCGGCGGCGCGCTCCTCTTCCGCCGGCAGCGCCGGACGGACGCTCAGGCCACGCGGTCGCGCCGCGTCTGAAGCAGGGCCACCGCGCCGACGATCGCCGCACCCCCCGCCAGCGTCGCCCACGTCAGCGGCTGGCCCAGCACCACCGCCGCGAGCACCGCCGTGAGGAACGGCTCCACCGACGAGATGATCGCCGTGCGCACGGGGCCGAGCCGCACGAGCCCCTGCATGAAGAAGACGCCGGGGAGCACGGTGCTGCCGACCGTCAGCAGCGCGATGATCCCCCACGCGGTCGGCGCGAGCTGCGCGGTGAAGCTCCGGTCCGCGACGCTCAGCACGAGGAAGGCGAGCGCCGAGCCGATCTTCGCGTACGCGGACGTCGGCGCGACGGGGTGGTCCTTCTGCAGGA
>JARIFA010000011.1 GCA_031127075.1 Gemmatimonadota bacterium | reverse complement strand
CGTGCGGCTGGAGCCCGCCCGCCGCACCTGCCCGTGGGACGGAACGACGGCCGCCGGCCCGCGCGCCCATGGGGCGCGCGGGCCGTCTTGCATCACGCCGCGCTCACGCGACGCTCACCCCACGCTCAGCGCGGTCGGACCGTCACACGGATCGGCGCGCTCACGAGGGCCGGGCCGATCACCTTGTGATCGGCATCGCCGAGGACGAGGCGCAGCGTGTGCGTCCCAGGCGCGAGGGTCAGCATCGTCTCGATCTGCCCCGCCCCGAAGTGCCGATGCAGCGAATCGCCCGGGATCACCACCCCGGCGGCCGGCACCTCCGTGTCGATCAGCACGTGGAAGTGGCCCGTGTTCGGCATCCGCACCCCGGCCGGCGCGACGCCGTAGTTCCGGAGCCCGAAGACCACCGGAAAGGTCGGGCCGACCGTCGCGCCGTTCGCCGGGGAGCGGAAGAAGATCTCCGGTGAGGGCGCCGCGGGCGCCGCCGCCGAGGCGGTGCCCCCCTGCGCGGCGAGCGAGGTGAACGGGGCGCCGAGCGCGAGGACGCTGGCGAGGGCGATGGAGCGGCGCGAGAGTGACGTCATGTCAGTCGAACGCAGAGCGAGGAGAAAGGGTTCACCACCGAGCGAGCGGAGGCGACGAACGTCATGCCAATCACGCGACCGCTCACGGCAACCGATCGATCCCACGCAGGAGACCGCTGAAGAAGCCGACGGCGCTCGCGTAGTCCGCGACGCTGACGCGCTCATTCACGCCGTGGATGCGCGCCTGGTCACCCTCACCGAGCGGGACGGGAAGGAAACGGAACACCCGATCCGAGTACGCACTCCAATGCTTGGCATCGGTCCCCCCCGGCACGAGATAGGGGACCACCGGCAGCACCACCCCCGGCGACATCGCACGGATCGTCTCGGCGATCAGCCCGTACGCCTCGGAGTGCACGTCGGAGACGGGGGAGGGGTCCACCTGCACCCGGTCGAGCGGCTCGACGCGGACAAGGGTGTCCGCCACGGCCGCCCGCACGTGCGCGATGACATCGGCGACCGTCTCGCCCGGCCGGATGCGGAAGTTCACCACCGCCGTCGCCTCCGGCGGCAGGACATTGTCCTTCACCCCGGCGTCGAGCATCGTCGGGGCGATTGTCGTGTGCAGGAAGGCACCTCCCATCGGCGAGCCGCGCAGCAGCCGCGACATCAGCGGTCCGGTGAGGCCCAGATTCCCGAGTACGAGCTTGTTGCTGAAGGGCATATACGGCGCCAGCGCTTCGAGCATCGCGCGGGTCGGCCCCTCGAGCCGGTCGTCGAACGGCGTCGCCTCGAGCCGCGTGACCGCCCGCGCGAGCGCGCCGACCGCGGTGCGCTCGGTCGGCATCGACGAGTGCCCCCCCTTCGCGATCGCCGTCAGCCTCAGCGAGACGTACCCCTTCTCCGCGATCCCGACGATCGCCGACCGGCCCGAGAGCCCTGGGAGGAGGCCGCTCGCCATGAAGCCCCCCTCGTCCACCACCATCGCGGGCCGCACCCCACGCGCGACCAACGTGTCGACGATCGCCTTCGCGCCAAACAGCCCGCCGACTTCCTCATCGTGCCCGAACGTCAGATAAACGGTCCGCGGCGGCGCGTAGCCGGCGGCGAGCAATCCCTCGACCGCCTCGAGCGTCGAGAGGACCGTCGTCTTGTCGTCGAGCGTGCCACGCCCCCAGACATACCCATCCGCCACGGCCCCGGAGAACGGGGCGTGCGACCACTCGGCGAGGTTGGCCTCGGGGACCGGCACCACGTCCATATGCCCCATCAGGACCACCGGCGCCTTCGTTGTGTCCTGCCCACGCCAGGTGTAGAGCAGACTCAGCCCACCCACGACCTCGCGGGTGAGCGCGGCGTGCGCGAGCGGGAACTCGGCCGCGAGCAACGCGTGGAAACCGAGGAAGGCCGCCGTGTCGATCGGCTGTCCGGACCCGTACGAGACGGTCGGCAGACGCACCGCCTTCGCGAGCCGTTCGATGGCGCGCGCCGAGTCGATCGTCACCGCTGTCCCGACGGCGGCGGCCGGCGCCGGAGCCGGCACGCGGACCGCCCCGGCGACGAGCACGCCGAAGCCCAGGGCGAGCAGAGAGACGAGGGTCAGGAGGACGCGTTTCATGGCGGCGATCTCCCGGCGCACGGGCCGGTGGAGGGATGTCGGAATATACGGGCGGCACGCACCTTTCCCTTCGCATGACCGCCCTCGACCCCACCGCCGCCCCGCTCCCCGCCCTGCCCCGCCGGATCCTCGTCGGCGCCTCGCATGCTGAGGCCGTCGCGGCACGGATCCACACCGCGCGACCGGCGCTCGAACTCCGCGCGGTGCCGCACACCGCGGTCACGCCGGACGACCTCGCCTGGGCCGAGGCCTACGTCGGATTCCGCCGTCCATCTCCGGCTGACCTCGGCGGGGTCCGTTGGGTGCATTCCACCGGCGCCGGCGTCGATCCCTGGCTCGCGCCGGGCGCGTTGCCCGACTCGATCCTGCTGACGCGTTCCCCCCAGTCGTTCGGTCCCCCGATCGCCGAGTGGGCACTCGCGCGGATGCTCGCCTTCACCCAGGCGCTCCCAGCCCTCTCGGCCGCACAGGGGGTCGCGCGCTGGGCGGAGCCACCGGTGCGCCCGCTCGCCGGCACGCGCGCCCTGATCGTCGGCACCGGGGACATCGGCCGCGCCATCGCCCGCGTGCTCACACCGCTCGGCGTCGAGGTCATCGGGGTCTCACGCAGTGGGACCGCGACCGCCGGGCACTTCACCGCGGTGCATCAAACCGACGCGCTCCCCGCGCTCGTGCCGCACTGTGATTGGCTCATCGTCGTCGTCCCCGACACCCCGGCGACCCGCGGCCTCATCTCGCGCGACCTGCTCGCGCGGTGCCGCGGGGCGGTACTCCTCAATGCGGGCCGCGGTAGCGCGGTGGAGGAGTCGGCGATCCCCGAGGCGCTCGAGGCGGGGTGCCTGCGCGGCGCGGCGCTCGATGTCTTCGTGACGGAACCGCTTCCTCCCGACTCGCCGCTCTGGCGCGACCCACGCGTGATCATCTCCCCGCACTGCTCGGGGCTCACGACGGTCGAAGGGGCCGCGGACGGCTTCCTGGAGTGCCTCGCCGCGATCGAAGGCGGCGAACGGCCACGGTGGGCGATCGACCGCGCCCGGGGCTACTGACCGCGAGCCCCGGAGCGGACCACCCGCGGCTGGTCTCGCCCCTACCGGCGAGCGACCGGCGGGACGACCCGCAGCAGGCGACGGAAGCCTTCATCGAGCGCGCGACCGCCCGCGCCCGCCCCGCGATACTTCCCGATCCGCACCACCACGAGATCGTGTGACGGGATGATGGTCACGCTCTGTCCGCCGGCACCCTGCATCGAATAAGCGTCCGTCGGGACGGGAGTCGCGCCGTCGCCGTTCACCCAGAAGAACCCACCACCGTACACGAGACGCCCATCCGCCACCCACGCGGGGGCGAGCGTCTTCACGTGCGCGACGTACCCCGCCGGCAGGAGCCGCTCACCGTTCCAGACGCCGTCCTGTAGGTAGAGGTTGCCGAGGCGCGCCCAGTCGCGCGCGGCGATCATCTCGTACCCCTGCCCGAGGAAGTTGCCGTAGGGGTCCGTCTCGAGCACCGCGTCGCGCATCCCGAGCTTGTCGAAGAGCGCGCGCTGTGGGAAGCTGTGGTAGTCCTGCCCGAGCCGCTCGACGCCGAGCCGCACGAGGTAGCTGGCGAGCACGGGGTCGACGTTGCGGTAGCGCCCCACCGTATTCGGTGGCCACTGCTGGGGTCGCGTAGCGGCGTAGGTGTACGAGTTCACCCCACCCGTGTAGAGGTAGAGGTGGTCCGGGTAGCCAGAGGCATCATCCCAATCCGGATCCTGCGGTGCGCGGATCCGCAGCCCACTCGACATCCGCATGATGTCCATGATGCGGATCGACTGCCGTGGGTCGCCCGCGGTCTGCCACTCGGGGAAAGGTGCCGGCTGCTCGAGCGTGTACACCCCTTGCTGGATCAGCCGGGCGACGAGTGTCCCGGTGAGGCTCTTCCCCATCGACCAGCTCTCGAGGGGCGTGTGGATCCCGATGCCCGGGGCATACCGCTCGGCGACGATCCGCCCGCGGTAAGTGATCACCAGCCCGAGGGTCATCGCCTCCGGTGGCCCGAAGGCCACGTCAGCGGCGGCGGCGATCGCCGCGGAATCGATCCCCGCCGGAAACGCCGTGCGCGGCAGCACGTCACCCATCGGCCACGCGGTGGTGGCCGCGTCGGGGAGGTTCGGCCGGACCGTCGAGGGACGGAAGAAGAGCGAGTCCTGCCCCACCGGCAGCGTGACGCATCCCTGGCTCCCGACCTTCCGCGCGACGCGCGTCACCCCGTTGGCGAGCGTGAGGCGCACCTCCTGTCGCGCCCGATCGACGACGGTGTCGACCACGAAGCGTCGGTACGCCAGCGGCCCGGTGAAGAAGCCGACGTTCGCCGCGGCGTCTGCGGCATCGAGCCCCGTGATGAAGACGGCGGAGCAGAGCGTCTTGGCGAACCCCGAGGTGTGGTGCACGAGGGCGTCCCCGGGCGGCGGCGTCCACGCGCCCGGGAGTTCGAGCGACCGGCCACGCGCCACCACGCGCGCCCGGAGCGAGGCGGCCTCCTCCTGCGCCGCCAACGGTTGCGCGAGCGGTGCCAGCGCCGAGAGCGCCGCCACCGTCGCGAGCAGCGCGACGTGGACGACGGAAGCCATCGTGCGGGGGATCGACCGCACGGGTGCGACGGCGAGGGGCAGGACATTCACGGGGCGGCGCATCAGCACTCCGGGATGACGGTCAACTGATGAACCAACCGATACAGAACTGGCAGAAGAGGGCGCCGACGACGGTCATCGCCGTCCCCCAGAGCAGGAGCTGACGGAAGAGCCGCTTTTCATCGCCCCCCTTCGGGAGCGCAGCGATGCAGAGCGCGCCGAGCGTCGAGAGCGGGGAGACATCGACGAGCGCCGCGCCCACGTTGATGCTCAGCGCCACCTCGAGCGCGTTCCCGCCCCCGAGCCGCGCGACCACGTCGCTGACGGTCGGGAGGAAGGTCGGATACACCACACCCGAGGTGGAACTGTAGGTGGAGATCGTGCCGGTCACGAAGGCGATCACGCCATTCACCGACGCCGGCGTCGCGATGCGCGCCAGGAGGTCGGAGAAGAGGGTCATCCCCCCGGTCTGCTCGAGCACGCCGATCAGGACGCTGACGCCGCAGACCATCACCAGCACCGCCCACGGCACCTGCTTGAGTGTCGCCGCATCGTCCCCCGCCCCGACGAGCAGCAGGAACGCCACACCGGCGAAGGCGGTGAGACCGATGTGGGCCTTGAGCATCGTCACCGCGAGCACAAACAGCGCGATCACCCCGAGCGTCACGCGGTGGCGGCCGTCGAAGGGGACGGCGTCGTCGAGCACGACACGTGCGGTCTCGCGCCAGAGCCGCGGGCCCCCGAAGAGCGCCCACGCCACCAGGGCGACCAGCAGATGCGCGGTGAAGTTCGCGGCCCAGACGGTCCACTGATGTCCCGTCAGTCCCGCCGCGGCCATCCCATCCGAGACGATCACGCCGACGGCGCTGAACGGGGAGAGATTCCCCGCGTTCGCCCCGTTCCCGAGCATCAGCGCGGTGAGCAGCGGCGGCAGACCCGCGCGCGCGCCCGCGGCCATCCCGAGCGGCGCCAACAACGCGAGCGTCGCGATCGCCCCGGGCCCCACCGTGCTGATCGCGCAGGCGAGCAGGAAGAAGAGCGCGGGGAGCCAGCGGGCCCGCCCACCGGCCATGCGCAGCGTCCCGTGCGTCAACGCCGCCATCGCCCCGTTCGCCTGCGCCACGCCGAAGAGCAACGTCACCCCGAGGAGGGTGAGGAAGAGCGGCGCCGGGAAGAGCTTCAGCACCGCGTCCGGCGACCAGCCGGCGGCGTGCAGTGCCACGGGGCCGGCGAGCGCTACGGCGAGGATCCCGACGTTGATGCGCGAGAAGAAGCTCGCCCCGATCACGACGGCGAGGGCGACCACCGAGAGCTGGGCCGCGGTCACGCGCCCCTCACGCCACGGCGCACGCGACGCCTCATGGGACGAGCCCGGCCAAGAGGTGCTTCTGTACCTTGCCGAGCGCCGTCCGTGGCAGCGAGGCCACGCGATGGAAGGCGCGCGGGATCTTGAACGACGCCACGTGGTCGCGCAACGATGCCTCGACCCCGGCGAGGTCGACGTCGTCGTCACAGACGAGATACGCCACCGGGACCTCCCCGCGAACCGGATCCGGCCGCGCCGCCACCGCCGCCTCTCGCACCCCTCGCATCGTCGTCAGGAGCTCCTCCACTTCGCGGGGATAGATGTTGAAGCCGCCCGAGATGATCACGTCACTCCGGCGCCCCTGCAAGGTGATGTACCCGTCCGCGGCATCCCGGACGCCAAGGTCCCCGGTCCGGAACCAGCCATCGACGAACGCCGCCGCCGTGGCATCGGGTCGCTGCCAGTACCCCGCGCAGACGTTCGGCCCGCGCACCCAGAGCTCCCCGGACGTGCCGTCAGGCACGACCCCACCCGCCTCATCGCGGATTGCGACCTCGACGCCCGGCAGGGGATGCCCCACCGTCCCCGCGCGACGCTCGCCGTCGTACGGATTGCTCACATTCATCAGGGTCTCGGTCATCCCGTACCGCTCGAGGATCCGATGCCCGAAGCGATCGGCGAATGCCTCCAGCACTGGCGCCGGGAGGGGCGCGGAACCGGAGACGAAGAGCCGCACGCCAGCGCCGATCGGGCGCGCCCGTTCGACCGGTGCCTCGAGCAGGCGCACATACATCGTCGGCACGCCGAAGAAGAGCGTCGGCCGATAGCTCTCGAACCACTCGAGGGCCGCCTCCTGACGAAAGCGCGTCGCCAGCCGCAGATGGCACCCCGTCACGAGCCAGCTCTGGATCCCGTTCCCGAGCCCGTGCACGTGGAAGAGTGGGAGGACGGCGAGATAGCGATCCGCCGAGGTGATGCGCCACGCCGCGACGAGCGCGCGAGCGTTCGCCGCGAAGTTGCCGTGCGTCAGCACCGCGCCCTTCGCGAGCCCCGTCGTGCCCGAGGTGTAGACGAGCGCGGCCGGCATCTCATCGTTGAGCGCCACCGGCAGCCGCACGGTCGCGAGCCCCTCAGCCTCGCCAGAGAGCGCATCGATATCCCAGAGGGCTGCGCCCGCCGGCAGGTCCGCGGCACGATCCGCCGTCGTCACCACGGCCACCGGAGCCGCATCCGTCACGATGTGGCCGATCTCCCGCCCCTTGTAGAGCACGTTCATCGGGACGGCGATGGCGCCGAGCTTCATCAGAGCGAGCCAGCAGTCGACGAACTCGAGGCGGTTCGCCAGCAGGAGCGCGACGCGGTCACCGGTCCCTACCCCGCGGCGCCGGAGTGCCGCCGCCAGCCGGTCGCTGCGGGCGTCGAGCGCGCCGAAGGTGAAGGCGCGCACCCCCGCCACGTCCCCGACCTCGAGTGCGGGCGCGTCAGCGCGCCCGCGAAGCGCCGGATCGTAGAGGGCAAGGAGGGACATATCGCGGGGGCGGTTCCGTCGCGCGGCTCAGCGCCCAGTCGCCGCGTTCTGGCGCGCGCCGAATCGACCCGCCACCAAGGCGATGACCCACGCCACGAGCAGATAAAAGGCGAGGATCGCCATCGCGTTTCTGAACGCGCCGAGGAGCCCGATCGTCCGCACATCGACGAAAAAGTAAGGATACGTGCCGATGACCTGGCCGCGGACCACGAGATAGGTGAAGTACGCCGTGGGATAGACGCTGAGCACCGGGGCGAACCGCGTCCAGCGCGCCTCTCGGACGTCGGTGAAGGCGATCCAGTACGCCACGTACAGCGTCGGAACGATGTAATGGAAGAGCAGGTCGGTGACGGCCGCGAGCCCGACGGGATTATAGGTCGCACTCAACAGCACGTGGTACGCGACTCCGACCACGAGGATCGCGGCGGCGGCGGTCCAGGTGGTCCGCAGATCCTCGGCCCAGCGCGCCCACGCGCCGCCGGGTGCGACCACCGGGCCGGTGAGGACGACCGCGACCAGCAGGTTGGTGAGGATTGTGAAGTAGCCGAAGTAATCCACGATGGACATCGCGACGCTTCGGGGCGCGCCGGTGATGTCGACGCCACTCGTCACGTGCAGGCCGAACTGCAGGAGCAGGGCGGTCCAGGCGAGGATGGCGGTCAGACCGCCGAGGAGGCGACGTACGGTCATCGTGAGGCGGGGTGAGGGACGATCCGGCGTGCCGGCGGAATCGGGGAGATGCGCAGTGGGCCGCCTCCGCTCGGGAGACGGCCCACTGGAAGTCTAGCGCGCCGGCGGAAGGCCGGTGTCGGACAGGCTCAGCCGCACTCCGAGAAGCCGCAGACGTGGCACTTCACGCAGCCTTCGGCGAACTCGAGCTGCGAGCCGCAGTCGGGGCAGGTGCCGATGAAGGCGTCGCCGCCGGACATCGACTCGAACTGCATCTGGGCCCCGCCGGCGGTGACCACCGGCACGGGGGCCGGCGCGGCGGCCGGCGCGGCGGCCGGCGCGGCGCCGGCGAGGAGGTCCTGCTGCACGCCCTGCTTCGAGCGCATCCAATCTTCGAGCGCGATGCCGATCGCATCCGGCACGGAGAGGACCTTGTTCGCGCCGAGCCCGACGGCGCGATCCGACGAGATGCCACGCAGCTGGCGGTGGACCTGCTGGATCGAGATCCCCGAGCGGAGGGCGAGCGAGACCAAGCGCCCGACCGCTTCGGCATCGGCCATCGCCGGGCCACCGGCCTTGCCGAGGTTGATGAAGACCTCGAACGGCTGCCCCTTATCGTCCTCGGTGATGTGGACGAACATCGTGCCCAGCGGGGTCTCCTTCCGGATGGCCGTCGACTTGAGGATGTCCGGGCGCGACCGCTTCTGGCGGCGCTGGAGGGTCTCCGCCTCGGCGTCGAACAGGAGCTTCTTCAGGCGGTCATTGTCGGAGGTAATCTCCGCCAGCTGGCCCTTGAGCTCGGCGAGCTCGCGCTTCGCGGTCGCGTCCTCGGCCCCGCCGGCGCGCTTCGCCGCCGCCTCGGCCGTGGCGCCGGTCGAGAGCACCTGCCCGTCGCGCGAACCATCACGGTAGACCGTGACGCCCTTGCACTTCATCTGGTACGCGAGCTCGTAGATCGCGCGGACGTCGTCACGCGTCGCGGCGTGCGAGAAGTTCGTCGTCTTGGAGATCGCGGAGTCGCAGTGCTCCTGGAACGCCGCCTGCATCCGGATGTGCCACTCCGGCGCGATGTTGTTCGCGGTGGCGAAGACCTGCTGCCACTTCACCGGGACCTCGGGCTGGATCACCGAGCCCGTCTTAGCGATGCGCTCCATCAGGGCGTCAGAGAACCACCCCTCCTTCTTGGCGATCGCGACGAAGTCCTCGTTCACGTCCGGCATCATCACGCCGGCCTGGTTCCGCATGAACGCGACCGCGAAGAGCGGCTCGAGTCCCGACGAGCACCCGGCGATGATCGAGATGGTGCCGGTCGGCGCGACGGTCGTGACGTTGCAATTGCGGAGCTTCAGCTCAGGGCGGATACGCTCCCCGGCCTCATCGCGGGCACAGGTCGCGTCCGGGCCCCAGATCGACCGCTCCCACTCCGGGAACGCGCCGCGCTCCTCGGCCAGCCGCGCCGATTCCTTCTTCCCCTCGACGTCGAGGAACTCCATCACGCGCTTGCCGAAGGCCACGCCCTCGAGCGTGTCGTACTGGATGCCGAGTCGGATCAACGCGTCGGCGAAGCCCATCACGCCGAGCCCGATGCGACGGATGCGCTTGGCCAGCGCGTCGATCTCCGGGAGCGGATACTTGTTCGCATCGATGATGTTGTCGAGCATCCGCGTGGACAGGTGGATGTCCTTGGCGAACGCCTTCCAGTCCATTGCGCCATCGACGACGTAGTAGCCGACGTTGATGGAGCCGAGGTTGCACACGTCGTACGCGAGGAGCGGCTGCTCGCCGCAGGGGTTCGTGGCCTCGTACGCACCAAGGTGCGGCACCGGGTTGTAGCGGTTGGCCTCGTCGATGAAGAAGACGCCCGGCTCACCCGTCCGCCACGCCCCTTCGATCATCTTGTCCCACACCTCGCGGGCATCCATCTGCCCGACGACCTGCTTGGAGATCGGATCGATGAGGTCATACGAGCCCCCCGCCGCCAGCGCCTCCATGTACTTGGTGGTGATGCCGACCGAGATGTTGAAGTTCGTGATCTTGGTCAGGTCTTCCTTGCAGGAGATGAACTCCAGCACGTCCGGGTGGTCGACCCGGAGGATGCCCATGTTCGCGCCACGGCGCGTGCCACCCTGCTTCACCGCGTCCGTGGACGCGTCATAGAGCTGCATGAAGGAGACCGGGCCGCTCGCCACGCCGGTCGTCGAGCGCACCATCGACCCCTTCGCCCGGAGCCGCGAGAAGGAGAACCCCGTGCCGCCACCGCTTTGATGGATGAGCGCCATCGACCGGAGCGTGTCATAGATGCCGCTGTGCCCGTTGGAGAGCGCGTCGTCCACCGGGAGCACGAAGCACGCCGAGAGCTGCCCGAGCGGACGCCCGGCATTCATCAAGGTCGGCGAGTTCGGCTCGAAACGCCGCTGCGTCATCAGCTCATAGAACTGGCGCGCAATCTTCTCCACCTGCTTGTCCGTCGCCCCATAGCGACGCTCCGGCTCCGCGACGGTCGTCGCGACGCGCCAGAACATATCCTCCGGCGTCTCCACCGACTTCCCCGTCTTGTCCTTCACGAGATAGCGCTTGTCGAGGACCGTGCGCGCATTCTGCGACAAGGTGGCGGGCGTGTTCGGGGGGGTGGTCGGGAGCGCCATCTGCGTACTTCTCCAACTGAAGGGTATGAGGCCGAACCTGAGACACATCGGAACCGGGTCTCACAGGAGATCCCGGCCGATTCAGGGGTCGAGGGGGTCCAAGCTACGATCCTCGTGAGACCGCGCAAGAACGAAACAACGCCTTACTGGACAACAACTTCCAAACGACGCATCACGAAAAGGTCACGCGAGGATGGTTTCCACGTCATGGTGAACACCCATCGGACCTTCACCTTCACAACACCGTCGCGACACCGATTCCGTGCGAGCTACTGATGTGTAACCCTTTGCCAATAAACGACTTACGATTCTGACGACGAAAACAGAATCTTCGTCACATCAGCGAAGGGGACGCATCATACCCCCACCAAGAAATCCACGCCAGTCCTTGCTCGGAGACGCGAGCCAGAGTACCCACACCCCTCACTTTTTATCAAAAGGCTACGAATCCCACCCCGCGGGACGAGCCACCCACACGCGATCGCTCAGAACGTGCTCCCCATCGAGAAATAGAGCACCACACGCGACGGCGCCGACCCCAGCCCACCAACTGGATGCGCCGCCCCGAACCGGAAGCGATACGCCACATCATACCGCAACGCCGCATCCACCCCGAGCTCCCCCCCCACCGACCCCAGCCAGCGCCGAGGCGCCACCGGTGCCGGACAGACCAGCGACCCCGCGACCGCCCGATCGCACCACGCCGCACCACCATCCGCGTACGCCGCGAGCGAGGCCTTCTGCAGGAACACCGACGTCCCACGCACCCCACGACCCAGCAGCGTCAGCGGCAGCCGAACCTCGACGCTCGACACCGCGGCACGCGTGCCGCTCAGCGCTCCGGTGTCGAACCCACGCACGCCGAAGGTCCGCGGCGATCCGCCGATCACAAGCCCCGGCAATAGCGCGATCGACGTGCCGTTCACCCCGCCCACCGAGAACCCCGTCTGTGACGCCGACGCGGTCCACCCCGCGGCCACACGCCCCGCGACGACCGCGCGCGCGAAGCCGGGCCACGGGACGGCGATCGCACCGGTGGCCGCTCCGATCGCCTCGCTCACGTCGCCGCCCCCCACCGCCCCGCCGAACCGACGCCGCAGCACCGCACTCGCGGTCACCCCATCCTCAGCCGAGACGCTCAGCGTCGGCCGCTGCATCGTGCTGAACCCGGTGGAGAGCTGTGCCACCTGCGAGACCGCCGTCTCGCGGAATCGCGGATTCGTCAGCCGCGCGCGCAACAGCAACGGGTCCGTCTGGTAATCCACCGCCTCCACCTCGGCGCCGAGCGCCGCCCACCCGCTCCATCGGATCCCCACCCGCTGCCGTGTCACCTGCACGCCACCACGGCGCGTGCGCTCGCCGAGCCAGCCCGCGAACGTCCCATCCTGCTGCCGAACCGGGAGATGCTGCCACCCGCTCGCGTACGTCACGCCCACGACGGGATTCCCGAACCCGGCGTATTGATACGCGACGCTCGACGACACCTCCGGCCGCTCGAGATCCCGCGCCCACGTCCACGCGAACGCATGCCGGCCGACGAGGTCGCGCGCACTCGTCATCACGCCGATCGACCAACTGCCCGGCCCCGACGGCCCGGCGACCGGCAGCCACCAGGTCGGCACCAGCTCACCCGCCGAGGCGTACGGCACCGCCATCGTCGTCGTGGATTCCACCGGCGTCGCGGCCCCCAGTGAATCGCGGGGCGCCATCGCCTCCTCGCGCAGCGGGACCGTCGGCGTCTCGCGCGTCACGACATGGAACCCATCGCCGCGCAGCTCCACCGCGGCGATCCGCGCGCCGCTCGGCGAGACATCCGGCGTCTGCAGGGCGGTCCGCGTCGCCCACACCAGCCCCATCGCGCCCGTCCGCACATCCCCGCGGTACACCATCGCACGACCCTCGTGATCACTCACGAAGAGCACGGTGGTATCCCCCGGCTCCCAGACCGGGGACGACACGACGGTGAGCCACCCGGGCACGCGCGGACGAGGCGAGAACGTCCGCTCGAGGCGACCGACCGTGTCGAGCACCACGACGGCGAGCCTCCCGCCACGCCGCCATCGGACGGCGACGACGCGCCCGCCGTCGCGCGACCACCGTGGATCCCCCCACGTCTCGTCGAGCGAGCCCAGGACGAGCGGCTCGACGGTCGCCTCAGGGCCCTCGAGCGTGACGAGGTCGGTGGTCCCCGGCTGCGTCCGCACCGCGACGATCCGTCCGGACGACCGGTGGACATCGGGTTGCGAGAGCCGCGTGGCGGTGCTGAATCGACGGCGCGCGCCGGCGCCATCCGGTTCGAGATAGAGCGCAGACCGCACCGTGTAGGGATCGGTGTAGTCAAGCTCGGCGGCGATGGTCGCGCGCGCACCGGCGCGCGCGCTGACATCGACGGAATTCCGCCGCCCGATCCGCCGCGCACGCCCGACGTCACGCGCCTCATAGAACCCCGGGACGCGCCGCCCCTCGTCAGCGACGAAGCGCAGCACGGTGTCGTCCACGAATCGCGGATGTCGTGCGGTGTATCCTTCGCGCGAGCGGAGCGAGGCCGACGACGGCGTGGGCAGCCCCGCCGCGTCCCGCGTGACCGAATCGCGCCACGCCTCCCAATGAGAACGAAAGGTGACCCCGAACGCGGTCCGCGCGCGCGCGTCGAGCCGCGAGACGAAGAGCCGCCGGCTCGACTCCTCCACGTACCGCCGCATCCCCGTGGTGTCGCCGCGCGACATCGCGAACGCCCCATAGACGTAGACGCTCTGGCCGAGCGGGAAGCGGGGCGCATCCGCCGAGACCGCGTCGAGCGGCGGGAGGACGCCATCGAGCGCCGCGGCGCGCGCGACCGCCGGGAACTCGCTCCCCCGCAGACGCCCGCCACCGCCGAGCCGGGACTCGTAGTGGACCGCGAGCCCTTCGAGGACCCACGACGGTGCGTACGCATTCGGGAAGAGCGGCGCCGCACGCCCGAAGACCCGCTGCCCCACGGCCCAGAGCCCCCGCACGCGATCGAGATGGAAGAGGTGCGCCATCTCGTGTGTGACGAGGAGCCGCATCCAGTCCTCGTGCGGCCGGAGCGCGAGCTGCTCGATCGGTGGCCGGGCGTAGAGGACGATGCGGTTCGACGGGAAGGGCGTCGCGGCGCCGTTCGCGTAATCCACGTTGTCAGCGAGGATGAGATCGATGCGACCGCGCGGCGGCGTCAGCTCGCGCGCGAGGGCGACGTAGGCGGACTCGGCGACGACCACGACACGCCGGGCGAGCGGTTCGAGGCCGGGCTCGAACACCACGCGCACGTGCGGACCCTCGAGCGCGCGCCAGACGAGGTCGGGGCGCACGGTCGCCTGCGCCGCGGCGACCGACGCCATCGCGACGCACCCAATGGCGAGGAGCCCGCGCATCGGCCGCAACATCGGCGATAGTCTATCGCGGCCCAGCGGGCCCCGCACGGGCTCGGGGAACGGCCCTGCCTCCGCACACACCGCCGCGCGCCTCACCGCCGCCGCCTTCCGGCCCTTCTGCGTCGCGCCGTATATTCGACCGATACGCTGTCGGAGCGCCCGCGCGCGGGAGATCGCGTCGGACCGAACCGCCGGCGGCCTCGAAGCCCGTCCGTCCGGAGCGCGTGTGAGCGACCAGAAGATCTGTCCGACCTGCGGCACCGAGTATCCCCTCTCCGAGCGCTTCTGCCCGCGCGACGGGACGGCGCTGCGCTCGGCCGCCGGCACGGGGGACCTCCTCGGCACCGTCGTCGCGGACCGCTACCACATCCTCAAGAAGCTCGGGGCGGGCGGGATGGGGACGGTCTACCTCGCCGAGCACGTGAAGATGGGGCGCAAGAGCGCGCTCAAAGTGATGAACCCCGGAATGAACGCGGACCCGGATGCGATCGCGCGCTTCAATCGCGAGGCGGCGAACGCCTCGCGGCTCAATCATCCGAACGTCTGCGGCATCTACGACTTCGGTGAGACGCCGGACGGGACGATCTACCTCGCGATGGAGTTCATCGAGGGGGCCTCGCTCACCGACGTCGTCGAGGGCGTGGGCGCCCTGCCCCCGAGCCGGGCCGCGAGCATCGTCCACCAGACCGCCGACGCCCTGCAGGTCGCCCACGACGCGGGCATCGTCCACCGCGACCTGAAGCCCGACAATATCATGGTCGCGCGGAACCGCGACGGCTCTGACCTGGTGAAGGTCGTCGACTTCGGCATCGCCAAGGCGAGCTCGAGCGACGCGCAGAAGGTCACGAAGACGGGCCTCGTCGTCGGCACCCCGGAGTACATGAGCCCCGAACAGCTCGCGGGCGATCGGCTCGACGGTCGTTCGGACATCTATGCCCTCGGGCTCGTCGCCTTCAATTGCCTCACCGGGACCCTCCCCTTCGCGGCGAACTCGGCGCAGGAGGCGATGATCATGCGCCTCACCGACCTGCCGCGGACGCTCGCGGAGGTGCGGCCGGAGGTCGCGTGGCCCGCCGAGCTGCAGGCCACCGTCGATCTCGCCCTCGCTCGGGACGCAGCGGACCGCTATCAGAGCGCGGCGCAGTTCGGGCGTGAGTTCGCGGCGGCGTGCGCGCTCCTCGCGGACGCGCCGAGCGCCGAGGCGGGGACGATGATCCTGGGCGCCTCCGATGTGCCGGCGACCCGGGTGGCCCGGTCGGGTGGGGCGCCGGCCGCGGCGGCCGGCGTGCGTGGGGGGACGCGTGCGGCGGCCCCGGCCCCGGCCGCCCCGTCGACGGCGACGCCGAGCGCTCGGTCGCGCGGCCCGCTGATCGGTGGCGGCATCGGGGCCGTGGTCCTCGTCGCCGGGCTCGTCTGGAAACTCGGGTCCGGCGGCAACGAATCGAGCGCGACCCCAGCCGACTCGACCGGGATCGCCCCCGCGGCCATCCCGGCCGCCGCGGGCGCGTCGCCGACCACCACCGGTGAACCGGTGCAGCTGTACACGAAGCCCGTCGAGGGCGCGCCGACGGTCCCGCCGAGCCCTTCGCCGACGCGACGTATCGACGGGGGGCGCCCCGACGGTCGGAACGTCGCGACCGGCGGAGGGCCGACCCCGACCGGTGGCACGACGGGTGGCGCGACCACCGCACCACAGGCAGACCCGCCCCCAACGACCCCGGCCGAGCCCACGGCCGCGGAGTTGGCGGCTCGGCTCCCGGTGCTGCTCCGTGAGGCGCAGGGCGGGAATGGCGCGCGCGTCCTCCGCGACATCGCCGCGTTGCAGCCTCGACTCACCGGGCAATCGCTCGCGGAGTCTTACTACGTACAGATGATCGCCTACACCGCGCTCGAGGATCAGGAGGGGGTCTGTGCCGCCGCGAAGCAGGTGGTCGCGCGGCACGAGACGCCCACCCGCGTACAGCTCGCCCGCCGCACTTCCGATCTGATGCAGTGCGACGGCGGAGCGATGCGATGACGCACGACATCGCCATCGCGATCGCCGGCCGCACTGACGTGGGGCGGATGCGTGACCACAACGAGGATGCCTTCCTCGTCGCCGACCTCTCCGTCGACGGCGCGACCCCGGGCGTGGGCGCGGCTCCACTGGGGCCGCGCGGCGTCCTCCTGATGGTGGCCGACGGGATGGGCGGTGCGGCGGCGGGGGAAGTGGCGAGCGCGATGGCGATCGAGACCGTCCTCGAGGAGCTGCGGGCCCGGTGGATCGCCTCGGACGCGGACGACGCCGACCACTTCGCCCACGCGTTGCGCGAGGCGACGGAGGCGGCGAACCAGCGACTCCACGCGCACGCGAGGAGCCAGCCGGGGATGAAGGGGATGGGCACGACCGCGACGATCGTGGGGGTCCTCGGTCCGTGGGCATTCCTCGCGCAGGTCGGCGACTCCCGGGCCTACCTCGTGCGGGACGGCATCGCGACCCAACTCACCAAGGACCAGTCGTTGATGCAGCGACTGATCGACGCCGGCGAGATCACGGAGGAACAAGCGGCCGTCTCGGAGCGTCGCAACATCATCCTGCAGGCACTCGGGCCGGAACCGCGGGTGCGGGTAGACCTCACGGCACAGCACCTCTGCCGCGGCGACGTCCTGGTGCTCTGCTCCGATGGACTCTCGGGTCAGGTGCGTGCGCAGGAGATCGCCACGGAGATCACCGCGACGTCCGACCTCGACGCCGCGTGCGCGGCGCTCATCGCGCGGGCGAACGCCGCCGGCGGTCCGGACAACATCACCGTCGTCGCCGCGCGGCTGGACGGGATGGCCCTCCCCGCCGAGGCCGACACCCCCCCGGGGCACCGCGCGTACGTGGGCGAGCAGGCCGCGCGGGCGACGCAGCGGGTCGACCGCACGTCGCTCGCCGCGATCGCGGCCACCCCTGAACGCGCCGACGCCGCCCCCGCCGCGGTCAGCGCACCGTCCAATGTCACGCCGAGCCCGGAGCCGATGACGGACGGCGCGACGGCCACCGCTGATCGCCCGCGACGCCGCACGAGCGAGATGCTCGAGGCCGAGGACGAAGCACTGCTCAGCCCGCGGACGGCGTTCGCGCTTCTCGCCGTGGGGGCGCTCGTCGTCGCGCTCTGGTTCCTCCGCTGATGGTCATCACCTTCACCGTCCTCCGCGGCGCCCACGCCGGGAGGACGGAGCGGTTCGAACGCGCCGTCATCACCATCGGGCGGCACCCGAGCAACGACCTGGCGCTCGACCCGGAACAGGACCTCGACGCCTCCTCGCGCCACGCCGAGGTGCGCCTCGCCGGTGACGAGGCGCAGCTCGTCGATCTCGGCTCCACGAACGGCACCTACGTCAACGGGCTCAAACTCGGCGGGACGCATGTCCTCGCCCACGGCGACGTCATCGAGTTCGGGCTGGGTGGTCCCAAGGTGCGGATCGACCTCGCGGAGCCGACGCTGGGCCGCGACGGCACCACCACGCATCGTCCGGCGATGCCCCCGAAGAACACCGAGGTGCGCATCGCCGAAGCGGTCCAGCAGCAGACCGGGACACTGCGCCGGATGATCCTCGGCCTCGGCGTGCTCGTCCTCGTCGGTGGCGGGCTCACCATCGGCCTCGTGATGCGCGCCCAGCGCGCGGGACGCTCGCAGGTGGCGCAACTCCTCGCCGCGAACGACTCGCTGGCGCGCGCGCTCGCCGTGCGCCTGTCCGAGACGGGCGTCGCCGACGCCGCCCTCGAGGAGGCGCGCGCCGAGATGGACCGGATGACCGGCGAGCTGCGCGCGACGTCGGCGGCGGGCGGGAACGTGACCGCGCTCGCCGCCGAGATGCGCACCCGCCAGCGGCGCACCGCGACGTTCGCGCGCACCGACTACGCCGCCATCCTCGCCGCGAACAAGGCCGCCGTCGTCTTCATCGCGGTGGAGATGCCTGATGGGCGTGCCGAGAGCGGCACCGGGTTCAACATCCTCCCCACCGGCCTCATCGTCACGAACCGCCACGTCGTGCAGTCGGCGGCCGGCGTCCGCGCCGCGCGTGTCGCCGTGGCGTTCGAGGGGACGAAGGGCGAATGGCGGATGGCGGAGATCGTGTACGTGAGCCCCACCGACGAACTCGCCACGCTGCGCCTCGTCCGCCCGGGTCCCTACCCCACGGTGAACGGCATCGCGCGCGACAGCGACGGCGTGAAGCTCGGCGACCCGGTGGCGATCCTCGGCTTCCCACTCGGCACGGCGACCGCGGGGAACGAGGGAGCCATCGACGAGCTGCGCCCCGTCGCGACACTCGGGATCGGAACCGTGAGCAAGACGCTCCCCGAGAACATCCAGCTCGACGCCTACGCCGCGCAGGGCTCGAGCGGCTCCCCCGTGTTCGACGCGAGGGGGCTCGTGATCGGCGTGCTGTACGGCGCGGCCGCAGAGAGCGGGGGGCGCATCATCTACACGGTCCCCTCGGCGCGCCTCGCGTCCCAACTCACCGGCGACGCGACGGCGGCGCTCCGCTGAGCGTCAGGCGAGCCGACGGGCCGCCCCCTCCTGCATCGCCCGCGCATCGCCCCAGGCACAGACCACGTGCGGCGCGTCCGGCACCGCGGCCGCGAGCGCCGGCGGCGCGAAGACCAGGACGACGAGACTGCGATGCCGCGCGCGCGTGGCCTCGTGGAGCGCGCGGACGGTCGCGAGGGTCTCGTCGCGCCAGCTGACGCGGCCGCGCGCGGCGGCGGGGCCACCGAAGAGCGCGAGGAGCACCGGCCCACGCCCCTCGGAGGTCGGGGTGTCGACCGGCCGCGGCGTGAAGCCCACCGCCCGCAGGGCTTCCAGCAAGGGCGCCCCCGCCGGCGGTGCCCACGGGCCGCGCACCGCATCGTCGAGCACGACGACCTCGGGCGACGCATCGAGCGCCGGGACGACACCGCGCACCGGATGGACGAGGAGATCGGCGACCTGGCGCGCCCAGAGCACATCGTCGAGCGTCGGCTCCCGCATCGCGCGCGGCGCGGCCCAGTCGGCCCAGAACCGTCGGCGCGCCCGCGACGTCTCAAGCGCGTCGAGGTCGAGCGCGCCGGCGTCATTCGCGTCCTCGAGCGCCGTCAGCACCTCGTGCAGATCGTGCGGCGCCAAGACGAGGTCGCAGCCGGCGCGCACGGCCGCCACCACCGAATCCCCTTCACCGCCGCCGCGCCGTGCGGCGGTCGCGCCGGCCGCCTCGGCGACGATGAGCCCGTCGTATCGCAGCTCACCGCGCAGGAAGGTCGTGACGAGCGCCGACGAGTGGCAGGCGGGGACGCCGCTCCGGTCGAGCCCGGGGAAGGCGACCGGGCTCACGGCGACGCTCGCGACCCCGGCGTCGGTGAGCCCGCGGTACGGGACGAGGTCGGTCGCCCAGAGGGTGGCCGCATCCTCGGCGACGAAGGCGCCAGCGACGGCGGCGTCCGCCCACGGATCGAGCGACGCGCGTCCCGCGCCGGGGAAGCCGCGCGCACAGGCGAGGATCCCCTCGGCCTGACAGGCATCGACCCAATCGACGAGCCATTCGGCGACGCGCTGCGCGTCGTCACCGGCGGCACGCGCACCGAGCACGGGGTTCGCCGGAGGGCCCGCGAGCTCCGCCACCGGGGCGAGCGCCCAGTTGAGGCCGAGCGCGCCGAGTTCGCGCGCGGTGAGCTTCGCCGCGCGCCGGAACGCCTCCGCATCGCGGAGGGCACCGAGGGCGCCGAGGGGTGGGAGCGCCGTGCCGGTCGCGAAGGTGCCGCCGACCCCGGCCTCGACCTCCGCCGCGAGCAGCAACGGGTGCGGTGCGTCACGCCGGAGCGCGTCGGTCAGCGCCTGAACCGCATCGCGCGGGCCGTTGCGGACCACGAAGCCGCCCACGCCGATCTCGAGCGCATCCTCGATGAGCGCCTCGAGGTGTCCGAACCCCGCGCGCGCATCCCACCAGAGCTCAGGAACCAGGAGTCCCGCGAGCGGATGGATCACGCGGGCGTGTAGGTGCCGAGCACCCGCGGGCCACGCGCCCCGGTGGCGGTCGGCACATTGCCCGGACGTCCCTGCAGATGGAGCCAGCCGAGGAAGGCGAAGGCCACCGCCTCCTTCGCATCGCCATCGAAGTAGAGCCGATCGAAGCGATGGACGGTCCGTGGCGCGAGCGTCATCGCGATCGCTTCGCGAAGCACCGGGTGATGCGCGCCGCCGCCGGAGAGCAGCACCTCCTCGACGGGCTCCGGGACGAAGCGGTCGACCGCGAGGCCGATGCTCCGCGCGGTGAGCCAGGCGGCGGTGCAGATGATGTCGGCATCACTGGCGTCGGGGCGCGCGGCGCGACAGCGCGCGATGAGGTCGGCCACATAGGCCGCCGTGTAGCGTTCTCGCCCCGTCGACTTCGGCGGCGGCGCGGCGAACCACGGATCCGCGAGGAGCGCCTCGAGGACCGACTCGATCGGCGTGCCCTGCGCCGCGAGGCGACCCTCGACGTCGTACGGGAGCTCCGGACGGAGCGTCCGCGTCACGCCGTCGAGCACCGCGACGCCGGGGCCGGTGTCGAAGGCGCGCACGCCCTCGAGCGCCCCACGTGGCGGCACGACGGTGAGGTTCCCCATCCCCCCGAGGTTCTGCAGCACCCGCCAGCGATCGTCGGCGGCGAAGAGCATCGCATCGGCGATCGGCACGAGGGGGGCGCCCTGCCCACCCGCGGCGACGTCGCGCACCCGGAAATCGGCAATGACCGGTCGCCCCGTGCGCTCCGCGATCACCGCGGGTTGCCCGAACTGCCAGGTCGCGTGCGGCGGATCGTGCCAGACGGTATGCCCGTGGGAGGCGATCGCCGCAATCTCGTCGCGCGGGACGCCGGCCTCCGCGATCGCCGCGACGGCGGCGTCCGCGAGCACCGCGCCGAGCGCGAAGTCGAGGCGCGTGTACTCGGCGGGTGTCGCGCCGACGAGCGCGGCGGCGAGCCGGTCCCGCATCGCAGGGGTGTAGGCGAGCGTCCGGTGCGCGAGGAGCTGCGGCGTCACGCGCCCCACCTCATCCTCGGTCACGCGCACCACGGCCGCGGTGACGCCGTCGAGCGAGGTGCCCGACATCACCCCCACGAGGACCGTCATCCGCCGCTCACGGGGGGCGGGGGGCCCGGGAGCACGCGCCGCACGACGCCGCCCGCCGCCTCGAGGCGCGCGAGTGCCGTCACACGGTCGAGCCCCAGCTGGCGCATCACGATCGCGACCTTCACGCGCCCCTCGGCCGCATCGAGCGCGAGGCGCGCCTCCTCGCGGCCAAGTCCGCAGGTCAGCATCAGCAGCCGCTCGGCACGGTCCCGCAGCTTCGTGTTCGTCGACTGCAGGTCCACCATCAGGTTGCCGTACGTCTTCCCCACACGGATCATCGCGCCCGTCGTGAGCATGTTGAGCACCATCTTCGTCGCCGTCCCGGCCTTGAGGCGCGTCGAGCCCGTCACGACCTCGGGCCCCGTGATCGGGAGGATCAGTTCGTCGAGGGTCTCCGCGAGCTCGGGCGGCGGCGGGGAGCAGGCCACGAGCACCGCGCGCGCGCCGATCGACCGGGCGTAGGTGAGGGCCCCGCGCACGTAGGGGGTGGTGCCACTCGCCGCGATGCCGACCACCACATCCCCGGCGACGAGCCCCTCGGCCTCGAGGTCGGCGCGCCCGCCCTCGGGCGAATCCTCCGCACCCTCCTGCGCTCGGAACATTGCCGCCGTCCCCCCGGCGATGATCCCGCGGACGAGCGCGGGATCGCTCCCGAAGGTCGGCGGGCACTCGGAGGCGTCGAGGACGCCGAGCCGGCCGGAGGTGCCCGCGCCGGCATAGAGCAGCCGGCGACCGGCGCGGAACGCCGCCTCGATCAGCGCGACGGTCCGCGCGATCGGCTCACGTTGGGTCGCCACCGCATCCGCGACGGAGCGATCCTCCGCGGAGATCAGGTCGACGATCTCCAGCGGCGAGGCGAGATCGATATCGGCGGTGCGGGGGTTCCGCCGCTCGGTGACCCGGGGATCGAGCATGCGGTGTAATTTACGAGCGATGCTCCTCCCCCGCATTCTCCGGCGCGTCGCCGTGGTCGCCGCCGTCGTCGTGACGCCGGTCGCCGCCCAGCTCATCAAGGTGCCGGCCCCGCGCGAGGCGACCCGGCCCGTCACCCTCTCCGCGACGGTCGGCTTCCTGCAGAGCCAGGGCCGCGTCGACGGGCAGAGCGGTGCCATCTGGTACCTCGGCGAGGCGGTCCAGCGCCGGGTCTCGCTCGATATCGGGCTCCGCAGCGGCGCCCTCGGCGTCGCCCTCGCCGATGCGCGGCTCCCGCTCAGCCGCAGCGGGGGGAGCGCGCAGCCGAACAGCGACGGCAACATCGCCCAACGCAGTTACCTCGTCACCTTCCGCAGCCGTGAGACCGAGGGGGCGCACCAGATCGTCGAGCTCGCCGGCGGCCTCTCGCACTGGGCCGACTATCGCGGCACCGACCCGCTCACGGCCGACGAGGCCACGGCGCGGAACGCGCTCACGCTGGTCGTCGGTTACGGATTCGGCTTCACCGTCGGGCAGCGCGCGACGCTGACCCTCGTGCAGGACTATGCCACGCTCTGGGGTCCCGGTGAGGGGCTCCGCGCCGGCGAGACGCGCGCCGTCCGCCAGTACGTCACGCGCGTCGGCATCCGCTACCGCTTCACCGGCACCCGCTGACCCACCCTGCGCCTCGACCGAGGACCGACTGATGCCCTCCGCCCTGCTCCCCCGCCGCGCCGTCGGCGCCCTCCTCCTCGCGACGTTCACGCTGCAGGCCTGCCGTCCCGGGGCCGCGACGCCGACGCCCGCACCATCCGACGCGCGCTACTCCGGCACGTACGCCGGCGGGTGGCGCTACCCTGAGGCCCGCGAGGCGACGTTCGGTCCCTCGGCGATGGTCGCCAGCAACTCCGACCTCGCGAGTGAGGCCGGGGTCGAGATCCTCCGCGCCGGCGGGAACGCGGTCGACGCCGCCGTCGCGGTCGGCTTCGCCCTCGCGGTGACGTATCCGTTCGCGGGGAACATCGGCGGGGGCGGGTTCATGACGATCCGGATGGCCGACGGTCGCACCGCCGCCCTCGACTATCGCGAGGTCGCACCGCTCGCCGCCACGCGCGACATGTTCGTCGACGCGACGGGCCGCCTCACCGACCGCAGCGTCGTCGGCCACCTCGCGTCGGGCGTGCCGGGGGCGGTCGCCGGCCTCGATGCGGCCCTGCAGAAGTTCGGGACGATGTCCCTCGCACAGGTGATGGCCCCCGCGATCCGTCTCGCGCGCGAGGGGTTCGCGGTCGACAGCAGCCTCTGGCGGTCGCTGCGTGGCTCGCAGGAGCGGCTCTGCCGCTTCGCCGGCTGCGCCCTCTTCTTCCCCGGTGGCGAGGCCGTGCCGCCCGGCGAGCGCCTCGTGCAGGGCGACCTCGCGCGGTCCCTGCAGCTCATCGCGGAGCGTGGGCCGGCGGCGTTCTATGATGGGCCCGTGGGCGAGACGCTCGTCGCGGAGATGGAACGGGGCGGCGGCATCATCACGCGCGAGGACCTCCGGACATACGAAGCCAAGTGGCGCGAGCCCGTCGTCTCGACCTACCGCGGCTACACGCTGATTACGATGCCGCCGTCCTCCTCGGGCGGCATCACGATGACCGAGACGTTCAACATCCTCGAGACCTTCGGGCCGCTCCCCGCCTTCGGCACGGCGCCGTACATGCATCTGCTCGCCGAGGCGTTCCGCCGGAGCTTCCAGGACCGCAACGCGAAGCTCGCCGATCCCGACTTCGTCCCCGTGCCGCGCGCGGAGCTCGTGAGCAAGTCGTACGCCGCGACGCTCGCCGCGACGATCGACCGGACCCGCGCCTCCAAGACCCCGGCCTTCGCGCCGCAGGGCCGTGAGCCGGAGCATACGACGCACTACAGCGTCGTCGACGCCGCCGGGAACGCCGTCGCCACGACGACGACCATCAATGGCGGCTACGGCTCCGCGGTCTGGGTGCCGGGCGGCGGCTTCTTCCTGAACAACGAGATGGACGACTTCGCCGCGCAGCCCGGGACGCCGAACATGTTCGGACTCGTGCAGGGCGAAGCAAACGCGGTGCAGCCCGGCAAGCGGATGCTCTCCGCGATGTCACCGACGATCGTGCTCGATCCGCAGGGGCAGGTCCTGCTGGTCGTCGGCGCCGCGGGTGGCCCGACAATCATCACGGCGGTGACGCAGGTCATCCTCAACGTGATCGAGCACCGGATGACGCTCGGCGACGCGATGCGCGCGCCGCGGCTGCACCACCAGTCGCTCCCCGACCAGATCCGCGTCGAGGGCCAGGGCTTCGCAGAGGAGGAGCTCGTGAAGCTCGAGGGGATGGGGCACGCGCTCGGCCGGCAGGGTGCGATCGCGAACGTGAACGCGATCATGCGCGTCCCCGGCGGCTGGCACGGCGTCCGCGAGCCGCGCGGCTCGGGCGCCGCGGTCGGCTACTGAGGGCGGGGCCGCCCCCGCCCCTCGCGACGCGCATGCGCCTCCTCCTCCGGCTGCTCCCGTGGATGCGGCCATACCGCTGGCGGTTCGCGGCGGGGCTCGCCTGCGTCGTCCTCTCCACCGCGATCAACAGCGTCATCCCCACCCTGCTCAGGCAGGCGATCGATGCGCTCGGGGGGGGCGCCGGCGTCGCCCCCGTCATCCGCATCGGTGCGACGATGGTGGCGGCCACGCTCACGATGGCGTTCTTCCGCTTCCAGATGCGGGAGATCCTCAACGGCGTCTCGCGCATCGTCGAGACCGACCTCCGCGACACCGCCTTCGCTCGACTCACGACGCTCGACGCCGCCTTCTACGGCCGCACCCGCACGGGCGAAGTGATGGCACGGCTCACGAACGACCTCGGCGCGGTCCGGATGGCCGTCGGCCCGGCCATCATGTACCTCACGAACACCATCTTCGGTGCGCTCTTCGCGCTCGTGTACATGGTGCAGATCAGCCCGCGCCTGACCCTCCTCGCCCTCCTGCCGATGGTGCCGTTGCCCTGGGTGATGTGGACCCTTGGCCGCGCCACGCACGACCGGTTCGAGCGCGTCCAGGCGCAGTTCGGCGACCTCACGACGATGACGCAGGAACACCTCTCCGGCGTGCGCGTCGTCCGCGCCTACGCGCAGGAGGAGGCCGAGACCGCGCGCTTCGCCGCGCTGAGCGACGAGTACCTCGCGCGCAACATGCGCCTCGCACGGCTCAACGCGCTGTTCACCCCCAGCTTCACCCTCCTCGCCGGGCTCGGCGCCGCCGTGGTCCTCGGCGTCGGCGGCGGGATGGTGCTCGGTGGGCGGATGAGCGTCGGGACCTTCGTGGCCTTCGGCCTTTACCTCGCCAACCTCACCTGGCCCCTCATCGCGCTCGGTTGGGTCACGAACCTCTTCCAGCGCGGCGCCGCCTCGATGCGTCGCGTCCTCGACGTCCTCGACGCCGAGCCCACGCTGCGCGACGCCGCCGCGCCCGGCACGCCGCTCCCCCCCGCCACCGGCGGCCGACGTCTCACCCTCGAGCAGGTCGGCTTCACATATCCCGGCACCGCACGCGAGGTGCTCCACGACATCTCCGTCGACGTCGCCGCCGGGACGACCCTCGGCATCGTCGGCGCGACGGCGAGCGGGAAGAGCACGCTGCTCGAACTGCTCCCGCGCCTCACCGATCCGACGCACGGACGGATCCTCCTGGACGGCGTCGATCTGCGCGAGATCCCGCTGCACGTCCTCCGGGCCGAGATCGGCTTCGTCCCGCAGGAGAGCGTGCTCTTCAGCGAGACGATCCGGGCGAACCTCGAGTACGGCACCCGTGACAGTGACTCCGCGAGCTGGGCGGCCGGCGTCGCCCAGCTCGCGGAGACCATCGAGGCGCTTCCGGACGGCTGGGAGACGATGCTCGGCGAGCGCGGCGTGAATCTCTCCGGGGGGCAGCGCCAGCGGGCCGCCCTCGCACGCGCCCTCGCGCGGCGACCCGCCGTGGTCATCCTCGATGATGCCCTCGCCGCCGTCGACACGCAGACCGAGGCCGCGATCCTCCGCGGACTCCGTGAGGCGCTGGCGGGACGCACCGCGATCATCGCGAGCCATCGCATCACCGCGGTGCGCGACGCGCACTGGATCCTCGTCTTGGACGAGGGACGCATCGTCGAGCAGGGCCGCCACGAGGATCTCCTCGCCGCGCGGGGCCGCTACTGGACGCTCCTCGACCGGCAGCGTCTCGAGGAGGAGCTCGAGGCCGCGGAGGCCCCGACGACGGCGCCGGGCGTCGCCTGACAGCTCGCCGGGCGATTCGCTGATTGAGGGGAGGGGGCGCAGGGCGGCATCGTCCGCCTGTCACACCTCACCCTCACAGGAGCTCGCGATGTCTGCTTCCCCCGTCCGTGTCGCCACCCTCGTCACGGCCCTCGTTTCCCTCCTCGCCGTCCCGGCCGCCGCGCAGCGGAGCGACACCCCTCGCTTCGCCGTCACCCTCGGCACCGGCGTCCCTCTCGGCGATATGGGCGACGCGGCCAAGACCGGGTACGTGATCGGTGCGCAGGTCGATATGCCCGTGACCGACCGGTTCACCGCTCGGATCAGCGGCGACTACGCCCGCTACGCCTTCTCGAACGACCTCGCCGACGTGGTGGGCGATGGGCACTGGACGCAGATCGGCGTGATGGCGAGCGCGATCGCGCCGATCCAGACCACGGGCGTCTATCTCCTCGGCGGGCTCGGCTTCTACCAGATGGACAGCAATGTCGCGGGGAGCGATGCCGAGTCGGACCTCGCGTACACCTTCGGCGCCGGGGTCGGCCGCGGGCGCTGGTTCGTCGAGGCGAGGTATCAGTCGATCCAGCTCGACCCCGAGATGCACTCCATGCCGATCGTCGTCGGCTGGAAGTTCTAGATTCGGTCGCGAATGAAGGCCGGGGTGAGATCCTGCAACCAGCTCGACAGCACGGTGAACCGATTGCTGACGAGCAGGAGCCCGACGAAGAGCAGGAGCACTCCGGCCACGCGATTGACCCACACCATCCGGTGGCGGACCCGGGCGAAGAGGTCGAGGAACCGGTCCACCGCGAGCGCGGCGAGCAGGAATGGGACCGCGAGCCCCGCGGAATACGCGCCGAGGAGCTGCAGGCCGCGGCCGAGATCCCCCTCGTTGGCGGCCATCGTCAGGATCGCGCCGAGGATTGGCCCGATGCACGGCGACCACCCCGCCCCGAAGGCGATCCCCACCAGGACGGTGCCGAGATAGCCGAGCGGCTTGTTCGTCAGGTGGACCCGCGTGTCCCGCGCGAGGAAGCCGAGATTGAAGACGCCGAGCAGGGAGAGGCCGAACCCGATGATGAGCACGCCGCCGATGCGGCTGATGAGATCGCGGTTCCGGATCATCAACTGGCCGAAGGCCGTCGCCCCCGCGCCGAGGGCGAGGAAGATCATCGAGAACCCGAGCACGAAGAGCACCGCGTGCACGAGCGCCTCGCGCCGCGTGTGCCGCAGATCGTCGAGTGACCGCCCGGTGATGAACGTCACGTAGCTCGGCACGAGCGGGAGGACGCAGGGACTCAGGAAGCTGAGGATCCCGGCGGAGAACGCGATGCCGAGCGAGAGCGGGGATTCGAATCCGGACATGGCGGGTTCCTGGCGGAGGGCGATGGCGCGTGACGCCTCCGGAATATGGGCGAGGCGACGCGTGGAACGGAGCTACGGGAGGCGGGGACCGCCCCGCTGGCACGCCTGGCAGATGCCGTGGATCACGAGCCGATGCCGCTGCCGGGCGAACCCTCGCGACTCGGCCACGATCGTCGTCATCCGCTCGAGCCGCTCATCGCGGAACTCCTCGACGCGGCCGCACTGATCGCAGACGAGATGCTCGTGATGCGGGATATCGCGCGCCGGCTCGAACCGGCGGAACCCCTCGCCGAAGTCGCGCTCGACGAGCAGTCCGCTCGCGAGGAGGGTATCGATGGTGCGGTACACCGTCGCCGTGCCGACCCGCGCCCCACCGCGTGCGACCTCCGCCGCCACCTCGTCCGCGGAGAGATGCCGCTCGGACGAGAGCAGCGTCTGCGCGATCGCCAACCGCTGCGCCGTCACCGGGAGATTCTGCTCCCGGAGGTAGGCGACGAACCGCGCTACTGCGGGGTGCTCCGACACCGTAGCTCCGCGATCCGCGTCCGCGCCTCGTCCCCCGACATCCGCTCGGGCTCTGCCGCCTCGTGCGCGCGTGTCTTCACCCCCTGCACCACCGCCTCGACGGTGACAAGCGGCGCATCGGCCTCGGCGATCACCTCGTGCTCCCACTTCCCACGGTCCGGCCCCTTCCGCGTCCAGCGGTAGCGGGCGCTGAAGACGACGTGCCGGGTGCGGGCCGGATCCTCGGGCTCCGCGGCGATGACGGCAACGCCCGTCTCGAGCGTCCCCTGCCGGAGCGCGGGGAAGAAGTGGAGCTCCGCGAGCCGCGCTTCGGGCACGACCGCCGCGATGTCGAGGAGGAAGCGCTCGCGGGCGTCCGCGGCGAGGGCGAGGGTCGGCTGGGCCATGCGGGAAAGATCGCCGGGGCCGCGCCCGGCCACCACCCGCGCGCCGCGACCGGCGCGGCCGGTCAGAGCAGCGCGACGGGGTCGCGGTCGACGGCGAGCCGCATCGCTCCGGCCGCCGGCACCTCCACTCCGTCCACGAGCCCGCCGAGGAGCCGCGTCAGCGGCGCCGCCTGCGCCGACTTGAGGATCACGTGCCAGCGGTACCGTGTCTTCACTCGCTCGATTGGGCAGGGCGCCGGTCCGAGGACCGTCACGCCGAGCCCGAACCGCGTATCCGCCCTGACGAGCCACTGCGTGACACGCTCGGCGAACTCCGCGACGGCCCCCTCGTCGAGCCCGCTCACCACGACGTTCGCGAGCCGGAGCGATGGTGGATAGGGCGGATCCTCGCGCGCCGCGAGTTCCTCGGCGACGAATCCCAGGAAGTCGTGCGACGCCGCGTGCCGCACGGCGTGATGCCCCGGCGTGCGCGTCTGGATCACCACCTCCCCGCTCTGCGGCCCGCGCCCGGCGCGCCCCGCCACCTGACTCAGCAGCTGGAAGGTCCGCTCACTCGCGCGGAAGTCGGGAAGGTTGATCCCGACGTCGGCGTCGATCACCCCCACGAGCGTCACATTCGGGAAATCGAGCCCTTTCGCGATCATCTGCGTCCCGAGGAGGAGGTCGATCTCCCCACGCCCGAAGCGCTCGAGGATCCGTGCGTGCGCCCATTTCCCACTCGTGGTATCGACGTCCATCCGCGCGATCCGCGCTGTCGGAAACCGCTCGACGAGCAGCCGCTCCACCTGCTGCGTCCCGAGCCCACGCTGACGCTCCATCGGCGCGTCGCAGTCGGGGCACCGCTTCCCGGCCGGCTCCTGATGCTGGCAGTAGTGACAGACGAGCCGCTCGGGGGTCCGATGATAGGTCAGCGAGATCGAACAGTGCGGGCAGGCCGCCACGTGCCCCTCGGCGCACTGCACGAAGGCCGCATAGCCGCGTCGATTGAGGAGGAGCATCGCCTGCTCACCGCGCGCGAGCCGGTCACGCACGAGCGCCTCGAGCGACGCGGAGACGACCTGCCGCCGCGCGACCTCATCGGGGAGCGACGCGCGCCGCTCCTGTCGGAGGTCGACGACGCGAACCGCCGGAAGCGTCCCGCCGCCGACGCGCGCTGGCAGCGAGAGGAGCGCGAGCCGACCCAGCTGCGCATTGCGCCAGCTTTCGAGACTCGGCGTCGCACTTCCGAGCACGCACCGCGCCCCCGTCTCTCGCGCGCGGATCAGCGCGACCTCGCGCGCGTGATACCGCGGCGCCTCCGCCTGCTTGTAGCTCGCCTCGTGCTCCTCATCGACGATGATCGCCCCGAGGTCCGGGAGCGGCGCGAAGACCGCCGACCGCGCGCCGACCGCGATGCGCTTGGTGCCGGCGCGCAGCGCGCGCCAGGCGTCGAGGCGCTCCCCGTCGGAGAGTCCCGAATGGAGCACCGCGACGAGATCGCCGAAGCGGCCGCGGAAGCGGTCGACCGTCTGCGGCGTGAGCGCGATCTCCGGGACGAGCACGATCGCGGTGCGCCCCTCGCGACGCACCACCTGCTCGAGCACCTCGAGATAGACGAGGGTCTTCCCGCTGCCGGTGATCCCGTGGAGCAGCGCCGCGCCGCCGGGTGGGAGCGCCAGGATCGACGCGACGGCCTCACGCTGGGCGTCGGTCGGGGCCACCGCAACCGCGGGCGACGGCGGCTGCGCGGCGAAGGGATCGCGCGGCCGGTCAGCGGTGTCGAGGCGCGCGACACCACGCCGCACGAGCCCGTCGACCACGGAGGGTGTGCAGCCGAGCTGCGCGGTCACCGTGGCGAGATCGGCGGTCCCGCCGAGTTGCTCCACGAGTTCGAAGAGCGCGCGCTGCTGATGCGCGCGCCCGAACACCCGATCGCGCTCGAGCAACGAGGGGAGCGCGTCGGTCAGCACGAGCAGGCGCGCGGTGCGGCCCGGCGCGTCGGGCCGACTCGCGACGCCGAGCGCCGCCGGGAGCGCGGCACGGCAGACCAGCCCGAGCGCGGTGACGTGGTAGTCCGCGATCCAGCGACACGCCGCGAGCAGGTCGGGCGGGAGCGCCGGCTCGGCGTCCGGAGCATCCAGGATCGGCTTGGCCTCCGTGTCACCCAGCGACGCGCCGTCACTCGGGCCCGTGCAGAAGCCGATGACGCGTCGGCCGCGCACCGGCACCACGACGCGGGCGCCGGGCACCGCGCGCGCCGCCAGCGCCTCCGGCACGGCGTAGGTGAAGGTCCGGCGGAGCGGGAGGGGGAGCGCGACGTCGACGAGGCGCGGCGGCCCCGTGGGGCTGGCGGGCATCAGCCGCCCGGACGGGCCGCACGCGCGCCGACGCCACCACCCGACGCGGCGAGCCAGCCGGCGAGCGCGTCGGCGAGGTCGTGCCCGCGCTGGAAGCGCGCGTCGGGATCCTTGTCGAGGCAGCGCATCACGATCGCGGCGAGCGCGGGGTCGACGTCGCCGGCGACCTCACGGAGTGGGCGCGGCGCCTCGTGCACCTGCTTGTATCCGATCGAGAACCCATCCGGTCCATCGAAGGGGGGCAGCCCCGCGAGGCACTCGTACATCATCACGCCAAGCGCGTAGAGATCGGTGCGCGCGTCGGTGAGGCGGCCCATCGCCTGCTCCGGCGCCATATAGTGCGGCGTCCCCATCGCCCGGCCGCCCGCGGTGAGGCGCGCCTGGAAGCGCGCGTTCGCGATGCCGAAGTCGGTGAGGATCGCGTTGCCGTCCTCGTCGAAGAGCACGTTGTCGGGCTTCACGTCGCGATGGACGACCCCCTGCCGCGCCGCGTAATCGAGTGCGGCGGCGAGCTGCGTGACGATTCGCGCCACCCGGGGCGCGGCGACCCGACGGCCGTCCAACACCTCATCGGCGAAGCACCCACCGGGGAGGAAGGGCTGCACGAGCGCGACCGTCTCACCGACCTCGCCGAAGTCGAGGGGCGAGCAGATGAACGGATGCGCGAGCCGGCTCGCCGCCTCCGCCTCGCGCCGGAACCGCGCCCGCATCTCCGCGTCGCGCGCGAGATGCGGATGGAGCACCTTCACCGCGACGCGCCGCCCGAGGAGGTGGTGCCGCCCCTCGTAGACCTCCGCCATCCCACCGCTCCCCACACGCCGCACGATCCGGTACCGCGCGCCGAGCGCATGCCGGAGCGCGGTCACGAGGGCATCGGGGAGCTCGCTCGGCCCGCGCACCTCGGGGAGCGCGCGCGTGCAGCGCGTGCAGGCGCGCAGCGCGCTCCGGTTCCAGCTCCCGCAGTCGGGACAGAACATCGGTCAGAGCCAGCCGCGACGCCGCAGGACGACGATCAACCCGGCGCCGAGCCCGAGCTGCAAGGCGAGCATCACCCAGAAGCCGTGCGGCGAGTGCGAGAGCGGGACCTCCTCGAAGTTCATCCCCCACATCCCGCTCACGACGACGAACGGCACGCTCAGCGTGGCGACCACCGTGAGCCCCTTGGTCACGAGGCCCATCCGGTTCGAGACCTGCGTGAGGTACGAGTCCATCGTGCTCGAGAGCAGGTCGCGGTACGCATCGAGCGCTTCGTTGAGCCGGATGACGTGGTCGTAGACGTCGCGGAAGTAGATCTGCGATTCCGGGGTGATCAGCGCCGATGGGCGGTTCTGCAGGATGTTGAAGACCTCGCGCATCGGCGCGAGGTGGCGGCGCAACTGCAGCACGAGACGCTTCACCGAGAAGATGTCGCGCAGCGCTTCCTGCTCGAAGCGGACGAAGACGCGCTCCTCGAGCCCATCGACGAAGGCGTCGAGCTGGTCGACGATCGGGAAGTAGGCATCGACCGTCGCATCGAGCACGTGGTGCATCAGCCGGCTCGCACCGCGCTCAAGGAGTTCCGGCGCGCGCGCGAGGCGGTCGACCAGCGCCTCCACCCCCGGGGCGTGCGGCCCGCGCACCGTGACGAGATGGTTCGGCCCGAGGAAGCACCAGAGGTTGAACGTCTCGATGTCGTACTGGTCGGCCGTCTCGTCCATCAGGCGGACGCCGCGGATCACGACGAGCAGGTAGCGCGGGAACTCCTCGACCTTCACGCGTCCCTCGGCGGAGGTCGTGTCCTCGATGCTCAGCGGATGGAACTGGAAGCTGCGTCCGAGGAGCGCGTGCTGGTCGGGGTGCCGAAGGTCGATGTCGACCCAGAGCGTGCCCTGTCCGGAGGCGATGATCTCGGGGAATTCCGCCGGGTCGAGGTCGCGGCGCATCGCGCCGGCGGGGGGCTGGTACCAAGAGCGTGGGACGCTCGTCCCCTCCGAGGTGCCGGCGTCGTCACGACGCCGGAGGCGCATCGTCTTCCGCGGCCGAGAGGGAGGCATATCGGAAGCTACCGCAGCGCCTCGAGGTGCGCGACGACGCCCGCCGCGAGCCGCGCGGGAGCGTACCCCCCCTCGAGGGCGCTCACCACGCGGCCGCCGCACCAGCGCTCGGCCCGCGCCACGAGCTCGCGCGTCACCGCGGCGAGGTCCTCGGGCTCGAGGGTGAACCCGCCGAGCGGGTCGCCGGCGAGCGAGTCGAAGCCGGCGGAGATGAGCACGAGGTCGGGCGCCCAGCCGTCGGTCGCGGCGTCGATCGCCGCGAGGAGCGTCGCACGGTAGGTGGTGGCGGCGAGGCCCGGCGCCATCGGCGCGTTCCACACCGTCTGGTGCGGGCCCCGGTCGTCGGCCGCACCACTCCCCGGATACCAGGGCCACTGGTGCATCGAGACGAACCGGATCCGCGCGTCGTGCTCGACCAACGCCTGCGTCCCGTTGCCGTGGTGCACGTCCCAATCGACGATCAGCACGCGCGAGGCGCCGAGCCGGAGCGCGTGATGCGCCCCGAGCGCGACGTTGCCGAAGAGGCAGAATCCCATCGCCTGGTCCCGCAGCGCGTGATGGCCCGGCGGGCGCGCCGCGACGAAGCTCCGGCGATTCCGCCCGTCGAAGGCACGCTCCACCCCGTCGAGCACGCAGCCCGCGCCGGCGGTCGCGGCGTCCCAGCTCCCCTCGCTCGCGACGGTGTCGGCGTCGAAGCGCGCCCCACCGCTCGCGGCGGCCTCGCGGACCCGCGCCACGTAGGCCGGGTCGTGCGCGAGGGCCAGTTCCGCCTCGGTGGCGTGCCGCCCTTCGAGGAGATCGAGGGCCATGAAGAGCTCGGGATGGTACTTCAGCGCGCTCGTGATGGCGCGCACGCGGCCCACGTGCTCCGGATGGTGCCAGCCGGTGTCGTGGCGGCCGACGTCAGCGTGCGAGAGGAGGGCGAGGGGGGTGTGGGTCACCCGCCGTGCCGGTCGCTCACCGCACCGGCCGACGATGCCGGTACGTCAGCAGGAAGGTCGAGCCATCCTGCGCGCCGGCGGCCGTCACCGTCGCGGCCTCGTCGCGCACCTCGTACCCGCGGAGCTTCATCACGTATTCGTGCGCCGGGTGCAGCCGCTGCCCGAACGCCTCGAGCGCCGCCCCTTTGAGCGCCGCCACGCTGACCGCGCCACCGCAGCGCACCGCGACCGTCTCCCAGAGCTCCGGCAGCTGCACGCGCACCGAGATCGCCGCCGCATCGTCCGCCCCGAGGGCGAGGACCGCGCCGCGCGCGCGGAACGGCAGCGTCACCCCCGCGCTCACGAGACCACCGCCGGCGTCGCGGCCGGAGGGAGCGAGGTGAGGAACTGCGCCACCTGCGCGTCGAACATGTAGGAGGAGGCGCTCACGCTCGTGGCGCCCATCTCCTCGGTCGCGGCGATGGCGATCTCCTCACCGCCCTGCCCCCGCAGGCTCATCCAGTTCGGACCTTCCTTCTCGAGGAACGCCGAGTAGATGCCCGACTGCCGCGAGAAGAATTCCCGCGCCGACACGAGGACCTCGGACGGCGAGAGGGAGGTGCGGTGCTGCTGGAGGGTTCTGCCGCTCTGCTGGTGTCTCACCTGACGTCCTCGGTGGGGGATTTCCGGCGCGAAATCTATCACTCGGTACCGACGGTCGTGGAGCGGGCGGCGTGGCGCTCGCCGGGGCTTAGCCCCGCCCGTAGAGGCGCGTGGCGAACGCCTCCTTGATCCGGACCGTGATCGGCCCGGGGACCCCGGTGCCAATCGGCTTCCCGTCGAGCGTGACGATGGGCTGGACGTCGGTGGTGGTCCCGCAGACGAAGAGCTCATCCACCCCCGGGAGCTCCTGCAGGCTCACCGGGCGCTCCTCGCAGGGGATCCCGAGCGCACGCACGAGCTCCATCAGGATCGCGCGCGTGATCCCGGGGAGGATGTGGTGCGTGAGCGGATGCGTCCGCAGCACCCCGTCGATGACCGCGAATGCGTTGGTCGCGGCCCCCTCGGTGACCATCCCGTCGCGGTGGAGGATCGCCTCGTACGCGTCGTGCTCCTTGGCGGCCTGCCGCGCGAGCACGGGACCGAGGAGGTTCACCGTCTTGAGGTCGCAGCGGGCCCAGCGGATGTCGGCGAAGGTGATCCCCTTCGCCCCCTGGTCGCGCATCGCGAAGTTCGGCGTGAAGCGCTGCGCCGCCGCATACACCGTAGCCGGCGTGCCGGCCGGCGGGAAATGGTGCGTGCGGGTGGCGGCCCCGCGCGACACCTGCAGGTAGACCGTCGCCTCGCCCGTGACGAGGTCGTTCTCGCGGACGAGCCGCGTGCAGACGTCGTGCAGGGCCGCCACGTCCGCCACCCCGACCGCATCGATGCGGATCCCCGCGAGCCCCTGCGCCATCCGGGCGGCGTGCGCGTCCCACGCGAAGACCTGCCCCTCGAGGATACGCACCACCTCGTAGATCCCGTCGCCGAAGATGAAGCCCCGGTCGTTCGCGGGGATCAGCGCCTGCGCCTCGGGGACGAAAGCCCCGTTCAGATAGACGATCGCCATCGACTCAGCCCGCGAGCGTGGACTCGGCGCGCGCGTGATCCGCCTCGAGGTAGCGGCCGAGCACCTCGGCGACCTGTGAGGTCGAGACGCGGATCTGCCCCATATCGTCGCGGAAGCGGATCGTCACATCGTCGTTCTTAGTCGAGTCGCCGTCGATGGTGATGCCGAACGGCGTCCCCGCCTCGTCCTGCCGGCGGTAGCGCCGACCGATGGCACCGGCCTCGTCGTAGAAGACCGTGAACTTCTTCCGCAGTGCGGCGGCGAGCTTGTCCGCCATCTCCGGCTGGCCGTCCTTCTTGGTGAGCGGGAAGATCCCCGCCTTGATCGGCGCGAGCGCGGGATGGAAGCCCATCACCGTGCGCCCTTCCTGCTCGCCCGGGACCGCCTCCTCACGGAGCGCGTTCACGAGGATCGCGAGCGTCACGCGATCCGCGCCGACCGAGGTCTCGATGACGTACGGCAGATAGCGCTTGTTCTGCACCTGGTCCACATACTCGAGCTTCTTGGAGGAGAACTCCTGGTGCTGCCGGAGGTCGAAGTCGGAGCGATTGTGCACGCCCTCGATCTCCTGGAAGCCCAGGGTGCCGCCGAAGTCGAAGTTGATGTCGAAGGCGGCGCGTGCGTAGTGCGCGAGCTCCTTCTCGGTGTGCTGATGGAACTCGAGGCGGTCACGGTCGAGACCGAGGCCAAGGTGCCAGTCGAGGCGGGCCTGCTTCCAGCGCTCGAAGTGCTCCATATCCGTGCCCGGCTCGACGAAGAACTGCATCTCCATCTGCTCGAACTCACGGGTGCGGAAGGTGAAGTTCCCCGGGGTGATCTCGTTGCGGAACGCCTTGCCGATCTGGGCGATGCCGAAGGGCACCTTCTGGCGCGTGGCCTGCTGGACGTTGAGGAAGTTGACGAAGATGCCCTGTGCGGTCTCGGGGCGCAGGTAGACCACGGCGGCCGAGTCCTCGACGGGCCCCATGAAGGTCTTGAACATCAGATTGAACTGGCGCGGCTCAGTGAGCTGGCAGTCGGTGTGCTCGCCGGGTTTCTTGGACGGCTTCCGCGGGCAGGCGGCGTCGGTGAGCTTGTCGGCGCGGAAGCGCGCCTTGCACGCCTTGCAGTCGACGAGGGGGTCGGAGAAGCCGGCGACGTGGCCGGAGGCCTCCCAGACGCGGGGATGCATCAGGATCGCGGCGTCGAGGCCCTCGACGTCGTCGCGCTCGCGGACCATCGCGTGCCACCAGCGCTGCTTGACGTTGTTCTTGAGCTCGACGCCGAGCGGGCCGTAGTCCCAGACGGAGCCGGTGCCTCCGTAGATCTCGGAGGACTGGAAGATGAAGCCCCGGCGCTTGGCGAGGCTGACGAGGGAGTCGAGGACGTCGGGGCGGGAAGAGGCAGCCATAGGCGAAAGTTAACGCCTACCATGTCGGCCGGGGACCGCACGGAGCATCAACCGCCGCACGGCGCGGTACGTCCCCCCTACGGCACCCGCTTCGCGATCGTATACCCACTCGCCGCCTGCGTCCGCAGGCTCCGCGGGATCCGCATGATTGCCTGGTTGATCTCCGCGTTCGTGAACGTCCGCGTGAACGCGTCGCGCGCTTGGAACGGCGCCGCCCCAGGCCCCTTGTAGAAGAGCGCGAGCACGTGCTCCACCTGCGGCGCGCCGAAGCGCGGGTCGAGGCTCGCCACCAGCTCGTACGGGCTCCCACGCCGCGGGAGCGCCAACGCCTCGTTCGGCCGCAGCACGTTCAGCGTGTCGTACTGGTGCGGGAAGAAGAGTGTCGCCGAGCCATCCTTCGCCACCGCGAAGAGGTAGACCCGCGCCCCCTCGGTACTCTTGACCGTCAGCGTCACCTTGTCGTTCTCGCGGTACGCGGGCTGGCCGATCGTGACCTCCCCCTCGAACCCCGCCGACGCCGCCTCGGTCTCCCGCGCCACCACCGCGGCGAACTCGATCGCCATCGAGTCACGCCCCACGTCGACGAAACGCGCGCACTCCTCCACCACGCGCCCACCGACCTCCTGCCGGAACTGCTGGAGGAAGATGTCCGTCAGCTGCGAGCTCGACCCCACACCCTCCTCGCCCACGATGCGCGACGTCACGCCACTCACGGTGATGCCGAGGTCACGCTCGACGATCGCGAGCCGAGCCTTCCCGAGCAGCGCCTGCTCCACGTCCGCACGCGACCGGTCTCGCGGCAGATAGTCCGCGAGCCGGATCACCGACCACCGCGGCGCCGCCGTCGGCGCGGGGCACGGCTCGAGCCGCGGCATCGGGGCGACACTCGGCGCTGCGCTCGACGTACCGCCCACCGACGTCGCGGTGGCACGCACCGGCGCACTCGCCGGCACGCTGACCGGCGTCGGCGCGGTCGCCGCGGCCGGCGTCCCCGCCCCCGCGCTCGTCGCCCCGCCGCACCCGATCACCACCGCCGCGATTCCCACCATCCGCCACGCACGCGTCCGCATCACTGTGCCTCCAGCACCCGCCCTCGTACGAGGACGAAACAGGTCGATCGATCCCGCCACCGCCCCTCCACCACCAGATCCGCCAGCGTCACCGCACTCGACACCGTCGTGACCGTCGCCTCATCACGCCCGGCCCCCATCGCGAGGGTCCGCACCCGAGACGAGACGCTCGCGGCGAGCTGCGCGCGCGCGTGACGCTCCGCCTCGAGCCACCCCCCCGCCTCGCGAAAAGTGGCGGGCGCGACGCCCACGGCATAGACCACCCCCTCGCCGCGCGGCAGCGTCCCCACCCACGCGGGCGGCGTCGCCGCGACCGGGACGAGCGCGTCACCCGGCGGCTCCACCGACTGCCGCGGCCCGGCGACCAACGCGAAGAGCGTACCGCGCACCGCCGCGCTCGCGACGAGCCATGCCGAATCGGGGACAGGACTCAGCGCGATCTCGCGGAACCGCTCCCCCTGACTCGTGAGCGCGACGCCGAGCCCCGACTGGAACGCCGCGTCGAGTTCGATGCGCACGCGGCGCGCGAGCGCGATCCGCGCCCGGGCCTCCTCCACCGCCACCGAGTCCGCTGCCGCCCGCCGCAGCCCCACCGACGCGAACGACGTCACGGTCCCGGCGAGCGCGGGGCCCGGGGACAGGAACCACGCGGGGTACTCGAAAGCCTCGGCCAACGGCACCGCCACGGCGGGCGCCGCGGGAGGCATCGCGGGAGGCATCGCGGGCGCACAGGCGAGCGCGCCGACGGACGCCCCGAGGAGCGCGCTGCGGACGGCCCGCGACGCGACCACCGGAAACAGGAAGAGCCCGGCGAGCGATCGCCGGGCTCTGGAGTCCTGCCGAGCCCCCATTACGGGCGCGGGCGCTGCGCCGCCTCGTACCGCTCGACTTCCTTCTGCAGCTCGTCGAACGCCTGGCTCGCACGGAACCGGGTGTACATCTGCTCGTTCGCGCGGACGCGCTGCATCAGCGCCTGGCTCGCCTGACCGATCGGGAGCTCCACGAGCACATAGGCGCGGTAGCCGGCCGGGGTGTTCACGATCTCCTGCTTCGCCGCGCGCGAGCCGTTGATCGTCTGGCTCACGATGCCCTTGTAGGCCTGCGTGAACTGGTCGATCAACTGCGCGTCAGCGCCGAGGCCGGTCTCCTCCTGGAAGCGCTTGGAGAGGCCCTCGAACTTGACCTCCATCTGCTGCGCCAGATTGTTGCGGCCGTCCGTCACCGCCTTGTTGATGGCGAGCTGGAGATCACGCGACTCCGCCGTCGTCGCGGCGTACATCGTGTTCGCGTCGGTCGGGACATTGGTGAACCAGTCGGGCAGGCGGTTCACGTTCACCGGCGACGGGCCCGCCGCCGTGGCCACGGCGGAGGAGGTGCCCCCACCGCAGGCGGCACCGAGCGACACGAGGGAGAGGGCGACGAGCAGGGACGCGCGCTTGGACATGCGAACCTCGGAAAGGGAGGGAGACGGACGAGGGGGCCGGGGACGCCGGCCGTCAGGCATTACCCCGCACGCCGGTGCGGGATACATCGGGACGATACCACCATAGCGGAATGCGTGTCAAAAGCGATGTGCGCCACGTCACACAACCGTCTCGCCCCGCGCGCGACACGCCCCCACACCTCAGCGGGCCTCCACATCGATCCGGATCGCCGTGCCGGCGAACGGCCAGTCGCGCACGTCGGCCTGCACCGTGGGCTCCGGGCTCGTGAGGACCTGCTCCCCGAGCCGCAGGTCGGGGAGCCGATCCTGATAGAATCGCCTCAAATACCGTGGCAGGGTCACCGATCCGCGCGTCCGCAGCCCCTCGAAGGCACGCGGCGGGAGGTCCACCACGTCGTTGCCATCGAACCAGATCGGCTCTCCGGCCCCCCAGTTCGTCCCCGACAGCACATTCGCCGCTTCGTCCTCCATCGCGAGGAGCACCGCGACGTGGTGCATCCCCACGCGCGGCGGTGGCGGCACCGAGAAGGTCACCGTCCGCCAGGCATTCTGGACCGGGCTCGGCAGCCCCGCGAGGCGAATCACCGATCGACGGCGATCCCCCCACGTCGGCGTGCCGGCGACGATGTGATTGGCGGTCGCCTCGACCGTGCTGTACTCGAACGTGAGGTCGAAGCGCAGCGAGTCGCCCAGCCGCGCCCGCACGTGCATCGGCCCGACGAGCGCCCCCCCCGCGACACGGAGGCTGATGGCCCGGAACGTGTTCTGCTGATCCGCCGACCCGGAGCCGCGGATGCGCACCGACGCGTCGCGGACATACCACGGGCCGCGCAGATCGATCCGCCACTGGTCCGGACGCGGCGGCGGGCGCGCCGAGTCCAGTTGCACCAGCAGCCGCTCGAACTGATAGCGGCCGTCCCGCAGGCGCACCGCACTGTCCCCGCGCACGAGCGCGCCGGGGACCGACACGGCGACCGGAAGGTCCATCTCGAGCGCGCGGCCGAATCCGTTCCGCACCACCACCCGGGGCTGCACGATGAGCGCGAGGACGTGAAGCGCCTGGCCGCTCACGACCTCCGCCATCGGCTCCGACTCCACCACGAGGCGCGGCTGGAGCATCGCCAACAACCAGAGCAACAAGCCCGCCGCGAACGCGGTCCCCGCACCGAGCAGGGCGAGCCCGCGGTCGGAGCGCCGCGCGAGGAACCCCACCGCATCATCCAACGGTCCCGCCCAGGTCGGCTGCCCCGCCGCCCGCGCCACCGCCCGCGCGAGGGTGCGACCCCGGAGGCCGACGATGCGCCATCGGCGCCGCCCCGCCACGCGGGACACCAATCGCCGCGCCGCGGCGAGGTCGTCGCGCGCCCCACAGAGCAGGGCGAGATGCTCGAGCACCGCCGCCGTGAGCTGGGGGTGGCCCGCCCAGTGTTCGATGATCGCCGCGAGGGGCGCGACCTCGCCGGGCGGCGGAGCGACCGCGTCGATCCCCTCGACGATCGCATCGTGCGCCACGACCCACGTCGCGTCGCGCGACTGCACGAGGCCGAGCGCGGCCATCCGACTCAGGGCCGCGAGTACGGCCGCATCCGCACCCATCACGGCGATCAGGTCGGCCTCCTCCATCGGGCGCGCCCAGGTGGCCAGGAGGCGCAGCAGACGTCGCTCCGCATCGGAGAGCGATGCGATCGACTGCAGCACCCCGTCCGCGCGGTCGATTGCCTCCCCGAGCCCCTCGGGCGCCGGCGCGACCCAGCGCCCCTCGTCGAGAAGGAGATGCCCACCGTCCACCAGGGCACGCAGCGCGGCGAGGAGCGTCTGCGGTTCCCCTCGCACCCGGCGCACGAGTCGGTCGAGCATCTCCGTCACCCAGTCGGCCTCGGGCACCGCCCCCACCTCGGCCAGCAGCAGACGGGCGTCGACCGCGTTCAGGGGCGCCAGGAGGAGGTCGAGGTCCGGCCCGAACAACCGCGAATCGACCCCCGAACGAGACGCGTAGAGTTCGAACAGCCGCCCCGCCGATCGCGGGACACTCGCGAGCAGGTCGCGGGACATCTCGTCCGCATACTGGAGATCGTCGACGAGGACGAGGACGAGGCGATCCTCGGAGACGGCGCCGAGGAGATCCGCGAGCGCATCCCGACGCGCGAGGAGCGACATCGCGAGCGGTGGGAGGGCCGCCGCGTCGGCGGCGACGTAGCGCACTCCGAGCTCCGGGACGAGCCCGATCAATGCCCGAGCGGAGACCCCGGAGATCCCGAGGGCCCCGGGAAGGGACGCCAGTGCCCGGATGAGGTCAGCGGCCGCGGCGAAGGGGACCCCTCGCATCCCCGGGAGGAACCGCACGCGGACGACCCGTGCGCCGCGCAGCCGCATCCGCGCCTCGAACTCGTCGAGGAGTCGGGTCTTCCCCATCCCGGCCGGCGCCACCAGCGCGACGCGTCGCGCGGTGCCGCCACGGGCGCGTTCCGCCTCGCGGAGCAGGGACGCCAACGGCGCCTCGCGGCCCACCAGGGTCCGGCCGAGGAGCTCGAGGGTACCCGCCTCGACGACTGGTCGAGCGACGGAGGCCCGGCGGAACCGGTCGAGGCGCTCCTGCAGGAGCGGCGGCACGGGCTGACCGGCCGAGTCCCAGCGCACCGCCGTCGCCTCGAGCCGCTCACGCGCCTCGGACAGCGCTCCCGACGCCGCCAGGGCATCGGCGAGCAACACGACCGCGCCGGGCGCGTCAGGCGCCGCGGTGACGAGCTGACGGGCACCGGGGACCGCCCGATCGAGCGCGCCATCGGCGAGCTGGCGACCGATCCCGGCGGTCGCCGCGTCGACCACGACCCGTTCCAGATGGCCCCGCTCGGCCTCGAGCCACCGCTCGAACTCCGGCGCACGACCCACGTCGAGATGCGGGCAGAAGGGCCCGGCGTAGACCTGAAGGAGCTCGGCGACATCGGCGGCTCGGATGGCACGGAGCGCTCGGCTCCGATCGACCTCGAGTCCCTCCGACTGCAGCGCTACGGTGTCCCGGTCAGCGACCAGAATTGATTCGCCGACGGCCCGCCGGATGATGTGCAACGCTTGTCGGAGCGACCCACGCGCCCGCTCGGGGGATTCGTCCCCCCAGAAAAGGTCGGCGAGCTGTTCGCGAGGAACGGTCCGCCCATCCGCGGAGGCGAGGTACACGAGGAGGGCGAGCGGCTTCCCGGTGCGAAGGACCGTCTCCCAATTCCCGTCGTCAATCCTGCGTTCGAGCGCCGTGCTCCCGAAGGTCCGGAGCCGGAAGGGCGACCCCTGCGCGATTGACGTTGATGCTGACGACACGTCGCCAACATCAATGACTCCGTCAAACCGCCGTCATCGTGTTTTGCAGCAGCGATTTAGAACCTCAGAGCCCGATGATCTGGTCCCGGCGGGTCCCCACGCTCACGTATTGTGCCGGGCACTCCACCAATTCCTGGATCCGGTCGAGATAACGACGGGCGGCCGCAGGCAGTTCGGCCAACGTCCGGGCCGCCGAGGTCGGCGAGAGCCACCCCTCGAACCACTCATAGACCGGCTCAATCCCCTCAAGGTCCGCGATATCCCCCGGGAACTCCGAGGTCACCTCGCCATCCACCCGATACCCGGTGCAGAGCCCGATCCGCTCCAGGGTATCGAGGACGTCGAGCTTGGTGATCGCGAGCCCCGTGAGCCCGTTCACGCGTACCGCGTAGCGCACCACGACCGCATCGAACCAGCCGCAGCGCCGCGGACGGCCGGTGGTGGCGCCGAACTCGTTCCCCAGGGTGCGCACGTGCTGACTCATCGCCTCGTCAAACTCGGTCGGGAGCGGACCGGCCCCCACGCGCGTGGTGTACGCCTTCACCACCCCAATCGCCGCATCGAGGCTCCGCGGCGAGATGCCCACGCCGATCGCCGCGCCCCCCGCGGTGGTGTTGGACGACGTCACGAACGGATACGTCCCGTGGTCCACGTCGAGGAGCGAGCCCTGCGCGCCCTCCAGCAGCACCGCCGCCCGCTGCTGCTGCGCGCGACTCACCGCGAGCCCCACATCGTCCGCGATCGCGAGTAGCCGCGGGGCGATCCGCTCGAGCGCCGCGAGGGTGAACGCGGCATCGGCGCGCTTGCTCGACCCGAACCCCGCGAGCACGACGTTCGCGTGCTCGGTGCCACGCTCGACGAGCGCCTTGAGCCGCGCCGGGTGACGGAGGTCGAGCACGCGGATGCCGCGCCGCGCGACCTTGTCCTCATACGCCGGCCCGATGCCCCGCCCCGTGGTCCCGATCGCCCTGCTCGCCGCGCTCTCCTTGTCGACGAGCTTGTGATACGGCATCACGAGGTGCGCCCGATCCGACAGATAGAGACGCCCCGCCACGTCGACGCCCGTGGCGACCAGACCATCCACCTCCTCGAACATCCCTTCAGGATCGAGGACGACGCCGTTGCCGATCGCACAGCGCACCCCGGGATGCAGGATCCCACTCGGCACCTGATGCAGCACGGTCGACTCCTCACCGACGTGCACCGTGTGGCCCGCGTTGGCGCCCCCCTGGTACCGCACCACCCAGTCGGCCTGCTCGGCGAGGACGTCGACGAGTTTCCCCTTCCCTTCATCCCCCCACTGCGCCCCGACGATCACGATGGTGCGGGTCTTCGCGTCGAACATCGGCACGGCTCCAGCTGAGAGTAGAGGAAAGGACACAAAAAACGCCCCGGGAGACCGGGGCGTTGGCGGAATGTAGGCGTGCATCATCGATGGGGCAACGCTGGTCGCCGCCGGGGCCTGCAGAAGGGGCGTTGCTCGGCACCGATGGCCAGACGCCCCGCTGTGCCGTGACGCCGAAGCAGGGGCGGGAGCAGACTCCCCCTAATGGCATCAGGCTCTGTGCACGTACGCCGGCGTCGACCTGCGCTCTCGGTGCTGTAACTCGCCGTGAAAGTGTTAAGAACACGAACACCCGGCCAGCTTTGACGTTCATATAACGTTGATAACGGATACTTGCCCCGACTGCAGCCCTCTCCGAGGCTCTCCGTGGCATTCCGAATCACCACCTTCCCGATGCTCGCCCTCATCGCCACCGGTCGACCGGACGGTGAGGAGGTCGTGAACATCGGGATCAAGCCGACCGCGATGCTCGTCCTCCTGGTTGCGGCGGGGCGACACGGCATCTCTCGTCGGCACATCCGAGACCTCTTGTGGGAGGGAGCCTCGGACGCGAACGCCTCCAACTCCCTGCGGCAATCCGTCTTCCGGGTCCGGCGCGCCATCGGTGCCGACGGCCTGACGGACGTCGGGGGTCGGCTCTTCCTCAACGCCCCGATGACCGTCGACATCTTCGAGACGGAGCAGCGGATCGATTCGGGCCGAGTCGGCGAGGCGTTCGAGCTATCCTCCGGTCCCTTCGGCGCGACGCTCGACGTCGCCGGCACCGCGCTCCAGTCCTGGATCCGAGACCTCCGGGCGCGCGTCGAACGCCGGCTCCTCGACGCGCTCAATCGGGAGTGGGCGGAGGCCGTCCGCGGACCCGCCCCGGACCTCTTCGCCCCGCTCCTCGGACGTGCCCGGCAGGTGCTCGGCGATGCCCCGGAGCTCCTCTGGCTGCAACTCGAGGTGGCGGCGACGCTCGCCGACAGCGGCACCTTCGAGCAGGTGGCGGGGCGACTCGCGGCGCGTTCGGCGCGCGCCCACGGACACGGCCGCGATGAGGTCGCGACCCGTACCCAGACGCTGCGCCTGCGGCTGCAGGCCCGCATCGGCGGTGATCGCCCCATCGGCGTCCCGATACACGCCGACGCACTCGGAGCCCTGGAAGACGCCTGGCGCCGCGCTCGCGAGGGGCGGTCGTCGGTCGTCTGTCTGATCGGGGAGTCCGGGACCGGCCGCAGTTGGTTGCTCCGCGAGGTGACGCGTCGGTGCCTGTCCGAAGGGGGCCGAACGATCCCGCTCGTCGCACTCGCCAGCTCGGCCGGCGTGCCGAGCGCCAGCCTCCGCGATCTCACCGTCGCCCTCACGGGGTACCGCGGCGCCGCCGGGGTGCACCCGGACTTCTCGGACACCATCGGCCGGCTCCACGAGGGCGTCTTGGCGCCACCGAGCGATGCCGTCCCCGCGGTGCACGACCTCCTGACCGCCGTCGCGGTCGAGGGCCCCCTCCTCGTCACGCTGGACGACGCGCACCACTACGACGTGCGGGTGCTGGCGCGGCTCCTGCGACGGCTCCGCGAGGCGCCGGTGCCCGGACTGCTCGTCGTTCCCGTGCTCCAGACGGGAGCGGGCGTGGACGAGACCCCGTCGATCGCGATCGGCCGAGCCGAGCCCGAGGGGATCCGCACGCTCCTGAGCGCGATGGCGCGACTGCCACGGGCCGAGTGGGTCACCCCCGTCGTGGAGTCGCTCCATCGCGCGAGCGGCGGCCGGCCGGGCCGCGCCGCGCAGCTCGTGGTGCGGCTGCACCGCGCTGGCCATCTGCGGGTCGTCGATGATCG
>JARIFA010000068.1 GCA_031127075.1 Gemmatimonadota bacterium | reverse complement strand
GACCTCGAACCGCGCATCGAGTCGGAGCGCCAAGGCGAGGATGGTACGGATGTCCGGATCATCGTCGGCACAGAGCAGGCGCATGCCCGGAATGTGCCGTCGAGGGGCTCGCGCTCGCAACGCGCCCGGTTCCTTGCTGGGGTGGCCATCGCGGCACGATATTCCCCCCATACGCTGCGTTGCGTTTCCCCTCGCCCGAGTCCGTCGACTGCAGACCAACCCGACGCCCGAACAGTCGGCGTTCGACGACGCCATCAGCACGCTCCGCGTCCGATTCGCTGAATCGGTCGGGGCGACCGTCTCGGGTTTCCGCACGGCGGCGGATCAGCTGGATCGCGCGCCGGCCACGCCGGCAGTGCTCGCGTCGGTGCGCCGCGACCTCCATCGCCTGTCGGGGACCGCGGGGACCTTCGGGTTCCCCGAGGCGGGGCGCCTCGCCGGCGCGTTCGACCTCGTCGTCGAGCGGTGGGTCGGCTCCCTGACGCTCGACCTGACCCGACGCGGGAGCATCGTCCGCTCCTTCGCGGATCTCCTCGGGGCGGCGCTCGGGCCGCGCGGTGGGGCGGGGGAGGGGTTGCTGCCGCACCGGTTGCTCGTCGTCGACCTCGACGACGACATCGCGATGCCGATCGTCGCCGAGGCGTTGCATCGGGGGCGGTTCGTCGAACGGCTGCCCGGGCATCTCGCGCAGGAGGTCATCGACGCGCGTGGCCCCGCGGGCGCCGTCTCGGCGGCGGACGTCCTGCTGAACCTTCCGCCGGGCACCGCCCACGTGCTGCTCCGGGCGCCGACGCAGCAGGCGGCGCCGCACGGCCCCACCGCGGTCGTCCTCGACCGTCGGTCCGGCGTCGCGCGCATCTTCGAGGCGCTCGATGCGGGGCAGGCGCAGGGGGCGCTCGCCGGCACGCTGGTGCTCGCGGCCCTCGGCGACGACGCGAGCGGCCTCGACGTGCTCTCGGCCGCCGCCGCCCGTCACGGCATGACGATCCTCCCGCTGTCGCCCGAGGAGGACCTCGCGACCATCGCGGTCGAGCGGCGCGTCGCGGCGCTCGTCGTCGCGGAGGGCATCGCGCGTGACACGCTCCTGCTCGTGCGGATGCTCCGCGAGGACGACCGATTCGGCGAGCTGCCGATCCTGCTGCTGTCCGCCGATGCGTCGGCGGCGTATCGCGAGCGCGCCTTCGCCTCCGGCGTGGATGACCTCCAGGCCATCCCGATCGTGCCGGTGGAGCTCGGGCGGCGGTTGAGTCGGCTCGTGGAGCTTCGGAAACACCGGACGATGGCGCGCGAGGTGCATCCGGTCTCAAGCCTCCCCGTGGGCACGCGGGCCGTGCGCGACCTCGAGGAGGGGCTGCGCGTCGGGGCGGCGATGAATCAGACCGTCACGCTCGTGACGGTGCGTCCGGACCTCCCCCCGCGGGACCGAGCCGCGATGGCGGTCTGGCAGGAGGATTGTCGGCGCATCGCGGCGACGCTCGGCGGTCCCGACGTCCGCATCGGGTTCCTCGAGGGGGGATCCCTCGGCATCCTCTTTCCCGGCGATGCGGAGGAGACGGAAGAGCGGCTCCGGCCGCTGGCGGAGGCGGCCGCCAGTGGGGCCGTCCCGTGGCGCGCTGGACTGGCCGAACAGCGCCCCGGGGCCGACGTCGCCTTCGAGCCGGTGCTCCGCGCCGCGGAAGAGGCCTGGCTCATCGCGAAGGACGATCAGGCCCTGCTGCATCGGTGGAGCCAATCGGACACCGGGGTCGCACCGGACGTCGTGATCGTCGAGGACGACCCGGTGCTGACCGACCTGATGAGCTACGCCGTCGCGACGCGCGGCCTCACGTCGGTCGCGTACGAGAATGGACCGGCCGCGCTCCAGGGGCTGCTCACGATGCGGACCCACCGTCGCCAGCCGATCGTGCTGCTGGACATCGATCTCCCGGGCCTCGACGGCTTCTCGTTGTTCGAGCGGCTGCAGCTCGAGCGCCCGGGCTCGTTCCGCGTCGCGTTCGTCTCGGTTCGGTCGGGCGAGGCGGACCAGCTGCGGGCGCTGCGGGCCGGCGCGATCGACTTCCTGACGAAGCCGCTGAGCCTGCGCATCCTCTTCGCGAAGCTCGCGATCTGGCGGGGGCAGGCGGCTACGTGAGCGGCCGCGCGCTCCTCCTCATCGTCGCGTCGCTCCAGACGCTCTTCGTCCTCCTCCTGCTCGCGTTCCTGCTGGTCCGTCGCGCGCAGAATCTCAAGTTCCAGAGTGCGTTGGAGCTGGCCCGCTCGGGGCTGCCCGGGCCGCTGCGCGCCTGGCTGGTCGACGGCGGGGAGCCGGAGACGGTGCTGCGCGAGCTCCGCCGGGTGCCGAAGGGCGCGGCCGTCGGGTTCCTCGCCCTGCTCGCCAAGCACACGATCGCCGCGGCCGATGCCGCCCGGCTGCGGAGCCGCCTCGTCAACGAGCTCTGGGTGCGGCGGGCCCTCGGCGGCTGGGCGTCACGCTTCTGGTGGCGGCGTCTCGAGGCGGCGCGCGCCTTCGCGCTGATGGCGGGGCCCGACGACCGGGATCAGGTCCTCGCCCTGCTCGACGATGCGCATCCGGCGGTGCAGATCTCCGCCTGCGCCGCGCTCCCGCGCGTGCTCGACGATGTGGCCATCGCCCGCATCCTAGATCGGATGGACGCGATGCCGAAGGTCGTGCGGCAGGGTGTCACGCTCGTCCTGCATCCCTTCGCCCACGTCGTGGGGCCTGCGCTCGCCCAGCGGATCGCGACGGGGACGCGGCGCCACGAGGTCGCCACCTGGATCGAGTTCGCCGAGAACCTCAATCACATCGGGGCCCTTCAGGCGTCGCTCGGCCGCGCGCAGGAGGAGTTTGTCCCGATTCGGCGCGCCTGCGCGAAGGCCCTTCGCCGTCTGCCGTTCCCGGAGAGCGAGGCGGCGCTGATCGCCCTGCTCGGGGACCGCGATGTCAGCGTGCGCGCCGCGGCGGCGCGCACCCTCGGCCTGATGGAGAGCCGGACGGCGCTCCCGGCGCTCACCGCCGCGCTCTCCGATCCCGTCTGGCTCGTGCGGGTGCGCGCGGCCGTCGCGCTCGCGCAGGCGGGGGAGCCGGGGCGCGCCGCGCTCCGCGTCGCGCGGAACGGCCCGGACCGCTATGCGCGGGATATGGCGTTTATGGTCGCCAACCTCTCGGATGGCGCGCTCCTCGACATCGGGGAGGCCTGATGCCGGAGCCCGGCCTCGGCGCGACGTTCATCGATCTTCTCCGCGACTGGATGCTCTGGGCGGACTGGTTCGCCATCCGGTATCTCGTCGTCTTCAGTATCGGGTACGCCGCCCTCCTGCTGCTCTCGATCCCCGAGCTCTGGAACCACTGGCGGATGGCCAGTGATGAGCATCTGCAGCGGCTCCTCGGGTCTGAGGCCGTGCCGCCGATCAGTCTTCTCGTGCCGGCGCACAACGAAGAGGTGACGATCCGGGACTCGCTCCTCTCCTTCCTCACGATTGAGTATCCGAACCTCGAGGTCGTCGTGGTGAATGACGGCTCGACGGATCGGACGATGCAGGTGATGGTCGACCAGTTCGAGTTGTATCAGGTCCCCCCCGCCTTCTCGGTGAGCGTGCCGAGCAAGCCGGTCAAGGCGTACTACCGCTCGCGGCTCCACTCGCGACTCTTGGTGCTCGACAAGGAGAACGGCGGCAAGGCGGACGCCCTCAACGCCGCGATGAACGCGGCGCGGCATCCGTTCGTCGTCTCCGTCGATGCCGATACGATCATCGAGCCCGACGCGCTGCTGCGGCTCGCGCGTCCCTTCCTCCTCTATCCGAACATCGCCGCGGTGGGCGGGACGATCCGTGTGGTGAATTCGTGCACCGTCGAGTACGGTCGCGTGACCGACGCCCGGGTGCCGACCACCTGGCTCGTCGGGTGCCAGGTGGTGGAGTATCTGCGCGCCTTCCTCTTCGGCCGGATGGGATGGAACGCGCTCGGCGGGAACCTCATCATCTCCGGGGCGTTCGGCCTCTTCCGCAAGGAATACCTGAAGGCGATCGGGGGATACCTCACGGGGAATGTGACCGAGGACATGGAGCTCACGGTCCGGTTGCACCGCTATCTGCGCGAGAAGAAGATCCCCGCGCAGCTCCCGTTCATACCCGACCCGGTCGCGTGGACCGAGGTCCCGGCGACGACGGACGTGCTCGCGCGCCAGCGTGAACGGTGGCAGCGTGGACTGATCGCGACCTTGTGGAAGCACCGAGACATGATGTTCAATCGGCGCTACGGCATCATCGGGATGCTCACCTATCCCTGGTTCATCTTCGCCGAGGCGCTCGCGCCGATCGTTGAGCTCCTCGGGTGGTTCGTGCTCGTCGTCGGGCTCGCCATCGGGGCGATCGATCTCGAGTTCGCCTACCTCTTCCTCGGGGTGGGCCTCGGCTTCATGGTCCTGATGTCGATCTGGGCGCTGATCCTCGAGGAGGTCAGCTTCAAGCGCTATCGCAAACCGGGCGATTTCTGGCGACTGCTCGGCTTCTGCGTCCTCGAAGGGGTCGGCTACCGCCAGTTGACGTTGTGGTACCGCGTCGTGGCGTACTGGAATGCGTTCCGCGGCACCGAGACCTGGGGTCGGATGACCCGACAGGGTATCGGGCGCCCCGCCGCCGGCGCGTCGGAGGTCTGAGCGGCGGTGGCGCGCTCAGCCGGTCGCGGCACCGGCGAGCGGCAATGACACCCAGAAGACGGTCCCGCCGCCTGCCGCGGCGTCGAATCCGATCGTGCCGCCGTGCACCTCGACAAGTGCCCGGGCGATGCTCAGTCCGAGGCCGCTGCCACCCCGACGTCCCTCGGGAGCGGGCCCCTGCTGGAATCGCCCGAAGATGCGGTCGGCGAAGGCCGCGGGAATGCCGGGGCCGTGGTCGCGCACCGTGACCGTCGCCTCCCGCGTCGACGTCGTCACGGCGATCTCCACCGCCGAGCCGGCCGGGGAGAACCGGATCGCGTTCGACACCAGGTTCGTGAACACCTGGACCAGGCGATCGCCGTCGCCATCGATGGACGCCACCGCGAGGTCGTCGAGGCGGATCGCGATGCCCGCCTCCCGCGCGAGGCCGTCGAGGCCGCCGACGGTCTGACGGAGCACGGTGGCGAGGTCCACCGGCCCGCGGCGGAGCTCGAAGGCGCCCGCCTCGATCTTCTCGAGATCGAGGATGTCGTTGATCAGCCGGATCAATCGTTCGGTATTCGTCATCCCGATGCGCAGCAGGTCCTCGACGCGCGCGCTGACGCTACCCACGCGCCCGCCAAGGACGAGGCCGAGGGCCCCGCGCATCGACGTGAGCGGGGTCCGGAGCTCGTGGCTCACGGTGGAGACGAAGTCGCGCTTCAGGCGCTCGAGCTCCCGGAGACGGTCCAGGTCCTCCTGCAATCGGCGCTCGCGGTCGGCGATGCTCTCGGCGAGCCGTCCGAACGATCGGGCGAGCTGTTCCATCTCGTGATTGGGGGCACGCTCCGGCGCGAGGAGCGCCGCGTCGCCGTAGCGCCCTGCATCCAGCGCGGCGGCCGCGGCGATCACGCGATCCAGCGCGCGGGAGACGAGGCGCATCAGCAGCACGAGCACGAGAAGGAAGACGGCGAGGCCGCCGGTCCACGTCGCGAAGCCGAGCAGTTCCTCCTCGGCGTCCGCTTGGGTCGCCTCCGCTTCGGCGGTCGCCACGGCGGTCGCGACGGCGCTGGCGAGGCGGTCGTGCCGCTCCCGGATCCCACCCGGCGTGAGGTAGGTGCTGTCCGCGGCGACGCCGTCCCGCAGCGCCGCGAGCGCCGCTCGCGCCGACCCGGCCGGCAGCTCGCCGGCGAGCGCCGCGGCACTGCGGTCCACCAGCGCGCGTTCAGCGGCGACGCGCCCGAGCTGCGAGGAGTCGGGGGCGACGGCCGCGAGCAGCCGCGCCTGCTCCCAGGTGGCGAGGGCCTCGCCAAGGCGGGCCACATCCGCTTCGACCCGGGCCAGGGCGAGCCGCGCCTCGGTCCGCTCCCGGGCGGCCCCCTGCCGCCGGTCCTCGGCGACCTGGATCGCGAGGAACCACGCGAGGCCGAGGAGCATCCCCGCCGCGAGGAGCTGCGCGGTGAAGGGGAGGCCGCGCCAGGCGGCGAATCGAGCGGGGCGACGCGAGGGCGTCGAGGGAGCGGGCATGGTAGATTGCAAGAGAACCGAGACTCTCCACTCTACCGCGTCCACCGCATGTCGTCGACCCCGACCCCGCTGCACGCCCTCCACGCCGCCGGCCAGTCCATCTGGCTCGACTTCATCGACCGGGCGATGCTCGGCACCGGCGCCCTCGAGGCGAAGATCGCCGGTGAGGCCCTCACCGGGATGACCTCCAACCCGACCATCTTCGAGAAGGCGCTGGCGACGGGCCAGGCCTACGACGCGCAGCTCGCGGCCGCCGTCGCGGCCGGGACGCGGGACGCGTGGAGCCTCTTCGAGCTCGTCGAGACCGATGACGTCCGCGTCGCGTGCGACGCCTTCGCCGGGGTGTACGCCGCGACGAACGGCCACGACGGTTACGTCTCGATCGAAGTCTCGCCGGGGAGCGCGCACGACGCCGAGGCCACCATCGCGGAGGCGCACCGCCTGTGGAAGACGGTCGACCGTCCGAACGTGATGATCAAGGTGCCGGGGACGCCCGAGGGGTGCGTCGCGCTGACGCGGCTCATCGCCGACGGCCTGAACGTGAACGTCACGCTGCTCTTCGCCGTCGCCGCGTACGACCGCGTGGTCGAGGCGTATCTCACGGGGCTCGAGGCGCGGGCGGCCGCAGGGGGCGACCTCGCGCGCGTGGCATCGGTGGCCTCGTTCTTCGTGAGCCGCGTCGATGCGGCGATCGACCCGATGCTCGACCGGTTGGTGGCCGAGGGTCGGATCCCGCGCGAGCGGGCGACGGCGCTGCAGGGCCGCGCGGCGATCGCGAACGCGCGGCTCGCCTATCGCCGCTTCGAGGAGCGCTTCCGCGGTCCGCGCTGGGACGCGCTCGCCGCGCGCGGGGCGCAGGTGCAGCGGCCGCTCTGGGCGAGCACCTCGACCAAGAACCCCGCGTACCGCGACGTGCTGTATGTCGAGCAGCTGATCGGGCCGCACACCGTGAACACGATGCCTCCCGCGACGCTCGACGCCTTCCGTGACCATGGGCTCGTCGCCCGAACCGTCGGTGCGGACGCTGCCGGCACCGACACGCTCCTCGCCGAGCTGGCCGCGCTCGGCATCGCGCTCGATGGCATCACCGACACGCTCCTCGCCGACGGCCTGACCGCGTTCCAGCGGTCCTTCGACACGCTGATCGCTGGTCTCGACGCGAAGGTCGCGGCGCTCGGCGCCGGCTGAGCGCCGTCGGGCCGCGCTCCCCCCGTTTCCCCCCACTCCCCCCATGCGTCACGACATCACGAAGATCGTCGCCACCCTCGGCCCCGCCTCCAGCACACCGGAGGCGATCCGGGCGCTCCTCGAGGCCGGGGTGAACGTCTGTCGGATCAACTTCTCGCACGGGACGCACGCGCAGCACGCGCAGACGATCGCCCACGTGCGGACCGCCGCGTCCGCGCTCGGGCTGCCCGTCGCGATCCTCGGGGATCTCCAGGGCCCGCGCATCCGCATCGGCGTCCTCCCGGAACCGTTCGAGGTCACCGCCGGACAGGCGCTCACCTTCGTCCCCGAGGCGCACGCCACGGGGGAGGACGTGCCCGTCACCTACGACGACATCGCCCGCGACGTGCAGGTCGGCGCGTCCATCCTCGTGAATGACGGGCTCCTCGCCTTCGAGGTGCAGCGCATCGATGGGGACCGGGTGCACGTCGTGGTCACCGTCGGCGGGCGGTTGAGCTCGAACAAGGGGATGAATCTCCCCGGGGTCGATGTCTCGGCGCCGTCGCTCACGGAGAAGGACCTCGCGGATGTCGCCTTCGCGGTCGAGCAGGACCTCGATTATCTCGCGCTCAGCTTCGTGCGTCGGGCCGACGACCTCCGCCAGCTGCGCGGCCTCGTCCCCGCGGGGATGCTGCTCGTCGCGAAGATCGAGAAGGACTCCGCGCTCGAGCGGATCGAGGAGATCCTCCAGGCTACCGACGCGGTGATGGTCGCCCGTGGTGACCTCGGGGTCGAGCTGCCGTTCGAGGATGTCCCGCTGCAACAGAAGCGCATCATCTCGCTCGCGGCGCGCTACGGCCGGCCGGTGATCACGGCGACGCAGATGCTCGAGTCGATGATCCAGCACACCCGGCCGACGCGCGCCGAGGCGAGTGACGTCGCGAACGCAATCCTCGATGGGACGGACGCGGTCATGTTGTCGGCGGAGACGGCGGCCGGCGCGCATCCGGTGGAGGCGGTCAAGGCGATGCGCCGCATCGCCACGGCGGCGGAGGTGGCGGAGGTCCCGCGCGGGCAGGGACTCGACCGCGTGCAGCCCGGGTCGGCGTCGGTCGAGGAGACCATCGCCTCCGCCTCGGTCACGGCGCTCCGTCTGCTCGGGGCGCACACCCTCGTCGTCTTCACGAAGAGCGGCTTCTCCGCCCGCATCGTCGCGGGGCGGCGGCCGCAGGGTCGGATTGTCGCCCTCACGGACCAGCCGCGCACCTACCGGCAGCTCGCCCTCGTCTGGGGGGTCATTCCGATCCTCGTGCAGACGATGGATTCGTACGAGGGGATGATCCCGGTCACCCGGATGCTGCTCCGCAAGCACGGTCTCGCGGAATCGGGCGAGCCGTTCGTGGTGACCGCCGGCGTCCCGTTCAACGTCCCGGGGACGACGAACCTCCTGAAGGTCGAGACGGTGTGAGGCTCACCTTCCTCGGGACCGGCACGAGCTTTGGTGTCCCGCAGGTCGGGTGCGACTGTGCCGTCTGCACGTCGTCGGATCCCCGCGATCGTCGCACGCGCGTCGGGGCGGTGGTCGAGGTGGCGGGGATGCGTCTCCTGCTCGACACGCCGCCGGAGCTGCGGCTGCAGCTCCTCGCCGCCGGCATCCATGACGTGGATGCCGTGGCGTACACGCACGAGCACGCCGATCACACGCACGGGATCGACGATCTCCGCGCGATCTCGGTGCGTCGGTCGGGTGGTTTGCCGATCTTCGGCGCGCCGGAGACCCTCGCGGCGTTGGCGACGCGCTTCCCGTACATCTTCGACGATGCGATCCGCCCCCTGCCGGGCACGAGCAAGCCCGAGGGGGTCGCGCGGCCGCTTACCGCGGGGGTCGTGACACGCATCGGCGCGCTCGAGCTCCTCCCCTTCGACGTGCCGCACGGCACGCAGCGGGTGCTCGGCTTCCGTATCGGTCCCCTCGGTTACGTGACCGACGCGAAGGCGCTCCCGGAGGCTGCGTTCGCGGCGCTCGCCGGCGTCCGGGTGCTCGTCCTGAACGCGCTCTTTCGCACCACGCACCCGACCCACCTCTCGATCGACGAGGCGGTCGCGGCGGCGCAGCGGATCGGCGCCGGGCAGACCTACCTCACGCACCTCACCCACCGGACGGGGCACGCCGAACTCGCGGCGTCGCTCCCGGCTGGCATCACTCCGGCCCACGACGGCCTGACCGTGGAGATCGCCCCCGCATGACCATTCGCCTCGACGTCACCGGTATGCTGCGCCGCGCCGTGCCCTCGGGTCTCACCGACGCGGGGCTCGCCGCCCTCGCCCCGCGCCTCGAGGCCGCGCACGCCGGCCTCCTCGCCGACGCGGACCGCGGCATCCTCGGGTTCCGCGAGTTCGAGGCGCAGGCGGCGGAGCGGGCGCGTGTCGTCGCCTGGGCACGGACGGTCGAGGGAACGTGCGACGATGTGATCGTACTCGGCATCGGTGGATCGGCGCTCGGCGCGGTCGCGCTCCGCACGGCGCTCCTCCCGCGCGATTGGAATGCCCGGACGGCGGCGCAGCGTGGCGGCCGGCCTCGCCTGCACGTCCTCGACAACGTCGACCCGCGCGGGGTCCGCGGCGTGCTCGACCAGGTGGACCTCCGGCGGACGCGTGTCCTCGTCATCTCCAAGTCGGGGAGCACGGCGGAGACGATGGCCCAGTACCTCCTGATCCGCTCGCGCCTCGAGTCCGAGGGCATCGCGCCCGCCGATGCCCTCGCCTTCGTCACGGACCCGGCGAAGGGCGTGCTGCGCCCGATCGCGGCGCGCGAGGGGATCCCCGTCTTCTCGATTCCGCCGAATGTCGGCGGGCGCTTCTCGGTCCTCACACCCGTCGGGCTGCTTCCGGCCGCGCTGCTCGGGCTCGACGTGGATGGGTTGGTCGCGGGGGCGATCGCCATGCGTGACCGGTGTGCGAGCGGGCGGTTCCGGGACAACCCGGCGCTCGCCTTCGCCGCGCTGCAGTGGCGCGCGCAGATGGAGGCGGGGCAGGGGTTGCACGTCCTGATGCCGTACTCGGACGCCTTCCGCGACCTCGCACCTTGGTTCGTCCAGCTGTGGGCGGAGAGCCTCGGCAAGCGGACGCCGGCGGGGACGCACGTGGGCCCGACGCCGATCGTCGCCGTCGGTGCGACGGACCAGCACGCGCAGGTGCAGCTCTTCATGGAGGGGCCGATCGACAAGACGGTGACCTTCCTCGACGTCGAGGAGCCGGAGGGGGGAGAACTCACCAGTCCGGCCGTCGGGGCTGATGGTCCGGCGGAGCTCGCCTACCTCGGTG
>JARIFA010000067.1 GCA_031127075.1 Gemmatimonadota bacterium | reverse complement strand
GACGGAGCGGCCCGGCGCCCCGGGGCGCCGGGCCGGGGCCAGCCTAGAGCTTCACGACCGCCATCGGCTCGCGGACGGCCTGCGCGCTCTTCGCGAGCGCCGCGCGCTCATCGTCCGTGAGCGTCACCTCGAGCACGCGCTCGAGTCCATTCCGCCCGAGCTTGACCGGGACGCCCAGGAAGAGCCCCGACATCCCATACTCGCCCTCGAGCCAGGCGGAGCACGGCAGGATCCGCTTCTGGTCGTTCACGATCGCCTCGACCATCTGCACCGCACCCGAGGACGGCGCATAGTAGGCCGACCCCGTCTTGAGGTGCTTCACGATCTCCGCGCCACCGTTCCGGGTGCGGTCGACGATCGCGTCGAGGGTCGGGCGATCCATCAGCTGGGTGATCGGGATGCCGCTGACCGTGGTGTAGGAGATCAGGGGGACCATCGTATCCCCGTGCCCACCGAGCACCATCGCCTGGATGTCCCGGACCGAGACATCGAGCGCGGTGGCGAGGAAGGCGCGATAGCGCGCGGTGTCGAGCACCCCGGCCATCCCGATCACGCGCTCGCGCGGGAAACCGGTCGCCTCCTTCGCGACCCAGCACATCACATCGAGCGGGTTCGACACGACGATCACGATCGCATCCGGCGAGGTCCGCTTGATCTGCTCACCGACGGACTTCACGATGCCGGCGTTGGTGTTGAGCAGGTCGTCGCGCGACATCCCCGGCTTGCGGGCGATCCCGGCGGTGATCACGACGATGTCGGAACCGGCGGTCTCCTCGTACCCGTTCGTGCCGATCACGCGGGAATCGAAGCCTTCGATCGGCGCCGACTGCCACTGGTCGAGGCCCTTGCCCTGCGGGATGCCCTCGGCGACGTCGACCATCACGACGGTCCGGGCGAGTTCCTTCTCGGCGATGCGCTGGGCGGCGGTCGCACCGACATTGCCGGCGCCGACGACCGTGATCTTGTTCACCATGGGGGGAGGTTGTGCGATGGGTGGAAGAAAGCGAACGGAGGAAAGTTAGCGCATGCACCGGTTGCGGTCACCCGTCAGCCCCCGACCTCGGAGAGGGCACGGAGCCCTCCGACGCGAAGCGACAGCAGCTCGTGCGCGAGGGGCTTCTCGGCGAGGGCCTGGACGAAGAGCGGACCGAGCGGGTCTCCCCGGCGGAGCGGGTCCCGGAGGTTCACCTCGTGGTCACCGTAGAGGCAGGTCCGGAGCCGCCCATCCGCGGTCAGCCGCACCCGGTTGCAGCTCCCACAGTACGTGTGCGTCATCGGAGTGATCACCCCGACCGTCCCGGGGGCGCCGCTGATCCGGAGGTAGCGCGCGGGCCCGTTCCCGCGCGCCGGGCCGGGATCCTCCGCGAGCGCCCCCAATGTCGCGATCCGCGCCAGGACCTCGGCGCTCGGCACGATGTGCGCATCCGTGAGGTGCGCCATCTCGCCCACCGGCATCAGCTCGATGAACCGCACGTGCACGGCGAGACGGCGCGTGAGTTCGGCGACCTCGACGACCTCGTCGTCGTTGACGCCGCGCATCACGACCATGTTCAGCTTCACCGGCTCGAGCCCCGCCGCCAGCGCCGCCTCGAGCGCCCGCTCCGGCTGGAAGCCGAGGTTGCGACGCGCGATGGCCGCGATGCGCTCCGGGCGGAGCGAGTCGACCGAGATGTTCACGCGATCGAGCCCGGCCGTCCGCAATGCCGGCGCGAGCTCGGGCAACCGGACCCCGTTCGTCGAGAGGGCGATGTCCTCGATGCCATCCACCGCGCGCAGCTGCGCGATCAGCGCCGGCAGATCGGGACGGATCGTCGGCTCCCCACCGGTGATGCGCAGGCGACGCAGCCCGAGGGGGGCGAGCTGCCGGACGACCGCGACGATCTCCTCGTACGAGAGGATTTCCTGCTTGGGGAGCCACGGCAGCCCTTCGGCCGGCATGCAATACACACACCGGAAGTTGCAGCGATCGGTGACCGAGATCCGGAGATACTCGATCGACCGCCCGTGCTGGTCGCGGAGCGCGCTCGTCACGGCGCGGCCCCGGCCGCGGGACGCGTGGGATCCACCCAAGCGCGCGTCCCATCGACATAATGCTCCCGCTTCCAGATCGGGACCCGCCGCTTGACCTCCTCGATCACGTAGCGCTGCGCGTCGAGCACGGCGGCGCGATGCGGATGCGCCACCGCGATGGCGATCGAGGCCTCGCCGAGCGTCAGGGTGCCGAGGCGATGTTCCACGACGAGGCGCACCGTCCCGAAACGTTCGACCGCCTCGCCCGCGATCCGGTCGAGTTCCTCTGACGCCATCGGGCCATAGGCGCTGTAGTCGATGCCGGTGACCGGGCGGCCGTCGTTCACGTCTCGGACCGTGCCCACAAAGAGCGTCACGGCGCCGCACGACGCCTCACTGACCTCCGCGAGCAACGACGACGGATCGAGCGGGCGCTCCACAATGGCGGTCCGCACGTCAGCCACCCGCCACGGGTGGGATCACCGCGACTTCATCACCGGCGCGGAGGATGGTGGACGGCGCAGCGTAGCGGCGATTGACGGCGATCATCGGCACGGGGAGGGCGGACGATGCGACACGCCCACCGAGGGCCTCCAAGAGCTGCGCCACGGTGGCGCCGTCGGGGAGCTCGACCGACACGACGGGTCCGAGGGCATCACCCCACGAGGCGAAGCACAGGACGGAGAGGACCATCCGGCGCGCCCCCGGTTCAGCTCACGCCTCGGTCTCTTCCTCGACCTCGAGGCCAGCGACCAGGGCGCGGAGCTCCTTGGAGGGCTTGAAGACCGGGACAGGACGAGCCGACACCTCGACCGGCTCCCCGGTCCGCGGGTTCCGGGCCATCCGGGTCTTCCGGTTCCGAATCTTGAAGGTACCGAACCCACGGACCTCGATGTTCCGCTGCTCCTTCAACGCGTCCTTGATCGCGTCGAGGAAGGAATCGACCACGCGGGCGCAATCCTTCTTCGAGATGGTCGGCCCGGCAGTTCGGGTGATCGCCTCGGTCACCTGCTCGACGAGGTCGGCTTTGGTCATCGACATACGCAAGGGGGGCAGCGGGTACGGGGGTCAGTCTAGAGGCGTACCCTATTGACTGTCAAGCGGTTGCGTGACTTGCCATCGACGCCAAGAACTCATCGAAATGAGGGACGGCGTCGTGCGGCCCGGGGGGCGCCACGGGGGGGGAATGGACACCGAACACAGGGAGCGACCGGTGCCGGAGCCCCTCGACCGTTCCGTCATTCAGGTTCACGTGCGTGACGACCAGATCGGGCGCCCCGGGAACGCCATCGCCCCCCCCCTGCACCGCGAACCCGTGGTTCTGGCTGGTGATCAGCACCTCGCCCGTCGCGAGGTCCTTCACCGGGTGATTCCCACCACGGTGCCCGAACGGCAGCTTGGTGGTGGACCCGCCGAAGGTGAGCCCGAGCAGCTGGTGGCCGAGGCAGATCCCGAACACGGGGACGCCAGCCTCCGCGATGGTACGAATCGCCGCTGGGGCGTAGGTCACCGCCTCCGGGTCGCCCGGGCCGTTCGACAGGAAGACACCATCCGGACGCTCCGCGAGGACCTCCGCGGCCGACGTCGTCGACGGGACGACGGTGACGCGGCAGCCCCGCGCTTCGAACATCCGCAAGATGTTCCGCTTGATCCCGTAGTCGTAGGCCACGATGTGATGCGGCGCGCTCGGGTCACCCCAGAGATAGCGCTCACGGGTCGAGACCCGCGACGCGAGGTCGAGCCCCGCCATCGACGGGCACGCCTCCAGGGCGGCCCTATCGGCATCAGACGGCACGAGGCCGGAACCGATCACCCCTCGGAGCACGCCGCCGGAGCGCAGGTGGCGCGTGAGGCGCCGCGTGTCAATCTCGGACAACACGGGGACGTGGGCCGACTGCAGCCAGGCCCCGAGCCCCTGCTCGGCACGCCAGTTCGAATACGGTTCCGAGAGCTCGCGGACGATGACGCCAGCGACCTGCGGCACAGCCGATTCGAGGTCTTGCGTGTTCACGCCGTAATTGCCGATCATCGGCGCCGTCATCACCACGATCTGCCCGCGGAACGATGGGTCCGAGAAGGTCTCCTGGTACCCGCTCATCCCGGTGGTGAAGACCACCTCGGCGACGGCAGGCTCGGCCAAGGGATGGTGGAGTCGGCCGAGAAAAAGGGTCCCGTCCTCGAGGAGGAGGAACCCCGGGGTGGCGCGAAGCGACGAGGCCGTCACGGCTGCGGCGGCGGCGTCGACGTGGACGGGGCCGGCGTCAGCGGAACCGCCGAGGGCAGGCTCGTCCCGGTGGCCGGCGCCGGCGCCGTCGCGGCCGGCGCGGCGATGTCGTCGAGAATGGAGCGCGGCCCCGTCGCCCGGCTCGACATCAGCTGGAGCACGAAGGCGAGGAAGATGAAGATCCCCCCCGACCACCAGCTCGTCTTGGTCAGCAGGTCCCCAGCCTGGCGCGACCCGAGCACCGCGGGAGCGGCGGAGGACGCACCGCCGAAGTTCGCCGCGACGCCGCCCCCCTTGCCGGCCTGCAGGAGCACGGCGGCGGCCAGAACGAGCGCGTCAAGGATGAGCAGGACGAGAAGGAACGTGTACATGACGGAGTCGGATCGAAACGTTCAAGAAGTGCGGTAAGCCCCGAAGAATACGGATCTTACCTCACCCGAGCAACCCTTAGCCCGCGCGGACGATGGCCAGCCACTGATCGGCGTCGAGGCTCGCGCCGCCCACTAGGACGCCATCCACGCCGTCGGTCGACAGCAGCGTCTCGACGTTGGAGCGGTTCACGCTCCCCCCGTAGAGGATCGGCACCGCCCCACTCCGCTCGCCGATGAGGGTTCGAATCTCGGCGGCGATCGCCTGATGGACGACCCCGGCATCCGGGGGCGTGGCGGTCCGCCCCGTGCCGATCGCCCAGACGGGCTCGTATGCGATGATGGCGCTCGCGACGGCTGAGGGCTCGAGCCCCGCGAGCCCCGCCCGCAACTGGCGCGCGACGACGACGAGCGTCTCCCCCGCCTCTCGCTCCGCGAGGGTCTCACCGACGCAGAGCAGCGGGGTCAGCCCCGCGCGGACGGCCGCCGCCATTTTGAGGCCGGTCTGCGCCTCGGTCTCGCCGAAGAGCTGGCGCCGCTCCGAGTGTCCGACGAGGGCATAGCGCGCCCCCGCCCCGCGAGCGAGTGCCGCCGAGGTCTCTCCCGTGAAGGCGCCCTGATCCTCCCAGTGGAGGTTCTGGACTCCCACGCCGAGGTCTGACCGATCGCGCGTCGCCTCGACAACGACGTGGAGCGAGACCGCCGGCGGGAAGAAGAGCACGCGTCGGTCCTGCTGCCGGGTGTACTGATCGAGGAAGGTGCGCAGAAAGGCGGCGGCGTCGGCCGGCGCCTGATGCATCTTCCAGTTGGCGGCGAAGAGCCTCGCCTTCACGAGGCGACCGTCTCGAGCGCGACGACGCCGGGGAGTGCCTTCCCTTCGAGGAACTCGAGGGACGCCCCCCCACCGGTCGAGACGTGGCTCATCTGCGCGGCGAGCCCGGCGGCTTCGACGGCCGCCGCCGAATCCCCGCCGCCGACGATCGTCGTCGCCCCGCGACTGGTCGCCTCTGCCATCGCCTCGGCGACCGCCCGCGTGCCGGCGTCGAAGGGCGCGGTCTCGAAGACGCCCATCGGACCGTTCCAGATGATGGTCTTCGCGCTCCCGATCGCCCGGCGATACGATGCGATCGTGTCTGGTCCCACATCGAGCATCGCCTCGTCGGCGGGAATCGCGTCGCGGTGCACCGCGTGCGCTCTTGCCCCCTCGGCGATCGCCGGCGCGACGGTCGCATCGTGGGGCAACGTCAACCGATACGCGGCACGCTCCATCAAGTCGGCGGCCATCTCGATCCGATCGGGCTCGACCAACGAGCGCCCGGTCTCGAGCTCCATCGCCTTGTAGAACGTGCAGGCCATCGCCCCGCCGATGAGAATCCCGTCGACCTTTGGCAGGAGCGCCTCGATCACGTCGATCTTCCCGGAGATCTTGGAGCCGCCGAGGATCGCGATGAATGGGCGCTTCGGCTTCTCGAGCGCGGCGCCGAGGTACTCGAGCTCCCGCGCCATCAGGAGGCCGGCCACCGCGGGACGCAGGAGCCGGGCGACGCCTTCGGTCGAGGCGTGCGCCCGATGCGCCGCCCCAAACGCATCGTTCACGTAGAAATCGCCGAGCCGGGCGAAGGCCGCCGCGAGTGTCGGATCATTCGCCTCCTCGCCGGCCTCGAATCGGGTGTTCTCGAGCAGGGCGACCTCGCCGTCGGTGAGCGCGCGTGTGGCGGCCTCAGCGTCGGCTCCGACCACGGATGGCACAAACCGCACCGGCGACCCGAGAAGGGCCATCAACCGCTCGGCCACGGGCGCGAGCGTGTAGCGCGGGTCGGGCCTCCCTTTCGGTCGCCCGAGGTGGGAGCAGCAGACGACGCGCGCGCCGGCGCCCGTCAACGCCCGGATCGTCGGCAGCGCGGCGCGGAGCCGGGTGTCATCGGTGACCGCGCCGCCGGCATCCTGCGGCACGTTGAAATCGACGCGCAGCAACACGCGCCGCCCCTTCAGGTCGGCGGCCGAGAGGTCGCGGATGGTGCGGACGCGCATCAGCCGCTCAGAGCGCAGCGCCGACGCGCTCGATCAGGTCGACGCAGCGTGAGGAATAGCCCCACTCGTTGTCGTACCAGCCGGAGAGCTTCACGAGCGTCCCGTCGATCACGTTGGTGCTCTTGCCGTCCATGATGGTCGAATGCGGATTGCCCACGTAGTCGATCGAGACGAGCTCTTCTTCGGTATAGGCGAGGATGCCCGTGAGCGCGCCGGCCGACGCCTCCTGGAACGCCGCGTTGACCTCGGCGATCGTCGTCGGGCGCTCCACCTCGACCGTCAGCTCGACGAGCGAGACGTCGGGGGTGGGGACGCGGATGGCGATCCCGTCGATCTTCCCCTTCACCTCGGGGATCACGAGGGCGGTCGCCTTGGCGGCGCCCGTCGTGGTCGGGATCATCGAGAGCGCGGCGGCCCGCGCGCGACGCAGGTCCTTGTGCGGCAGGTCGAGGATGCTCTGGTCGTTGGTGTAGCTGTGGATCGTCACCATCGCACCGTGCCGGAACCCGAACCGATCGCGAACAACCTTCACCATCGGCGCGAGGCAGTTCGTCGTGCAGCTCGCGTTCGAGATGATGTGGTGGGTCGCCGGGTCGAGGCAGTCGTGGTTGACTCCGAGGACGATCGTGATGTCCTCACCGGTCGCGGGGGCCGAGATGATGACCTTCCGAGCGCCGGCGGCGAGGTGCTTCCGCGCATCGTCCGCCTTGGTGAAGCGGCCGGTGGCCTCGAGGACGATGTCGACACCGAGCGCCTTCCACGGGAGGGCGGCCGGATCCTTCTCCTTCAGGACCACGATGCGATGACCGTCGATGGTGATCGACTCGGCATCATGTGACACCGTCCCGGCATACGCCCCGTGGACGGAGTCGAATCGGAAGAGGTGCGCGAGCGTCTTAGTGTCGGTGAGATCGTTGATCGCCGCGATCTCGAACGGCGCGCGCCGCTCCATCGCCGCGCGGACGACCTGCCGTCCGATCCGACCGAACCCGTTAATGCCGACGCGAATCGCCATGTCCGTCTCTGCTCCGAAGTGAGGCTCAGGGGTCGCCCAACCCGCGCGCCCGCCCGAACGTGAGGTAGCTGATGGTGCGGACGCCGGCCGCGAACAGCGCCGCGGCGCACGCGTTCATCGTGGCGCCGGTGGTGAAGACGTCATCCACGAGGATCGGATGGCATCCGACCAGCGCGTCCTTGTGCGACGCCACCGGCGCGAACGCCCCGTGAACGTTCGCCAGTCGCTCGGTGGGAGTCAATCGCGTCTGCGACGTGGTCCCGCGGGTGCGCCGCAGCGCGTCGTGCACCGGCAGCGACCATGCGGCAGCAACGGCCTCCGCGAGACGACGCGCCTGATTGAACCCGCGTTCCCGTTCGCGGTCCGCCGCGAGGGGGACCGGGATAAGTGCCGCCCGCTCCCGCTCGACGTCGACCGGGAAGGTGAGTCGCGCCATCCGTCGGCCCATCGGCTGCGCCACGGCGGACCAGCCGTCGTACTTCAGCGCGCGCACGATCCGGCTCCCCGCTGGGTCGGGCATCCAGGCGTACGACCGCACCGCACGGACGTACGGCGGCAACATCGCACAGGTCCGGCACGCCCCTGGGCGGCGGACCGGGTGTCCACAACGGTCGCACTGCGGGTGGGGAAGCCGGCGGACCCGCGACCAACAGAGCCCGCACACGAGCGTGGCATCGCTGTCGTGCAGGGCTGCATCGCAGGCGGCACAGACACGAGGAAACACGAATTGATCGACGGCGTGCCAGGCGCGACGCCACCGAGTTGCCGTCGTGCTGATCACGACCCGCCGACGACCGACCCGTCGCGTTCTTGGCGCACCGCCTCCCACATCACGTCGAGATCCGGTTCCGTTCCGAACCACCGACGGAAGGCGGCAGCGCCCTGTGCCACGAGCATAGACAAACCGTCCTCAGTGCGCAGCCCGGCCTCGCGGCAGGCCGTCACCCAGGGCGTGGTCCCGACGCGCCGGTAGGCAAGATCGAGGACGCGAGTGGAGGGGGCCAGCCGGTCCGGCGCAACGGGAAACGCCTCACCCGAGAGCCCGATAGGCGTCGCGTTGACGACGAGATCGGCCCCCTCGCACGCCGCGCCGCTGTCGGACGTCAGCGCAATCAGCGGAACGTCGGACCGAGCGAGTAACGCCTCACCGCGGGCCGCGGAACGGCTCCAGATGCGGACCGCCGACTCCTCGCCCCGCACCGCCTCCAACACCGCCGCGGCGGCACCGCCGGCACCGAGTACCGCGATCCGCACCCTGCGCAGCGACTCGAAGCCGAGCGCCGCGATGGCCGCCCGCACGCCCTCGACATCCGTGTTATCGCCGATGATACGCCCGTCCTCGACCCAAAAGGTGTTCACCGCCCCGACCCGATCGGCGACGGCCGTTCGCATGTCACACGCTGCGTAGGCCGCGGCCTTGTGTGGGACCGTGACATTGCCGGCGCCATCCGCATCACGCAGGGACGAGAACGCGGCGGCGAATGCCTCCGGCGTCACGTCGACGGCCTCGTAGTGGGCGGCGATACCCGCGGCCGCGATCGCCGCGTTTTGAAAGACCGGCGAGAGGGAGTGCGCCACCGGATGCCCGAGCAGGACGATCCGGCGCGCGCGTCGCTCCAGAGTGGTCATCAGGCGGAAGCGCGCCAGCGATCGAGCGCGGCGACCACGGCGTGCTTGAGTTCTTCGTAGGTGGCGCGGTAGGTGTCGAGGTCGCCGCCGAAGGGATCGGCCACCGGGAGCGCCTGCGGGTCGTCGTGGGCGTATGCCGTGAGCAGATGCGCCCGCGCGCCGCCCCCCATCGCCCGCACCCGTTCGAGGTGGCGAAGCCCCATCACGAGGATCAGCTCCGCCTCGTCGACCATCGCGGGGGTGAGCGCCCGCGCGCGGTGCGTCGAGAGGTCTTGGCCCGCTTCGAGCGTCACGACGAGCGCGCCGTCAGACGCGGCGTCACCATCCGCCGCGGCGACGCCGGCGCTGGCCACCTGGACGTCCACCCACCCTTCCCGCAGGATAAGACTCCGCGCGATGGCTTCGGCCATCGGGCTCCGGCAGGTGTTGCCGGTACAGACGAAGAGGATCCGTCCCGGCATCAGTCCGCGACCACGTCCGGGCAGACGGCGCGCAAGGCGGCCGAGGGGATCGCACCGGGGCGGATCACGCGCGGATGGCGGCCGGTGCAATCGATCACCGTCGACGCCTCCGACGGCGCGAGCCGCCCCCCGTCGAGGACGCGGAGCGCCCCGCGCGCCACCTCCCCACCCCAGCAATCGACGATTTCACCCGCGGTCACCGCGGGGGGTTGGCCGGGCAGATTGGCCGACGTGCTGGTGATGGGGTCGTTGAGCGCACGCAGCAGCCGCTGGAGCCCCTCGTGGGGCGTCCAGCGCACCGCGATCCCACCCTCGGGGCCACGCAGCCGGTCCGGCACCCGTCGCTCGCCGCCCGGGAGGACGAGCGTCATCGCCCCCGGCCAGAAGTGCGCGGCGAGCATGCTTGCCGAGCGCGTCAGGTGCAGCCCGATGCGGTGTAGCATCGGCGTGTCGCTGATCAGCAGGAGGAATGGCTTCGCCGGGGGGCGGCGTTTGAGCGCCACCAGCCGGTCGACCGCTTCACGATCGATCATCGTGCCGAACCCGTAGACCGTCTCGGTCGGGTAGGCGAGGATCCCGCCGGCCTGCAGATGCGCGACCGTCGCACCGAGAGACGCCTCAACCTCCTCCGGCGACCAAAAGGGGATGCTCCGTGCCTCGGGCATCCCCTACTCCTCAAGCGACGCGAGCCGCTCGGCGAGCGCGAAATCCCCGGCCTCGGTCACCTTGAGCGCCCGCTCGCTCCCGGCGACCACGCGGACCTCCGTGCCGAGCGCCTCACAGAGCGCGGCATCGTCGGTGGCCGTCGCGTGATCACCGCGCACGAGGGCTTCCCGATGGGCTCGCTCGAGGAGGGCGCGCGGGAAGCCCTGCGGCGTCTGCGCACGCCAGAGCCCGGCGCGCGGCACCGTACGCACGATGCGTCCCTCGGCGTCGACTTCCTTCAGCGTGTCGACAACCGGTAGGGCCGCGATCGCCGGCACACCGCTCCGAGCGACGTCGATGACGCGCGCGATCATCGCGTCCGTGACGAGCGGACGTGCCGCGTCGTGCACGAGAACGGTC
>JARIFA010000066.1 GCA_031127075.1 Gemmatimonadota bacterium | reverse complement strand
ACCGAAGAAAGAGGGTGATAATTACCGAACATACACCGAAAATCGCAAGGGGCATTCCCGGGCCGATGCACGGGAGATGGCTGACGGCGCCTCGGCACCTGCCCGCTATCTTCCGCGGATGCCCCTGCACGGACATCCCCGATGAAATGGTCCTGGCGGATCGGCCGGATCGCGGGGATCGCCATCCGCGTCCACGTCACCTTCCCCCTCTTCCTCCTCTGGATCGGCCTGCGGGACGGGCAGGGGGCGACGGCCGCCGCCTTCGCCGTCGGGGCGATGCTCGCGCTCTTCACCATCGTGCTCCTGCACGAGCTCGGGCACGCGCTGATGGCGCGGCGCTTCGGCATCGCCACCCGCGACATCACGCTCCTCCCGATCGGCGGCCTCGCCCGCCTCGAGCGGATGCCGCGCGACCCGCGGCAGGAGCTCCTCATCGCCCTCGCGGGGCCCGGCGTCAACGTCGCGCTCGCGCTCGTCTTCGCGGGGCTCCTCGTCGCCACCGGGGGGCCGCGTTCCCTCGTCGAGTTCGACCTCCTCCGCCGTCTCGGCGCGCCCGCGGTCGGGCACGTCATCCTCGCGGAGCTCGTCGCCGTCAACGTCGGCCTCATCGTCTTCAACCTGCTGCCGGCCTTCCCGATGGACGGTGGCCGCGTGCTCCGCGCCCTGCTCGCGATGTGGTCCAAGGATCATCTCGTCGCGACGCGACGCGCGACGCTCGTCGGTCGCCTCTTCGCCGCCGCCTTCGTCGCCTACGGCCTCTTCGCGAGCGCCCCGAACCTCGTCCTCATCGGCCTCTTCGTCTGGCTGGCCGGCGCGGGAGAGGCCTCCGCGGTCGCGACCGAGGCGGCCCTCGAGCGCACGCGCGTCCCGCAGTTCATGATGACCGACTTCCGGGTCGTCGACCCCGCCGATCCCCTCGGCGCGGTCGCCGACCTCGTGATCGCCGGCGCGCAGCAGGACTTCCCCGTGCTCGCCGACGGCGTCTACGTCGGGATGCTCGGTCGCGCCGATCTCGTGCGCGGCCTCCGCGAGACCGGCGCCGACGCGACCGTCGCGACGGTGATGGCGACGCGCGGTCCTGTCGTCACCGTGGCCGACCATCCGGAGGCCGCTCTCACCGCGCTCCACGACGCCGGCGGGCGCGCCGTCCCCGTGCTGCGCGATGGCGCCGTCGTCGGGCTCCTCACCACCGAGAACCTGGCGGAGTACGTGCTCCTCAGCCGCCGCGGGTCCTGACCCCACCGGAGATCGTGATGCGTACGCCCTTCCTCACCCTCGGCGCCCTCTCCGCCGCTCTCGCCGTCGCCGCTGGCGCCTTCGGCGCCCACGCGCTCCGCGCCCGCGTCGAGCCACGGCTCCTCGAGGTTTTCGAGACCGGCGCGCGCTACCAGATGTATCACGCACTCGCGCTCTTCGCGGTTGCCTGGGTCGCCACGCGCGGCGCGGCGGCACAGGGCCCCGCCATCGCGGCCGGATGGTGCTTCGTCGCGGGAACGGTCCTCTTCAGCGGGTCGCTCTACGCGATGACGTTCACGGGGATCCGCGCGCTCGGCGCGATCACGCCGCTCGGCGGCGTGGCGTTCATCGCGGGGTGGGTCTGTCTCGCCGTCGCCGCCGCGCGCGCGAGCTGAACCGCTCGCTCGCAATCCCAGCGAAACGGAACGGGGGGCCGGCATCGCCGGCCCCCCGTTCCGTCTGCACGATCGTCTGCGGCGAGTGAGTTCGCCGCCGATGACCGCCTACCGCGGCGTCCGCCCCGGTGTGTACGGCACGCCCGCCGCGTCCGCCTTCGCCTCGAGCGCCTTCCACTCCGTCGTCACGAACGCCTGCAGCGCCGCCTGGATCGCCGGCGCCCGCTCCCGCACGATCGCGAGCTGCCGCTGCTGCGTCCCGGTCGGCTCCGTGAGCGCGAAGCTCGTCGCTGAGCCGAGGCGCCCGAGCAGCGACGTCTCGGTGGGTTCGGCGTAGCGCCCCGCCGTGTTGTCGCCCTGCAGCTGTTCGCGGATGCCGCGCAGCGTCGCCTTCGCGGCCCGCACGTCGGCGTCGAGCGTGGTGGCGGTGGTCGTGAGCTCCACGGCGCGCTCGAGGGCGTCGAGGCGCGCCGTCACTTCGCCGAGTTGCGCGTTCACGCCGAGCACGAGCCGCTGCACCTGCTGCGCCTCGCGATGGAAGGCGAGGGCCCGCGCGCGCTGCGCCGCGGTGAGCGTCGCATTCGGGAGGAGTTGCACCTCGAACGCCTGCGGCGCGGTGAGCGCGGTGCGCACCCCACCGACGCGCTTGAAGAGCTGCACCCGATAGCTGCCCGGTACGACGTGCGGACCGCTACCGCCGCGCGCGCCGTCCTCGCCCCCGCGACCGCCGCCGCCCCCACCGAAGCCACCGGCGTTCGCGGCACCGCCCACCGGCGTCACCGCCGGCCACCGGAGATTCCACGTCACGCGGTTCACGCCGGCGCTGTTGGTGCCGTCGAAGCGCGAGACGATCGCGCCGCTCGCGTCGCTGACCTCCACCTCGATGCTCGGCGCCTCCTCCTCCTGCTCGGCCTTCAGCGCATCCCAGCCGGGGAAGGGAACGTCGGCACCGCTGCGGTTGAGCCCCTGCTCCCGCGCCTGCCGCACCTGCCGCTGCGAGCGGAGCACCGTGCGCAGGTGATACGTGAAGGTCGCGCCGACCGGCGGATTCTGGGCGACGTACTGCGCCCCGCCCTGGAACCCCGCGCCTCCGCCACCGAGCGGCGAGCCGGGCTGATAGAGCAGCGCCGGCGCGGTCGGGAAGAGCGTCGCCTCGGCGCGCAGCCGCTCCGGGGTCAGCTGGCGCAGCGCCGAGTAGTCGTCGAGCACGTAGATGCCGCGGCCGAAGGTGCCGAGCACCAGGTCGTTCATCTCGGGCTGGATCGCGATGTCGTAGACGGCGATCGTCGGGAGCCCGCCCTTCATCGACTGCCAGCGCTTCCCGTCGTCGAGGGAGACGAAGAGCCCGAACTCGGTACCCGCGAAGAGCAGTCCCGGCGTCACGTGGTCCGCGCGGATCGTGTGGGTCGGGCCGCGGGTCGGGAGCCCACCGGTGATCACCGTCCAGGTGCGCCCGCGGTCATTCGTGCGCACGAGATACGGCGCGAAGTCGCCGCGCTTGAAGTTGTTGATTGCCGCATACGCCACGTTCGCGTCGTGCGGCGAGGCCTCGAGGTAGGCGACGAAGCTCGAGTCCGGCACGCCGGGGATGCTCGCCACCTTCCGCCAGTTCTTCCCGCCGTCCTCGGTGACGTGCAGCAGCCCGTCGTCGGTCCCCGCGTACAGCAGCCCTTCGGCCTTCGGCGACTCGGCGAGCGCCGTCACGGAGCCCGCATACGACGTGGAGGTGTTCCGTGCCACGGCGTCGACGCTCCAGAGCCGACCCTGCATCTTCATCGCCGTGCGCGGGATGTTCCGCGAGAGGTCGGGGCTGATTGGCGTCCACGAATCGCCGCGGTCATCCGAGCGGTAGACGCGCTGCGACGCGTAGTAGAGCCGCGTGTTCGCGAAGGGGCTGATCACGAGCGGCGTATCCCAGTACCAGCGCGCCGGCGCCTCGCCCGGCTCCTCCTCCGGCGCGATGCGGATCGCGTTCCCGGTGCGGCGGTCGAACCGCACGAGCCCGCCGTTCTGTGATTCGGCATAGATGGTGGTCGGGTCGCGCGGATCGACGCGGCTCTGGAAGCCGTCGCCGCCGGCGGTCACGAACCAGTCGCTGTTGCGGATCCCGTTCCCGTGCGCGGTACGTGCCGGCCCGCCGAACGAGAAGTTGTCCTGCGTCCCGCCGTACACGTGGTAGAACGGCGCCTCGCGGCTCACATCGATCTTGTAGAACTGCGGGATCGGGAGGTTGCCGAAGAAGCGCCAGCTGCGCCCGCGGTCGAAGCTCTCATACAGGCCGCCGTCGCAGCCCACGAGGTAATGGTCGGTCGCATCGGGGTCGATCCAGATCACGTGGTTGTCGACGTGCTTCGAGGCCTCGCCGAGCTGCGTGAAGGTGCGTCCCGCATCGTCGGAGACCATCACGTAGGTGTCCATCGCATACACGCGGTCCGCATCCTTCGGGTCGACGAAGATGCGCTGGTAGTAAAGCGAGATCGTCTGGAAGCCGCCCTGCCGGCGCCAGCTCACGCCGTTGTCGTCGGAGCGGAAGACGCCGCCGCGCTCGTTCGCCGCCTCGACGATCGCATAGAGCACGTCGGGGTCGGACGGCGCCCGCGCGAGCCCGATGCGCGCCTCGCCCTCGGGGACGCCGGAGATCTTCGTCCACGTCGTCCCGCCGTCGGTCGAGCGGTGCAGCGCCGACTCCGGCCCGCCGGCGAGGTAGCCCCAGACGTGCCGATGCCGCTGCCAGGTGCTCGCGACGAGGATGTCGGGGTTCCGCGGGTCGAGTTCCACCTCGTTCACGCCCGCCCACTTGGCGCCGCCGAGGATCTTGGTCCAGGTCACGCCGCCGTCGGTGGTCTTGTAGAGCCCGCGCTCACCCCCCTCCGCCCAGAGCGGCCCCTGCGCCGCGACGTACACGACCTTCGAGTCGCGCGGGTCGATCACGATCTTCCCGATGTGCTCGGACTGCCGGAGCCCCATGTTCTTCCAGGTGCGGCCCCCGTCCTCCGACTTGTAGACGCCGTCGCCGAAACTCACCGAGCGCTGCGCGTTGTTCTCGCCGGTCCCGACCCAGACGACCTCGGGGTTCTTCGGGTCGAGCACCACGGCGCCGATGGAGTACGAGGCCTGTGCATCGAAGATCGGGGTCCAGGTCGTCCCGGCGTTCTCCGTCTTCCAGACGCCGCCCGATGCGGCCGCAGCATACCAGGTCCGCTTGTTGGGGTGCACCGCGAGGTCGGCGATGCGTCCGGAGGTGAAGGCGGGTCCGATGCTCCGGAAGCGGAAGCCGTTGAGGACCGCCGGCGACACGCCGCCGGTGGAATCGGCCGACGCGGCAGCCGTCATCGTCGCCGGACCGGCGGCGGCAGGGCGCGCACCGCGCTGGGCGCCGAGGGGGGTGGCGAGGAGAGCGAGGCAGAGCAGGGGGAATCGCATGCGGGCAACCGGATGGAAGGGAAGGATGCGCCCTGAAGATGCGCTGTGCGGCTACGTTCGTCACCTCCGTGGCGTTCGGGTGCGCGGAGACGCGCCGCCGCGCTCGCTCGGCCGCCGCGGCCCGATGTAGAATTGGGGGTGCCTTCCTGTCGCCCCTGTTCCGCTCGCCGTGGGCGCGGTCGCGCTGCCGCGGTCACCGCGGCGCTGCTCCTGACGTCGGCGCTGACCGGTTGTGGCCGGGCGCCCGCTCCCGATGGCCGCTACGTCACCGAGTGGACGCGGCTCGCCCTCGTCACGGTGCGCAGTGAGCGCCTCGGTCCGCCAGTCGCGGCCCGACTCTCCGCCTACGCGGGCCTCGCCCTCCACGAGGGCTACGCCGCCGACGTGCGCGGCGGGCGCCCCTCCCTCGCCTCGGGGCTGACCGGCACGCCGTCGTTCCCCGCGCCACCGAGTGAGGGCGCGGTCGATGGCGCGATCGTCGCGGCGGTCGCCGAGCGCGTGGTCCTCGACTCCCTCCTCCGTGATGGGTTCGCGGGCACGGTGCGTCGCGTCGACTCGCTCGCCGGGGTGCAGGTGGCGCGCCGCCGCGCCGCCGGCGTCCGTGAGGCCGAGGTCGCCCGCTCCGAGGCGCATGGCGCCGCCCTCGGCGCCGCGATCCTCGCCTGGGCCGCGACCGACGGCTTCTTCGCCACACGTGGGCGCGAGTGGACGCCCCCGCGCCGCCGCGACCAGTGGGAGAACACCGCCACCCTCGATCAGTACGTTCCGCAGACGCTCTCCGGCCAGTCGGATTTCGTCTCGACGGCGAACCCGAACGTGCGGCTCGACGCCGAGGCGGCATCGGAGAAGGGACTCTTCACCAATCGGCCGAAGGCGGCAGGGGCGACGACGCTCCCGGCGTTCAATCCCACCCGTCCGACGGAACCGTATTGGGGCGAGCTACGACCCTTCGTGCTCCCCGACGCGGCGGTCTGCGCACCGCCGCCGCCCCCGGACTACTCGGAGGCGCCCGGGTCCGCGTTCCACGCGATGGGACGCGCCTTCTACGACTCGGTCCGCGTCCTCCCCGATTCGCTGCGACAGGTCGCCCTCTTCTGGGCGGACAACCCGGTCGCCACGGGGACCCCCGGCTTCCACTGGATCAGCGTCGTCACGCAGATGATCTCGCGGCGTGGTCTCGAAGGGCCGGCGGCCGCCGAGCTCTACGCCCTCACGACCATCGCGATCGCCGATGCCTTCATCGGCACGTGGCGCGAGAAGTATCGCTCGATGGTCGTGCGGCCCGTGGCCTACGTGCAGCGCGTCTTCGATCCCGCGTATCGCACCGTGATCCCGACGCCCCCGTTCCCCGAGTATCCGAGCGGGCACTCCGTCCAATCCGGCGCGGCGGTCGAAGTTCTCATCGGGCTCCTCGGCGACACGCTCGCGTATGTCGATTCGAGTCAGGTCGATGTCGGCCAGCCGGCACGTCCCTTCGCGTCGTTCAGCGCGGCGCGGACCGAGGTGGCGTGGTCGCGCGTCTACGCGGGGGTGCACTACCTCCCGGCCGTCCTCGACGGGCTCACGCAGGGGCGCTGCATCGGCGGGCGGGTGCTCGCGCTCGCGCGGCCGCGCGGATGAGCGACGTCGTCGCGCGGTGTGCGCGAACGGCGCGATCGGCCCGCCACGAGTGGCCCCGGCGCCAGTCGCGCGCGAGGCGGTGGCGCGCCGTTGGATATCTCGCGCTCCTCGCCGCCCTCGCCTGTGATGCCCCGCCGCCGCAGCCCGGGGACTGGATCGAGGGGGAGGGATTCCGCTGGCGCACGCTCGATGTGCGCCGCGCTGCCACCAACGCCGCCGAGGCGCGCGCGGGATTCACGCCGCTCGATGCCGACCGCACGGGGGTGACGCACCGCAACGACGTCGACGACGCGCGCGCGATGGCGAATCGCGACCTCCTCATCGGCGCGGGCGCCGCCGTCGGCGATGTCGACGGCGATGGCTCTCCCGATCTCTTCCTCGCCTCGGTCCTGAAGCCCGCCGCCCTCTACCGGAACCGCGGCGACTTCCGGTTCGATGATGTGACCCGCGCGAGCGGGATCCGCATCGACTCCCTCTCCACCGGCGCGACCTTCGCCGACGTCGATGGGGACGGCGATCTCGACCTCCTCGTCGGGACGCACGGCGGCCCGGTGATGCTCTGGCGGAACGATGGCACCGGTCGCTTCACCGATGCGACCGCCACCAGCGGACTCGTCGGCGGGTACGCGGCCACCTCGCTCACCCTCGCCGACGTCGACGGCGACGGCGATCTCGACCTCTATGTGGCGACGTACAAGGTCCGCAACGCCCTCGACGCGTATCCGCCACAGGCGCGCGAGTTCAACCAGGTGGTCACGAAGACATCCGACGGCCGCTACGTCGTGAAGCCCGAATGGGCCGCGGAGTACCGGGTGGAGGATCGTCCCGACCTCGGCGGCGTGGTCCGCTCGCAGCGGGCCGATCCGGATCTCTTTTTCGTGAACGACGGCACCGGGCGTTTCGTCCGCACGCCGATCCGTGGGGCGCGCTTCCGCGACGCGACCGGCCGGCCGCTCGCGGCGGAGCCTGACTTCTTCACCCTCGCGGCACGCTTCTACGACGTCAACGCCGACGGGCGGCCCGACCTCTACGTCTGCAATGACTTCGAGGACCCCGACCAGTTCTGGCTCAACGACGGCGCCGGCGGCTTTCAGCTCGTCCCCGAGCCCGCGCTCAGTGCAACGAGCAACACCTGTATGTCCGTCGACTTCGGCGACGTGAACCGCGACGGCGCGGTGGACCTCTTCACCGCCGATATGCTGAGCCCGACGCTGGCCGCGCAGCAGACGGAGATCCCGACGCATACGCCGCTCCCGAAGGGGGTCGGGCGCACCGGCACCCGGCCGCAGTGGATGCGCAACATGCTGCACATCGCGCGCGGCGACGGGACCTGGGCGCAGGTGGCCGACTACGCCGGCGTGGCCGCGAGCGACTGGACCTGGGGCTCGGCCTTCCTCGACGTCGACCTCGATGGGCAGGAGGACCTCCTCGCGCTGAATGGGCATCGTTGGGACGTGCGCGACGCCGACACCTTCGATCGCATCCGCGACGCCTTCCCCCGCGTGCCGTGGAACGAGGAGCAGGGGCAGTTCCCGCCGCTCACGACCCGGAGCATGATCTTCCGCAACAACGGGGATCTCACCTTTCGCGCGATGCCGGACGGCTGGGGGATCGGCACGGTCGAGGCGATCTCGCACGGCCTCGCGATGGCCGACTTCGATCTCGACGGTGACCTCGACCTCGTGGTGACGCGCCTCAACGGCGAGGCGGTGGTGCATCGCAATGACGCCACGGCGCCGCGCGTGGCGGTGCGGCCGGTCGGCGTGGGCGGGAACCGGTTCGGGATCGGAGCGGTGGTGACGGTGCGCGGTGCGGCCGGTGTCGCGCAGTCACGTGAGGTCACGGCGGGGGGCTACTACCTCAGCGGGAGCGAGGCGCAGCTCGTCTTCGCGGCTCCGGCGGATTCGACCTTCGCGATCGAGGTCCGCTGGCCCGATGGTCGCGTCACGCAGGTGCCGGCGGCGCGAGGGAACCGGCTCTATGAAGTGCGCCAGTCGGCGGCGGGCGCGCGCCGCGATGGCGGCGTCGACGCGACCGGCACCGACGCCGTGCCGCGCACCACGCCTGTCGCGCTCTTCGCCGACGCGACCGCGCGGCTCGACGGACATCAGCACGTCGAGACGCTCTTCGACGACTTCCGGCGGCAGCCCCTGCTCCCGACACGACTGAGCCAGCTCGGTCCGGGGCTCGCCTGGCTCGATGCGGATGCCGATGGGGACGACGATCTCATCGTCGGCGCCGGGCGTGGCGGATCCGTGACGCTCCTCCGCAACGAGGGCGCCCGGTTCCGCTCGATGGCGCTCACGGGGCCGGTGGCCGGCGATCTCACGGCGATCGTGCCCGTTGGCGACGGACGCGGTGGGGTCCGGATGGCGGTCGGCCAGTCGAGCTACGAGGCGCCGAGTGCCGACTCGGCGCTCGCGATGCCGCGCGTCCTCGGGGTCGCGGTGGATGGCGCGGCGCCCGTCGCGCTCGTCCCGGGCGATACGGCGAGCATCGGCGCGGTCGCGGCGGGGGATGTCGATGGGGACGGCTGGCTCGATCTCTTCGTCGCGCCGCGTGTGATCGCGGGGCTCTGGCCGGCACCGGCACCCTCGGCACTCTGGCGCGGTGGGCCAGACGGCCGCTTCACGCTCGACGCGCGGAACACCGCCGCGCTGCGCGCACTCGGGCTCGTGTCGTCGGCGTTGCTCGTGGATGTCGTCGGCGATGCGCGAGTCGATCTCGTGGTCGCGACGGAATTCGGGCCGGTGCGCGTGCTGCGGAACGACGGCGGGGCGTTCGTCGACGTGACCGCAGCGCTCGGGCTCTCCGGGATCCGCAGTCGCTGGAATGGGCTCGCTGCGATCGACGTCGACGCCGATGGTCGCCTCGACCTCGTGGTCACGAGTTGGGGACGCAACCTGCCGTATGGGGCGAGCGCCGAGCGGCCGCATCTGTTGGTGACGGGGCCGTTCGGGGCGTCGGGGCCGGGGCTCGTCTTCGCGCGCGCCGATTCGGTCACCGGGCGCGAGATGCCGACGGAATCGTTCGCGCGGCTCGGACTCGAGGTGCCGGAGCTCCGGCGTCGGATCGCGACGTACCGGGAGTTCGCGGCGGCCGATGTGGACGCGGTGCTCGGGCCGGCGGCATCCGCGGCGGTGCGGATCGGCGCGACCACGTACGACCATCTCGTGCTGCGGAACCGTGGATCACGCTTCGACGCCGTGCCGCTGCCGGCGGCGGCGCAGCTCGCCCCCGCGTTCGGGATCGGGGTCGCCGACTTCGATGGGGATGGGCGCGAGGATCTGTTCGTGGCCCAGAACTTCTCTGCCACCGAGATCGCGACGATGCGATTCGACGCGGGGGTTGGGCTCGTGCTCCTGGGGGATGGTGCTGGCGGGTTCGCCCCGTTGGATGTGCAGGCGTCCGGCGTGGCGATCCGCGGGGACCAGCGCGGCGTGGCCGTGGCGGATTTCGATGCGGATGGCCGGCCGGACGTCGCAGTCGCGCAGAACGCGGGGGAGACGATGCTCTGGCGGAACCAGGGTGGGCGTCCCGGGCAGGTGGTGCGTCTGGTCGGGGGGAGTGGGAACCCGCTGGCGGTCGGAGCCCGCATCTATATAGAGGGGGACGGCTGGCGTGGCCCGACGCGGGTGCTGTCGGGTGGCCACGGGTACTGGTCGACCGACGGGGGGGCACTCGTCCTGGCCCGCCGGGACGGGGCGCTCCGATTGGTGGTGCGGTGGCCCTCCGGACGGGAGGCCCGGGTTCCCCTGCCATCGGATGGAACCCCCGTCCAGTTACGTTCGCCGTAACGGATGCGTCCATCTCGTGTCACGCTTTGGTCTTGCCGACTTGGCAGGGCGGTCGTATCATTGCCGCAGTTTCCCGTAGTATCCGTGTACAGGGCGGAATCCGCTGCCCTGTGCTCTCGTTCACCAGGAGCCCGCTTCATGAAGATGCGCACAGTCGCACGGCTCTCGGCGCTGGGTGTCGTCGCGATCCTTGGGGGTTGCGTCGACAACAGCTACGAGACGACCGACATCAGCAACCGCTTCGAGGTCTCTCCCTCCTACATCGGCGTCGACGAGGGGATCCCCGTCCAGATGACCGCCACGGAGGGTGGGACGGCGCAGACCGTCACGTGGGAGAGCAGCAACA